>JBAQNA010000032.1:0-51979 GCA_049303335.1 Candidatus Aenigmatarchaeota archaeon
GGTTCTGCCGTCAACGGCAGAACATTTGCAACGCAGAAGAATGAATTGATGTTTCGTGTTTTGGCTTACAACTTCAGCAGGATTGCATCATTTATTTTGCTTTTGACTGAGGAATTCTACTGAGCCTGTTTTTTCCAAAAACGTTTTTCCGCGCGCGCGAAAACTTTTATTCCGCCAAATCAACCAATATTATGAAAATTGCAAACGTTTCCGGAAAATTTTCGGTTGAATGCGAAACAGCAGGCTCGCCGTGGAAGCAGACTGTCGGGCTTTCCTTTTCAGAAAAGCGCAGGAACATGCTTTTCATTTTTCCGTTCGAGCGGAGCTGGGAGTTCTGGATGCTCGGGATGAGCTACGGATTGAAAATCATTTTCATCGACGGCAGGAAGCGCGTTATCGAAGTCAAGAAAGCGGAGCCGCTTTCACTGAATCCGAAAACTTGGAAAGTTTATGCGCCGAAAAAGCCATGCAAATATGTTCTGGAAATTCCCGCAAATAGCAAATATAAGTTTGAGAAAGGATATAGGTTGAAGTGGTAAGAGTTATGGACAAACAAATTTTGGACAAATACATCCAGGCCGGAAAAATCGCGAAGGAAACGATTGATTACGGAAAAGCTCTCGTGAAAGACGGGGCAAGCGTTCTTGAGATAGCGGAAGCGATTGAGAAAAAAATATTCGGGCTCGGCGGAAAGTCCGCGTTTCCCGTCAACATCGGAATAAACGAGACTGCCGCGCACTTCACTCCCCTTCTTCAAAGCAAAGAAATCATAAAAGCGGAAGATTATGTAAAGCTGGATTTGGGCGTGCATATCGACGGCTATATTGCGGACACCGCAGTCACGGTCAGGCCCGCAGGAAAAGACAAGATGATTTTGTGCAGCGAGAAGATGCTTGAGTCTGCGCTTCCATTGTTCGTGCCGGGAGGAAGGCTTTCCGAAATCGGCGAAGCGATTGAAAACGTTTCAAAGGAATTCGGATTCAACCCCGTTCGCAACCTTACAGGGCACGGGCTGAAACAGTATGACTTGCACGCAGGGACAAACGTTTACAACGTGAAAAATTCTTCCGGTAAAATATTGGAAGAAGGCGAAGCCTACGCTATTGAGCCGTTCTGCACGACCGGCACGGGTCTTGTTAAGGACAGCGAACCAGCGCTCATTTTCATGTGGCTTGCGGACAAGCCGGTGCGCTCCGCGGAAGCGAGAAAAATTTTGGAGCTTGCAAAAACAAAATATAACGGTCTTCCGTTCGCGAAGAGATGGGTTGAAAAAAGCTTCTCGCCGCTGAAATTGAATCTCGCGATAAACGAGCTCTCGCGGATAGGCGCGCTCCACGCTTTCGCGCAGCTGAAAGAAATTTCGGGAAAGTCCGTGGCGCAGACAGAACACACGGTCATAGTTGCGGAGAAGCCGATAGTGACAACGAGATAATTTCCTCTGATATTGGTTTACTTTTTCTTCTTTCTAATATAGAAGTATGCGAGAATTGCCAAAATAGACAATACTGCTATAGAAATAGAAGACAATGCTACAGATACGAAATAATCAAAATAATCTGAATTATCGGATGAAGACTCATAAACCGTCCTGCCTGTAACGGTGATATCCGTGCCATTCGAAGATCTCATTTTTATGGTCCAATTCTTCACAACGCTTCCTGCACTGATATTGGTTAGATTGAATAATTCTGGTTTTTCCATAATTGAAGGTTCTTGGCGATAGTCAAACCCGCGAAAGTATCTTCCAGTCTTGCTTCTAAGATCATTATAATATGAAATGTTCTTTTCCCATCTCTCAAAATTGACTAAAATTTTATTGTTATCTAAACTGCCATTTTCATTATAGAAATAAAATTCCTCGTTGCAGTGATTTATTATTTCTATTGCTCCCCCGCAATAATTTGTCCTATCATTTATATCCAAACAACTTATCTGAGGAGTTATATTGTCAATGTGGGCAAAATATGGTGGGCAATAAGATGAACCAACGTTCGAATTGGTTGTTAGAACAGCGACGAAAAGCGTAATAGATATCAATATTACTTTGTTCATATTTTATTTGAGCTTCTTTCGCTTAAAAAGATTTATTTCATCAACCTCTGCTGAGCTATAAAAAGTCCGGACAGAAAATGCATATATGACTTCTTCCGGTGAAAACATGGAAAAAATTTACACACTCAGGAAAGACGATGCAAAAAAAGATTTCAAGATAAAGTACGGCGAGGAGCTGAACGCGCAGCAGCTTGATGTTGTCAAAAACGGGGACGGCGCAGCGCTTGTGCTTGCGGGACCGGGCTCCGGCAAGACGCGCGTCCTTGTTTATCGCGTTGCATACCTGCTGGAAAGCGGGGTGAATCCCGAGAACATTCTTCTGCTGACTTTCACGAACAAGGCAGCAAAAAACATGTTAAGCAGGATTGAAGAGCTGCTCGGCTATTATCCGAAAGGCCTGATGGGCGGCACTTTCCACCACATAGGAAACACGATTTTGAGAAAGCACGCTGACCTCGTCGGATTCGACAAAAACTTTTCCATAATAGACAACGAGGACAGCATCCAACTGGTGAAGGACATCATCGCAAACGCCATTCCGAAAAGGGACAAGCACTTCCCGAGTCCGAACGTGATTTTCTCGATAATCGGCTTCTCGAAAAACTCGGCAGCCCCCGTGGCGGACTGCATCAAAAGCAAATATGAGAATTTCTCGAAGTTCGCGAACGAGATAAAAAAGATAGGCGAAATCTACGAGAATCGGAAAAGGAAAGCGGGAATGATGGACTTTGACGACCTCCTGTCAAACTGGGAAAAGCTTCTTGACAACGAGCAGATAAGGGAAAAATACGCCAGCCAGTTCAAGTACATTCTCGTGGACGAGTTCCAGGACACGAACAAGCTCCAGTTCGCGATAATAAAAAAATTGTCCGGCGAAGGAAACAACACGATGGTCGTGGGGGACGACTGCCAGAGCATCTACTCGTTCAGGGCAGCGGAGGTCAGGAACATTTTGGATTTTCCGGAGCACTACGGGAAACAAGGAAAAAACAAATTCAGGGAGTTCAGGCTCGAGACAAACTACAGGAGCACGCCCGAGATAATGAACCTCGTGAATGAGAGCATAAAGCACAACAAGAGCCAGTTTGAAAAAACGCTCACTGCCGCGAACAAAAAAGGAAGTCTGCCCATCATAGTGCGCTGCAAGGACTCGAAGCAGGAGGCGGAGTTTGTGTGCCAGAGGATTCTTGAGCTGCGGGACGAGGGCGTGCCTTACGGCGAGATAGGCGTGCTGTTCCGCGCCGACTACCAGTCCGTGCAGATGGAGTTGGAGCTCGCGAAAAAGGGAATACCTTTCATAAAAAGGGGCGGCCTGAAATTTTTCGAGCAGGCGCACGTCAAGGACATCACTTCCGTTCTGAAAATATTCAATAATGCAAAAGACGAGCTCGCCTGGAAAAGGGTTCTCTGCCTTTTCGAAGGAGTCGGGCAGATAACGGCTGGGAAGATATGGGAGCAATTGAGCAAATCAGAAAATCCTCTCGAGGCGTTGAAGTCCGGCTCAATCCATAACACAAAGATGCCAAAAGGATTTGCGCAGCTTAGGGGTATTGCAAAAAGAATAACAATAAAATTCCCGAGCGAGATAATAAATATTTTCTTTGAGGAATTCTACCGCGACTACCTGCAGGAAAAATATCCGAACGCGCGGGACAGGATGCTTGACGTGAAACAATTCATCAATCTCGCCGACCAGTACCAGAATATCAGCAATTTTCTGGACGACATAATCCTTGACGCGGACATCGGCAGGGGCGACAAAGATGACGGAGAGGAGGAAAAACTTATGCTCTCCACAATTCACCAGGCAAAAGGTTTGGAATGGAAGGCTGTTTTCGTGATAAGCGTCGCGGAGGATCGCTTCCCGCTTTCGAGGGCTTGCGCCGACGGGACGCTCGAGGAGGAGAGAAGGCTGTTTTACGTTGCGTGCAGCAGGTGCAAGAAGGAGCTTTATCTGACAGTGCCTATGGAGGACTTCACTTTCTGGGGCGGAAACCAGATTCTCAAGGACTCGATATTCGTGCAGGAGCTTCCGGAGAACTGCCGCGAGGAATGGGGAATACGGGAGGAAATGCAGGACGAAGCGGAATAAAACCGACTATTCAAGATATATTTGCTATCATAAAAATTCTAATAAAATAAGAAAATGATTCAAAAGATATGAAAACCATATCTGAAGCGTATCATACCATCCCTGCCGGTCTTGTGGCTTGGAAGAATGGAAAAACTCTTTTGAGAATAAGCGACGTTCTTGAAGCGGCAAGAAAACAAGGATTGGAAAACCCAGAAGAGCTGCTGAAAAGAGAGGTCAAAGCGGGAGAAATGAAAATATTTGAAAAGGATTTCATCGAGCTGGATTTGGTTAAGGAATTGTCTAAGCTGTAATATTTTTAAATCTTTCGTCGCTTGATTTTACTATTCCGGTATTTCCATAAGGGCATTTTTTGCCATAATGTCTATAACGAATAACATATATCCATGTAATATCTTTTCCATCTCTTAATAATTCAAAACGTTTTTCTGCATCTTTTGCTCTTGTTTCTTCTTCTGACTTATAATTTTTTTGATGTGTATCAAAAAATAGACAATAGCATTTTGTTTCTGGGTCATCTTCTTTTTCTTTCTTTAATTTCTTGAAATCTTTCTTTACTTTGTCATTTGTCATTCCTATTTCAATCTCACGTTCTCCTTCCTCTATACTCAACTTTTTGCTTACCACGCTTTTTAGTATCTCTTTTATATCCGTTTTGCCGCCCAAAAAGTTAAAATTTGTTTGGCTCTTGATTTCCATACATACAAAATTACCAATATCAGCTTTTCCTTCGAAATCTTGATTAACACGACATGTATGAGCAGACGCTGTAATATCTAATTCGCCTTGTTGAGAATTAATAATTTCAAAACTTCTCGTCTCAAGATTTATGGAAGATATGAGTTTTTACGCACTGATGTCTGGTTTATCAAAGCTCTTAACAATATGATAATATAATCTTGCTCGGACATCATCTTCTGACACGAAAGAATTACCATATTTTTCATCTAAAAATTCCTTAATTGTTTTTTCTATTCCTAAAACAAATGCATCACACACTAATTGCTTTTCCTTCTCATCTAATTCATAGTCCTTCTTTTCGGTTTCTGTCAGTTCGTTGTTATTTTCTGCCATTTAAACCATCCTTTGCAAAAACCATTTCAATCCTCAATAACTTCCGGCTCGCTGTCTATCATAGTTTCCTCATATTCCTGCGTGGTTACCTTGCCCTTCTTGTTAATGAAGACTCCAATATGCTTGTCTTCCAAGAATCTTCTTACTTCTATATTTCCGTTTGGATAAATCCAAACTTTTGCGAAAATGTCTCTTCCTTTGTCAGGCTTTCTGATGTATATGTTCGGCGTGTCGCCCTCTTGAACAACATTAACCTTGAAACTCTTTCCCTCTTTTATTTTTTGGGGCATATCAAACTCTCTTATTAATCATTGAGGAGCTTTGTTTAATAAGTTATTCCTGTGCAATAAGTCGGTCATTTCATGACTTTCTGTACAAAGCCTCCGAGATAGAAAACTTAAATAAGAGAACAGTTAATAATAATTCTGGCGATAATTATGAATAAAAACATTCTTGCCGAGGAGCTGGAAACATACGAAAAAAATAAGCAGAATCTTCTAAGGGACAACAGAGGAAAATATGTTCTGATAAAAGGCAGTGAAATCATCAATGTTTTCGATACTCAAGCCGATGCTGTAAAAGTTGGCATTGACAAATTCGGAAACTCGCCGTTTCTTGTTAAGAAAATACAGGAAGTGGATACGCCGCAAAATTTTACTTCCAATCACATCAAGGTAAGTTTGCTATGCCATCAGTAACACTCAACCCAGAAAACCTTGAAAGTGAGGGTCCAATACTCGAAGTTCATTTTCTAATTCCTTCAGAGCTTGAAAAGAAGTATATAGAAGAGAAAAAGCCGATACCTGAGCCTGTCATAATCAAGTCATTAATAGATACGGGGGCTTCTGCATGTGTCATACAAAAAGAAATTCCAGAGAAATTGGGATTGGAGCCAATGGGCGTTACAAAGATAAACACTCCTTCAAGCAAGGAGCATGAATGCTATCAGTACTTCATTAGGATGGTTATACCGTCTCATAATCTCATATACGAAGGAGCTTTCATAGCAGCGCCGCTGGAAGGACAAGATATAAAATGCTTGATAGGAAGGGATGTTTTGAAAAGCGGCATTCTAATATATATTGGGTATGCAAATCAATTTACTCTTTCTTTGCTATAGTGAATTCTGCCGCTTTTTACACTTCATGATAGAAAACTTATATAAGAGGGCAATCAATATTATTTTTGGTAATTAATTGGTTCCGATGATAATCATGAAAAAACTTTTTGTTATGTTCGTATTCGGCGTTCTTGCGATAAGCATGGCGCCGATGGTTTTTGCGCAATCCTCGGAAACGGGAAACGCAACCGGCGAAACCATAATCGGCGAAAATGCGGGAACGCTTCCTGACTCGCCGCTCTACGGGCTGAAAAAATTCGGTGAAGGCATCCAGTCTTTCTTTACGTTCGACCAGATTGAGAAAGCCAAATTAAAATACAGATTGGCGCAGCTCCGCCTGATGGAAGCGGACGCAATGGCGAGGATCAACAAAACACAGCTTGCGGAAAACATGATGAAAGAATACGAAAACGGGCTTGCGGACGTTGAAGCAGACGAAAACACGATTTCCGCGGCCGGAAGAAATGTTTCCTCAATCGCGGACTTGGTCGGGAACAACACTTACAGGCATATTCTTGTTCTTCAGAAAGTTTACGAAAAAGTTCCGGACAGCGCGAAGCCTGCCATAAAGAAGGTCTTGGAAAATTCAATGAACAGGCAGGAGAAAATTGCTGAAAGAATCGCAGGCAACAGCACCGTCAATATCACAATAACAGTCGGTAACGAGACCGTGACGCGGGAGGTTCCTGCGGCATTCGCGGAAAAATTCCTGGAAATGGCAAAAGATATGAGGGAAAAAATAAAAGACGAGGTTGAACTGAAAGATGTGGAGGAATTGAAGGAGAAACTTGCGGAAAAGATGGAAATGGGAGCCGAGAAGGTGAAGGAGCAAATAAGCGAGGTTAAGGAAAAGCTTGCGGAAATCGAGTCCAGGAATATCACGGAAGTGAGCAGGCCGGCGCTGGATAGCATATTGGCGAATGCGAAGACGCACCTGAATAATGCAGAATCTGCGCTTGAGCAAAAGAAATACAGGGAAGCGTACAGTCATGCAATAACAGCGGAGAAGGCGCTGTATGTCGCAAAGGAGCTTTACAAGAACAGGGAGAATATTGAAAAAATGATTGCGGAAAAGATGGAAATCGGAAAAACAAAAGCTGGCGAGCAGATAGAAAGCGCGCGCAACCAGATAAGCGAGACCGGCCAGAAACTTGCCTCGGTAAACGCGTCGCATCCGGCGGCGGACAAGCTTCTTAACCAGGCAAAAGAGCACTTGAACAAGGCCGAGCAGGCGTTCAATAACACGAAATACGGCGAAGCGTTCGGCCAGGCTGTCGCTGCGGAGCAGGCTGCGAAAAATGCGGAAAAGCTGGCGGCTGCAAGGGAAAAGGTAGCGGAGAAAAAAACGGAGATAAAGAAAAATGTCAGAGAGACGGCGGCAACAAAGGCCGAAGCAATAAAAGAAAGCGTTTCCGGAAGCGCGGCGGCTTCAGGCGCAAGCGCGCTGGAATAATATTCTAAGCCGGCGCGGACGAGAATCCAAATTAACGCAAAAGAACCTGAAAAGGCGCGGAACGCAGTTTAGCAAGTTCTTGTGATTTTTCGGCACAGACGGCTTTGCCCGAAAAGTCTGAAATTATAATTTAAATCGAATAATTGTGCCGGTCAAAAAGCTGAGATAATAATGCAATCTATTACTTATCGGGCAAAGCCGGCACAGACAGTCGCTTATTTAAAGTTTTACTACCAATAAAAGATTGATAATTTAACCGGCCTATTGCAAGGTAATCATATGCCAAGAAAAAGGACAATAATCGCGGCTGCGCCGATGGCCGACATTTTCAAGAAGGCGGGCGCGGAAAGGGTTGGCGACGACGCGACGAAAGCACTGTCTGAAGTCCTGATGGAAGTCGGGATGCAGGTCGCCTCGGAAAGCGTTAAGCTCGCAAAGCATGCGGGCCGCAAGACCGTTAAGCGCGAGGACGTTGCGCTCGCGAGACGGGTTGTGTAAGGTTTCTTAAATTTTCTTCCATAAAACGTCAAAATAAGCCTTCAATGCGGATGAGATGTTTTTGTCTTCTATTATGATGGCAAAAGGCTTTTTCTCTGCGGAATATATGGCTATCTTGTTTTTGAAAATCGTAAAGTTTATTTGACTTTCTATGCCTTCTACCGTCCTGATTTTTATCTTGGAGTTTTTAAACATTTCTTTTAGCGTTTTGATATTCTTAACAGAAGTTATTATTTTACCGTTTAATTTTTTCTTTAGCAATTCTTTCAGATATTGCGGATACTGATATTTCAGTTCATTTAAGACGCTTAATTCCCCACCGCCTCCAAGTGTGAAAAACTCATTGCTTTGAAGAAAATCCCTTGCATATACTTTTAGCCCTGATTTTCCTTCATAAATTTTTACCAAAGTTTCTTCTTTTGTTTGCTGCTTTATAGACTTCAGCTCTTTTATCAAATTTAATGTTTTTGCCTTTTTTTCTTCTATCTCTTTCAGCAGATTATCGGGATTGGACGCATAGAATGCCTTCTTGTTTTCTTTTATTATGCAGCTTACCAATCCTTTTTTCATCAGGCTGTTCATTATTCCGTAAGCAAAAGTCCTGTCTATTGACAGCTCCTTTGCTATTTTTCCCGCATTTTGTCCCGGAGTTCTCAGCAGTTCCAGATATGCCTTAGCCTGTTTCTCCGTTAATCCCGTCTCTTCAAGCTGTTTGGCTTCCATAAAGCCTGTTAGCTTTCTATCTTTATAAATGTTGTTGCTAGTCACAACAACATAATTTGAAATAGTGAAAAACATAAAGAAGATAAGGTGATAATTATGAATGCAAAAAGAATAGCAAAAACAGCGGGCGATGTCTTAGGAAGTGCAATCCTTCCGAAAGACTTGTTTGATTATGGAGCGCTTGCAATTGCTTTGGGCGGCATCGCAATAGGCACTCCAGATCTCGCCAAAGCCGCCGCGTCGGCTTATGCTCTTTACACACCAGCCAGAAGCGCAATGTATCTGGCAAGAAAATATGGAAACGTGTAAATTGAAATTCTTTCTTTTCCGCAAGCGCTTTTCTTTGCGCACGAAAATGGGGTTTTCGGCGCCCCTGAAAAGTTTTTCTTTTCAAGGGAAAAGAAAAGGGCTTACCCGATATACCTGCTGCTCGCGTCAGCCTCCGTTACAGACTTCTCAATCTTGACGTTTTTCTGCTTCTCGACTTTCGGCAGCTTTATCGCACCGAAGTTCTTCTCATATTTGCCGAGATTCTCCTTCAGCACATTCAAAAAGTCTTTGGCAATCTGCGGATCCAAGATTATCGTCTTGTGCTTTATCGCGAGCGACTGCTGGCGCTGTCCGCCCACGGAATCGAAGCGCGGCGTTATCTGCGAGAAGTCCACCACGAACTTCGCGGGCGTGTGCGAAATCGCCACGCTGTCCGAGAAAAATCCCGGCTCGCTGTGGTCCACCGAAACGTTCATCTTTTCCTTTATTTCATGCGTTGCCATATTGAATCACCTGTTTTTTTATTTTTTTACCATCAATATTGAAAAGTAAGAGCCGTCATCGCCACCGCTTTCACCCAAACTTTCAAACTTTGGTTCATACCCTTCCTCTATTTTTTATTAACCTTCTCTTCAAAATTTTTTATGTCTGATTGTGTTACCAAAATTACATGCATCAATTCACCTTTTTTCACACTTTAGGAATGCCATAAAAAATATTCCTATCGTTTTTCAATTCTTCCGGATAATCCATGAAGAACTGGTCTTCAATGTTGCATCTTATGTTGTTGAAATTATTTATTATATTGTGCCACATATCGTTCCCGCAGGCGTTCTTCCCTACCATTCCACTGACTTTTGTCGAAAGTAATATCATCCTCTCGTTCAGCTGTCTGAACTCGGCTCCAACCTTCTCGTAATCATCAAGATTGGGCTTTTCCTTTCTTTTATTCCTCTGCTTTTCCGAGGTAAAAAGTTTTATAGGATGTCCATTCACGTCAAATGCATGTATACTCCCATTAGCTCCCCTATCCACGACCACAAATCCCTTGTTCGGCGTTCCTTCCCTGACGAATATTGAGAACCTATTTCCTGACGTATTATACTGGTCGAAGTGTGCCTCAAACCATCTCCTTTTTTCTATCTTTGAGCCGTCGTAAGACTTCTCCACTTTCTTCTTCGCATCCTCTATAAGTTTTTGACAATGGCTTTCATCCATCATTAAATCACCTATTTTATTGCTTTCGATTATTTTACAAAATGTTTTTTATCTCATCAAGCGTTACAAGTTGAGTTTCATAAGTCCTTTCCTTCAATTCCTTCAAAGTGAATTCGTTCGCCTGTTCTGCGGTGAACCCGTCCACGAAGCTGTTTGCGCCGCAACAGTCCGAAACCAAAACGAGCTTGTAGTTTCTCGCGTAAGCCGCTTCCGCCGTTGCGCGGACGCAGTTGTTCGTCCAGACGCCGCAAACTATAATGGTATCAACATCAGCATTCTTCAGCGCTTCGGCGAGCTTGCTCTCGAAAAACGCGTCCGCGCGGTGCTTCAGCACTATGCTGTCTTTCCGCTTCGGCTCGGACCGATTGAAGTAGGCTCCGCCTACTTCCAGCAATTCGCTGATAATTTTCCATCCTTCCGTGCCCTGTATGCAGGCCCGAACATCCGCGGGCTCGCCGTTCTCCGCGTTGGACTTGTCCACCTTTATCGTGTGCTGGGTGTAAACCACCGGAATATCTTTCTGCCTGCAAATTTCTATCAGCTGTTTCACCCTTCCGACAAGACCGCCGTCAAGCATCTCGCACGAATACGCGGACGCGCCTTTCCTGAAGTCGTTCTGCATGTCGATTACGAGCAAAGCGGGTTTCATTTGAAATCACTTTTCTTAAGAAATAATCTTAAGTTTTAATTCTTTACATTTCGTAAAGTTTCTGAATACTTGATGTACTAATGATGATGGGTATGTTTTTTCCAGATTTGTTTTAGTTGAGTTTATTATATCTTCAACTATTTTTGGTAGTTCTTTAACTCTATAATTTTCAAAATCAACATTTGGATCCGATAAATTAGAACATGATATTTTTTGAAAAACTATATTCAATATAAATCTGTTTCCATGAATGTACGTGCTTTTTTCTCTTCCCAGAGAAATTAATTCTTTTGATTTAAGAATATTATTTACATCACGTAAAACTTGTATTGTCCTCCAAAGTTTAGTTGCTGTCACCGAAGAATTAAATATATCTGTATAAGGTTTCTTTGAAGTATCTTCCCAAAGTTTACCTATTTCTCTTTTAGCTTGAACTGCTAAATTCACATCAGAATTGGCGCAAGCCAAAGCTATTGTCGCCTCTTCTAAAGTGCAATTTTTATCATCAGGAATTATCTTTTCATCTGTTCGAATATAATGATAAATCTTCCCTTCTAGAGATAGTTCTGTTTTTAATCTCTCTTGCTCTGGGTCAAGTGTAACGAAATCTCTTTTTTCTATTTTGTTTTGGGTATTTGTTGCCTTTGTTATTCTAACCCCTAAATCTGTAGGAACTTTGTCTAATGAAATTAGCCTAATAATAAGTTTAGCTGACCTTACTTTGTCAGGATATTTTTCAAAAGCATTACCAATACATCCAACAGTTTGAGCTCCATTAACAATACTTATACCTTCACAAACAAAAAATCCAGTTGTTTTATCCCCGCCTCCAAGAGGTTTCTTATTTATTTTTTGACATAGAACTGTTATTCCATTGTTGAAGTATAGAAAGTTTTCAGGTTCATTAACTAATGTTTTCATAATTCCTTCATTTATTTCAGTAAGTCCTATGAAATTTCTTATATTATCAGAAAATAATCTATCTCGATTTTCCATCCACCAACCTGCTACATCTGAAGCATTTATTTGTCCGTAGAAAGCTGTATATGGTTCTTCAACTTGTCCCCAGTTCGATAATGCAACTTCAACCTTAATCGGACTTCCATCTATACTTCCTGTTAAAGCTTTATGAGCTTCTTTTAAAGAGAAGTTATAAAAGCTACTCAATTCAGATGGGTCGTTTAATTCCTTTAGTAAATCATCTATAGATCTCCGATTATGAATTGAAAAGTTCTGACCTGTATATGTAAGTAGTATCTTTATTTTTACAAGAGGATCATTGAGAGCTTCTATAATCTCATTTTCTTTCGTTTTTATTTTGCTATTAAATCTATCCATTTTTAAGTCAATTATATCATGTATACCGCTTATGAATTTTACAACTTCTCCATTTCCAGGTTCTCCATCACCGTCCTCAATCCATTTTGATTGTACTAACCATAATATTCTTTGATTCCTATCGAAAAATATTGCATCAATGCCATTATCGTCATAACCATCAACAACTGATTTTGCTGATGTATCAGTATCTGAAGAAGCTAATACATGAAGTGCATATGCAGCCAAACCTCGCGTAAGAAATATTTTTTCGAGCTCTGGTTGAGGTTTGCTTTTCATATCTGTTATATCTATTTTGTCTCTAAACATTTTTTCTATCTTTGCTTTAAGATGATTAACATGTAATTTACTCATTTTTATCACTCTTTATTATATTTCACAATATTTGTGTTTTTACCCGATGTATCTCGCCTTTTCCTCCTCGTCAAGCTTTACCTTTTTCAGGTCCTCCGCGGCCTTTTGGTAGAGGGTGAACATATCCTTTGTTATCGAGGGTTTTATCTTTTTCAGCGCCTCCTCGAAGTGCTTTGCTGTAACCTCCTTCGCGGCCATGTTCTCGCGCATAGCCTCCATCGCAGCCTCGCGCACAACCGCCTCAAGGTCCGCGCCGCTGTAGCCTTCCGTCTTTTGCGCGAGCTTCTCAATGTTCACGCCCTTTGTTGGAACGCTCTTCATGTGAATCTCGAATATCTTCTTGCGCGTCTCCACGTCAGGCGCGGGCACGTAAATCAGCTTGTCAAACCTTCCGGGGCGCAGCAGCGCGGCGTCGATTATGTCCGGCCTGTTGGTCGCGGCTATCACCGCCACTCCCTCAAGGTCCTCGATTCCCGACATCTCCGTGAGAAGCTGCGAAACAATCTGCTCGCTCACGTGAGAGCCGGTTTCCGTCCCCCTTCTCGGCGCAATCGCGTCAATCTCGTCGAAGAATATTATCGAGGGCGATACCTGCTTCGCCTTCCTGAATATTTTTCTGATGTTTTCCCCGCTCTCGCCGACCCACTTGCTCATCACTTCCGGCCCTTTCACGGAAATGAAATTCACGCCGGCCTCGTTCGCGACCGCCTTCACGATGTATGTCTTGCCGCAGCCGGGCGGGCCGTAGAGCATTATTCCACGCGCGGGCCTTATGCCGAGCCTCTTGAAGCTCTCCGCGTTTTTGAGCGGCCACTCCACTGCTTCCTTAAGCGCGTTTTTTACCTCGTCCAGTCCGCCGACGTCGCTCCACTTGACTTTCGGCACTTCCACCATTATCTCGCGCATCGCGGATGGCTGCACGAACAGAAGCCCGCTGCTGAAGTCGCTCATGCTCACATAAAGCCTTTTTATTATCTCGAGCGCGCTCAGCGTTTCGGAAAGGCTCTTTGACTCATCTTGCTCACCAACCTCTTCCGAAGAATCATTTCTTGCGGGGGATTTTTTTGCAAACATGGATTTTGTTTTTGCCGCGTCCTTCTCCGCCTTCTGCAGTTTCTCGGAAACGGTTTTTATCGCGTTCAGCAAATCCTTCTGGCTCCTTATGTTGTACTCCTTGGAAACTTCCGTTATCTTCGGGAGATATTCCTCCTTTGATTTTATCTCCTCCATGTTTCTCCTGATTACGGACATCGCGGCTTCCCTCGCAAGCGCTGCCAAATCGGCGCCCACGTATCCGTACGTCTTTTCCGCAAGCTCCTCGAGGTTCACGTCTTCCGAGAGCGGCATGTTGCGCGTGTGGATTTTCAGGATTTCCTTTCTTCCGCTCTTGTCCGGAACTCCTATGTCAATCTCGCGGTCAAACCTGCCCGGCCTTCTCAAAGCCTCGTCAAGCGCGTTCGGCCTGTTGGTCGCGGCAAGCACTATCACCTTGCCTCTTGACTTCAGCCCGTCCATCAGCGTCAGCAATTGCGACACAACGCGGCGCTCTACTTCTCCCGTGACTTCCTCCCTTTTCGGCGCTATCGCGTCAATCTCGTCGATGAAAATTATTGCGGGCGCGTTTTTCTGCGCTTCCTCGAAAACTTTTCTTAAATTTTCTTCGGACTGGCCGTACCACTTTGACATAATTTCCGGGCCGGCCAAACTTATGAAATGCGCACCCGCTTCGTTTGCCACGGCTTTCGCCAGCAAAGTTTTTCCGGTTCCCGGAGGGCCGTAAAGCAGAACTCCTTTCGGCGGCTCGACTCCGAGCCTTTCAAAAAGCTCGGGATGGCGCAGCGGAAGCTCAATCATCTCGCGCACTTTTTTCACGGCGTCCTGTATCCCGCCGATGTCCTCGTAAGTCACGAGCGGCACTTGCCTTATTTCCTTCACTTCTTTTGCCTCCTCGTGCAATCCCCTCATTTCCGCAGGCGAGAACCCGGGAATTTTTCTCCTGTCAACTTCGTTCAGCAACTCGACGCGCGTGTTGTCCGTTATCTGTATTGTCCCTGAAGGCTCGCTCTCGACAACTATCAGCTTCATGTCCGTCCCGAATGGGAAAAAAACCTCGTGCGGGAGATTGAAAAATTCCTTGAATATGTCCATCACTTCCATCGGCTCCTCCCCAAAATCGTCGTCAGCCTCGGAAGACCTTCTGAAAGCCGGTATCGCGGCAACTATGTCGCCCTTGTTCATTGGCCTCATGTAAAGGTTTTGCTTTAGCAGGTTCGGGGAACTAAAGACCGTAAGCCCCCTTTCCGCCGGCGTGAGAACCACGCGCCTGCCTTCCTTCGTTGACGCCTTTCTTATCATTATGGTTTCGCCAATTCCGGTTCCGCAATTTTTTCTCACAAGCCCGTCGATCCTTATCACCGGGGTTCCTATGTCAACAGGATACGCGCGAATCGCGACTGCGGCGGACTTTCGCGTGCCTTCCACCTCAATGATGTCGCCTTCCTTCACGCCAAGCTGCTTCAGGAGGTTCGAATCTATTCTCGCTATTCCCCTTCCGAAGTCGTCCCTGTCCGTAAGCTCCCCCACGCGCAGTTTCATTTGTTTCTCTGCCATAATCATAACACCTCTTTGGATTTTTCTGTTTCGATTTTAAGATTATTTTGCAAATTCTTCCGCTTTCGCGGCAAAAAGCTGCGACGGTTTCTTGCCAGGATGTTTTTTCAGATACTCGCCGACAAGATTGAATCCGATTGTGTAGCCAGCCCATTTCGGAATTCCTTTTTCTTTTGAGCCGAAAAACCATTCTTCATGATTGTAATTTTTGTTATTGAATTCTTTCTTTGCTCGCTTTTTCATAACGCCGAATTGTTTTTTAGTTAAAGCAGTATCCCATTTTTGCGGCTTCTTGTTCGTTACTTCAAGTTCAAAATGGTCAGCCAGACCTTCGTTAACCAGCGCCTTTAGGAGGGTTTCGCGGAATCCTACGGCTTTCCATCTGGCGATGTGATACAGCTCGTGTGCAATAATTCTTATCATTTCATCGTTTATTGTTTTTTTGAAATTCTTGAACTTCGGATTCAAATAAACAAATATTAAGTTATCATTCTGATTGAAGCCGCCAATTCCCAGATGCGGGATCGCGTATTCGGGATTGTCATAAAAGACAATATCAACATCCGGAATGGGAATTTTCTTTTTTATGATTTTTACGGATTCTCTTGCAACCTTCATTATTCTATCTTTGTATTTCTCCAGCCTTCCTCCTGCAGTTAGCACATAAATATTTACAGCCAATTAAACCGCCTCACTCAATATCAATTACCCTTTCCTTCCTTAATTCCTTTGCCTCGCTCCTGCCGAGCAGCACCGGAAACGTCTTCACTTCCACCTTGTCCTCCCAGCCGTCAAAAAATTCCATCATCCTTTTCATGTGCTCCATCGCCACGATGAAGACCGAATTGTCGACCTTTATGTGCGGAATCTCGTCAAGCAGCCCCTCGCGTTCGTACTCGTAGCGCTTCTCGTTTTTTATTATCGTCTGTTTCCTTCCGTGCAGCCCCCAGAAAAACCTGTTCCTCTCGGAGAGGCTCTCGAATTTTTCCGTGTCCGTGTCGAAGCTTATCAGTATCGCGGTCTCGTTCTGTTTTTTTCTTATCTCTACCCTTACCAACTTGTTCACCGTCAAATGATTTTTCCGAACTGTATGATGTCAACGCCTTTCCTGTAATGTTCCTTGAAATATCCCTCCTTATCGAAGCCGAGCCTTGAAAAAATTTCTATCGGTATTGTTGAAGTTGTCTTTACTCTCGCGGTAACTTTTCTCTTCCCCTTTTCCTTCAATTCATCAATAGTCTTCTCCACGAGATTCGTTCCGATTCCGCAGTTCCTGCAGTTTTTTTCAACAGCCAGCCACCTTATCTCCGCCAAATCCTCGTCCTCGTAGCTTGCGCGGGAAACGCCTATGATTTTTCCGCCCGCAACAGCCAGAACAAAAACATCCTTCTTATCTTTTAATTTTTCCTTCACGAGCGAAGCCGATATTTTCCTGACAAAGTCGCCGCCGAGATTTTCCTGCACGAGTTTTGCAATCGCATCAGCGTCTTCCGCCTTTGCGAGCCTGAACTCCGTTTCCATATAGACCACATTTTAGTGTATGAGTATACCAAATTTAGATTTATGTTGATACTAAAGTATATAAAGCTAACGGCGGCGGGGTACTGTTACGTTGTCGTTTGATTGATAACAAAATTTCAGGCTGTTAACTTCCATTTGATATTGCTAGAAAATTCAGTAAAAATCTAGAAATGTTAACTTTTGTTTGATTTCAATAATCGGAATACGGCTGCCGAAATGCGGTGTTCATTTAGGGAGATTTCTGAAAAAATAAAAATTATAATTGAAAAATAAAAAATTAGTGTTTTGCTAATTCTTTAAATAAAACCTCATCTTCTTTAAACACAATTTCTTTTGCAACTTTTACAAGTTCTAATAGTTTTTTATCTCCTTTAGAAATTATGTAAGTTTCTTTTACAATGAGTTTATATTGTTCGTTTTTGTTTTCTTTATTCATTTTCATCACCACCAAGCATTAAATCTAATGCTGTTTTGTTTAAATAATTTTCTAATTCTTTAGGGTTAATTTGTATGCAATTCTTTTTAATCCATTCCCTTATTTCTTCAAATGTTATTTTACTTTCATATTTAGCGACTTCTAATATAAAATCTGTTGCTTCCTTGTATTGAATTTTTAAATGACAGTTATTAATTAGCATAAAGATTTTTGCTATTGCATAAGCAGTTCTTTTGTTTCCATCAACAAAATAATGTCTTTTTGCAAATTCATTTAAAGCGAAAGCGCCTATGCTTTCAGGGTACTTTTGGCTACTAGTTTGATGGACTAATAATTTGTATGTTGAGTTATATATTCCACCTTCATCTCTAATTCCAGTTGCTCCACCGCTTAGTTTGATTATTGTATTGTGAATGTTAATGATTGTTTCTTCCATCTTTATGACTATCCCTTTCGATACTCTCTTTCTTGGTCTGTACCAATAAGGACTTTTACATCTCGGGCAATATTTTGGTTTTGTTTCTATCCTTTTTTTCCAAGTATGATAACACCTAAAACAGAATAGATTATCACTATTATCATTATTAGTCATATATTATCATTTATAGTCATATATTACTATATATAGTAATATATTTGAACCTTTTGTTTTTCCCTCAGTACCGCGCTCAGCTCCTTAGCAGCATTTGGATTTTTCTACTCATCCCTGTCTGCACTTCTCCTCTATCTTGAACTGATATTTCGGGTACATCTGCTCGTAGAACTTTACGAACTCACGGGCTTTCTCCTGCCACTGCATTGTTAAGCTTGACAACTCTTAATCAAATTTATTTAAACTTGCTCGCACATTTTACTGTCATGAAACTATCCGTTTGTTCCGCGATTGACAAGCTTCTTGACGGCGGGCTGGAGAGCGGCTGCATCACGAATTTCTACGGTCCTTCCGCGTCCGGAAAAAGCAACATAGCGTTCGTCGCCACCGCCGCGGCGCTCGCCGCGGGAAAAAAGGTTTTGTTCGTTGACACGGAGGGCGGCTTCTCCGTGGAAAGGCTCCAGCAGGTCTGCAACGGAACCTCGCCGCTGATAAGCGACAAAATAATCCTGCTTGAGCCGAAGGACTGGAACGAGCAGAAGGAGGCGATAAAAAAGTTGGAAGCGCTGAAGGAGGGCGTAGGGCTGATTGTGGTGGACTCGATAACCGCGCTGTGGAGGCTGACCGTGAGCGACCAGAACGCGCAAACCGTGAACAACGAGCTTGCGTACCAGCTCTCCGTGCTTTCAAAGCTGGCGCGCGAGCAGAACATTCCCGTGCTGATAACGAACCAGGTTTATTCCGACATCGAGACAGGAAAAATCGAGTTGAGCAGCAAGAACATCGTGAAGTGGTGGAGCAAGAACCTGATAGAGCTGATGCACGCGGGAAGGACGGGATGCAGGATTGCGATAATCAAGCGCGCCCGCTCGCTGCCGGAGGACAGGCGCGTCGAGTTCGAGATCTGCGGCGACGGGCTGAAGGAAGTGAAGTTCAGGATATTTTGATATCGCCTGCTTCGATAGCTTTCAGCACATCCCTAAAATCGCTGTTTTCCGCAAACTTGTTCTTGATAAATTTCTCAAAGTTTTTTACTTCTATCGTATCCAATACCACGCTTTCAGGTTTTGTAATAAATGCATACTTCGTGTAATTGTCCATTCTTTCCCTGTGCGTTTCCAGATTGTGCGGTATTTCCGCGCCGGCATTTTCCAGGCCGCATGACTTGATTGCGAAATCGACGGAGCTTCCCAACCCGTTCCAGCCGCTTCTTGTCAGCCTGTCAGCCTCTTTTATCAGCATTGTCGACGGATACTTTGATGACTGGAAAATATAAGGCATCATAAGGCTGTGGTTCAGGACCGTATCCTCGATTTGCGCGCACGCGGATCCATCTATCAGCCCTTCTTTTTTATAATAATCTTCAAGCCCGCCTTTCCAGATTTTTTGCCCTTCTATGGAATGCGACAGCGGGCTGCTGTTGTGGCTGCCGCATGTTTCAATCGGGACAACAGTCCGCCCGATCTCGTGCAATATGCCGGCGTCCCCGACAGTTTCCTCAGGGACGGATATGAGACCTTCCAATATTCTTGCCGCCCTTTTTTTCTCAAACTCGCCGCCGAGAGAGTTCGCCCTTTTCATAAAAATACCCTTGTTCTCCTTCAATTTTTGGATATATGTCATTCCAAGAGCGGCGACTTCTATCGGATGCCCCGCATCGTGCCCCTCGGCTTTTATGCAAAAGCTGTCGCACAGGAAATCAAGATATCTTGCAACCTCATACCCGCTTATGTTCGTTATGTCGGAGACATTGCAAGCTCTTCTGACGCAGTCTGCAAACGCGTCTTTCCTTTTCCGGTTCTCTTCCGTTATTCTCCTCTTCTGCAATTCCTCGTCAAAACTTAGGCTGAACAAATATGTTTTTTTGCCTGAATCTATCTCTATGCCTCCGACCTCAAGCTCCTTCGCGCGTTTTTTGCACTTGGCTTTATTCTTCGCATACAGCCTGCCTGAAAACGCGTCTGTCTCAATCTTCGGAAACGCTTCATCTACTTTTTTGTAAAGGTGCGCTCCAAAAACGTAAGCCAGCCCCAAATCATTGAGATTCATATTCTTCACAGGGATAATGTCATCCGAAAGAATAAATACGGGCGGCATTGTCGAATGCTGTTTTAAGCGGATAAAGCACAGGCGGTTTCGGGCATCATGGAAACTGGCTTATAGCATTTTCCGGTTTTTGTATTTTTCATAAGAACTGTAATGAAGGCGCGGAATACAACAGCCTTTCCTGACAAAGAGTTTTACACATCCGTCAAATTCGCTTTCTGCTCCTGCCGCGGCTTTCAGCAATTCACCCGTCAGAATTTTTTATCAGCAGGCAGCACTGAAGCTGCTCCATGCTGCAGATTTTTTTTCTCCTGCGGCACAGGAACGCCCCCTTTTCGGCGCACCTGTTTTTATAAGGCTCGTAAGCGCATATATCAGCCATAAGGTTACATTCGAAAATCCCGATAAATACATTATTAACCGCAAGCCGAAGGTGAATGCATGAATGAAAAAATACTTCAGAAGCTGAAGGCTTTTGAAATGACGGATTACGAGGCGAGAATATGCTCGGCCTTGATGGCGCATAACTCACTCACGGCGGACAAGATAAGCATGCTGACAAAGATACCGCCGACGCGCGTTTACGACGTTGCAATAAGCCTGATGCGAAAGGGGCTGCTGAGCATAATAAGCACCGAGCCGAGGCAGTACTCGCTCATACCGCTGAAGGATTCGCTCAAAACGCTGATAAAGGCAAAGGAAGAGGATGCATCCGGCGAAATCCTGCGCTTGAAGCGGGAATACGACAGCCTTATGGAAGATATCAAGGGCATAAAAATGGATTCGCTCCCGCAGATCAAGAAAATAGTCTCGATAATCGAGGGGAAGAAAAGCCTGATAAGGCTGTGGCACACGCTGCTCATTGACGCGAAGAAGGAGGTGCTGGTATTTTCAGGCGACTCTTCCTGGATAGACGGGGATATCCCGCGAATCGTGAACCTTATGAAAAGGGGCGTCGACGTCAGGATACTGTGCAGCGAAAAGGGCTCGTTCAGCAAAAATGCCGGCGCAAACATTCTCAAGAACAGGATAAAAATAAGGCGCTCGGACTTTGACGTCCGCGGCATGGTGATAGACAAAAAGATGCTTTACATATCGCAAAAGTTTCTGTCCGATACGTCCTTCGAGGATTACAGCGCCATGCTGACGGAGCACAAGCCCCTCATCGAGACGCTGAGGGAATTTTTTCTAATAAGATGGGAATCGTCAAAGGCGTGCGGCTAATGGTGAAAGAGTGAAGCGGACAAAGGATACTTTTGAAATCAAACCAGAAAGCTTTTCACGTAATCCCTGTAGAATGTTACCTGTTCCTCTCCCATAATTCGCGGGATTTTTTCTTTAGGCACAGGAACTTTTAGCTCGCCGGTATTTGGCGGACGCCACAAATATAATTTATTCCAGCCGTTCAGAATCTCCCTTGACGTGAAGAAGCTGCTGAATCCTATGCCTTCCTTTTCCAGGTTTTCTTTCGCCCCTTTTTGCCTGTCAAGCAAGGCGATTGCCTGTGTCACTATCCCGCCTTCTTTCCGCACTTTTTTGGCGGCTTCCAATATCGAGCCTCCGGAAGTTCCGACATCGTCAACAATAACATAATTCCTCCCCTTGTGGAAGACGCCGTCTATTTCCTGTTCGCCTCTGTCAGGCTTGACATTTATTCCAAGCGCCTCTCTTCCGCTGTAAGACATTATGCCCAAAGCAAGCGGCACGCCGCCGCTATAAATTCCCGCAGGATAATGTTCGCAGCCTTCCTTCCTGTCCAGTTCATCAAGAATCAGCGAGCCTAAATATCCCGCATAATTGCCAAAATCCCCGTTAAATAACGCCGGCCTCATATCGAAGTATACACTTGAATTGCCGCCCTTAGAAAGGTCAAATTTTCCCGTCTTTACCAAGCCTGCGCCGGACCAGTAAATCATCTCCAGCATTCTTTCTTTCAGATGTTCCAAAGGCATTGCGGAGAATTCTTCCCTTTGTTCTTCAAAGCTGGAACGCCATTCCATATTAAAACCTAACTTAAATAGAATCCAGATTATTTATTCTTTATGCCAATCATTGTTCCAGGTTCAAATTCCCTGGCGCTCGCAAAATCCATTTCTGATATCACCGGATTCGGGTTTGCGCAGGTTTCCGCAAGAAAGTTTCCGGACGGCGAAAGCTATGTCCGCATAGATTCAAAGCTTTCTGCTGACGCGATTATAGTGCAATCCGCGTTTCCAAGCCAGAACGACTCGCTAATCGAACTGGCGCTGCTCGCCGACGCTGCAAAGGACGCCGGAGCGAAAACATTGAAGGCTGTGATGCCTTACTTTCCATATTCGCGCCAGGACAAGAAGTTCCAGTGCGGCGAAGCATTGAGCATAAGGGCTGTTGCCAGCATACTGAAATGCGCAGGCATCGGGGAAATAATAACTATAGACGCGCACTTTCACAGGAAGCCTGAAAGATTTGATTTTTACGGGATAAGCGCGACAAACGTTTCCGCGGGAAGAATCCTTCTCGATTTTGCCAGAAAAACAATTCCCGACTTTTCTGTAATCGTCCCGGACTTCGGCTCCTCGGATATAATAGAATTCGCGGGCGGCGGCAAAACATTGAAAAAAGAAAAGATTTGCCCGGGCTGCGGCAGCAATTCGCTGCTGTGCAAATGCGGCGGAAGCGAGAAAACATACGAGGCAAAAATTTCCGGGGATACGGATTTCGCGGGAAAGAACGTCGTGATACTCGACGACATGATTGCGTCGGGAACAACGATGATAAAGGCGATTGAGAAGCTTAGGGGAAGCGGTGCCGCAAAAGTTGGGGCAGTCGCCTCGCATGGACTGTTTTTGAAAGACTCGCTGAAAACTTTGCAGGAAAAAACAGACCTGCTAGCAGTCACGGACAGCATCCGGACGCCGGTCAGCAAAGTCTCGGTTGCGGGAATTGTCGCGGAAGCGCTGGCAAAAGCCTGAAGTTAATCCGTTATAATTTCAAAATTATTCTACTTTAATTCTTTTGCATATTTGAACGTGTCACAATCCGGAAATCCTTCATGACAATTCCCCTGTCCGGTTGAATAGAATATGGCTCCGCCTTCATTGCCTTTTCCAGATAAAGCAACTATTATCATTTTCTCTGCACCGCAGCCGCCGGTTCCTGAAACAAAATAAGGGCATACCATAAGATTAATTTAACGCGCGCGCTTTTATTCTTTTGTTTTTCCGTGCGGCTGAAACCGGCCAGGCATCAGAAAGCAAAATATATATCTTTTCCCGCCAATAATTCGGTATGATTAATTCTGTCGTTTTTGACTTTAACGGAACGCTTTTCGCGGACACGACCGCGTGCTGGGAGGCGGACAACCATATCCTGAAAACTTTTGGCGGCAACAAAATCAGCCTTAAAGAATTCAGGAATACATTCTCTATACCGGCCATAAACTTCTATTCTGTTAACGGATGCGACAAAAACGGGCTAACAAAAGATTCGGAAAAGCTGGGAAAGATTTTCCACGGGTTCTATGAAAAAAGGGCGGCAAAATTAAGGAGCAGGAAAAATGCAAAAATCGTGCTGAAATGGCTGCAGGAAAACGGCATTGACTCCGTAATCTTAAGCAACCATACCGTTGCCGGCATAAACTTCCAGCTTGAGAGGCTTGGAATGAAAAAATATATCGGCACACTTTTGGCGAACACCGCTCTCGATTCTTCAATGAAAGCCAGAAGCAAGCAGAAGAGGCTGGAGGATTACATAAAAACAAACAGCCTCCGGAAAGAAGGCATCATCATAATCGGCGACACGTGCGAGGAAATAGAGATCGGCAGGATTGCGGGCATAAGGACTGTTGCAATCACGGGCGGCTATTATTCTGAAGCGCGCCTCAGAAAAGGAAAACCCGATTTTATGATTAGCGGTTTGAAAGAATTGATCGGCATTATCAGGGAAATAAATAGCTGATTATTCATGTTGTTAAAAACGGTGGTTTGATGGCACACAAAATAGAAATCATTTCCAAAATTCATGACGCGCGCGCGGAAGTCAGGAAAAGAAAGATTGAGTCGTTCGGCTTCTCCGGAAAAATAAAAAATGTTCAGATAGCCGACGTTTACACCATAGACGCAAGCCCTGACGGCTCGCAGCTGGAAAAAATCGCGTCAATGCTTTCAAATCCAGTCATCCAGAAAACTTTTATCGGCTCTTGCGCGCCGGAAGATTTTGACTGGGCGATCGAAATCGGCTTTCTTCCCGGAGTCAAGGACAACGTCGCGGCGACCGCGCAGGAAAGCATCGAAGACCTTTTGAAAATAAAATTTTCCGCGGAAGAAGGCGCCTATACTTCGCAGATAACTTTTATCGGCGGCAGCCTGTCCAGGGAGGATGCAGTCGCGATAGCGGGGCGTATGGCAAACCCGCTTATCCAGAGAATTCACATAAAAAGTTTTGGCGAATTCAAAAAAGAAAACGGAATGGGAACAGTGGTGCCGAAAGTGAGGCTGAACGAAAAGCCTTCCGCCGGCACTGTCAATATTTCCGGCGCTTCCGACGAGGAGCTGGCAAAGATAGGGAAGCAGGGAATCGCGAACGCTGACGGCTCGAGAAGGGGGCCGCTCGCGCTGGACTTGACTTATATGAAAACCATCCAAAAATATTTTCAGGAAAAAGGTAGAGACCCTACCGATGTGGAGTTAGAATCAATAGCGCAGACCTGGTCCGAACATTGCAAACACACTATTTTCGCGGACCCTATGGACGAGGTAAAGGAAGGATTGTACAAAACATACATCAAGGCCGCTACAAACACAATAAGGCAGCGGAAAGAGGAAAAGGATTTTTGCGTTTCCGTTTTCACGGACAACGCGGGAGCGATTATTTTTGACGAGGATTATCTGGTGACGGACAAGGCCGAGACCCACAACAGCCCGTCCGCGCTCAACCCTTTCGGCGGGGCAATCACCGGAATAGTGGGAGTGAACAGGGACGCCATCGGATTCGGGCTCGGGGCAAAGCCGATCATCAACAGGTTTGGTTTCTGTTTCGCTGACCCGAACGATGAAAAGCCTTTGTACAAGAGCGCGGGGCTCGCGCAAAAGATGCTCCCGCCGAGAATGATTATTGACGGAGTCATACAGGGAGTCAATTCCGGCGGGAACTGCTCGGGAATTCCGACGCCGCAGGGATTCGTAGTGTTTGACAGCAGGTACAAGGGCAAGCCTCTTGTGTTTGTGGGAACGGTCGGCCTGATACCGAGAAAAAGCGCGGGAAGGCTGTCGCACGAGAAGGAGGCAAAAGCAGGCGATTATATCGTAATGGCCGGAGGAAGGGTTGGCAAGGACGGCATTCACGGGGCGACTTTCTCTTCGGAGGCTATGGATTCCGGCAGCCCCGCAACCGCGGTGCAGATAGGCGACCCCATCACGCAGAAAAAAATGAGCGACGCAATCGTGAAGGAGGCGAGAGACCTGGGATTGTACACAAGCATCACGGACAACGGCGCGGGCGGGCTGTCGTGTTCGGTTGCGGAGATGTCCAGGGAATGCAACGGCTGTTTCGTGAAGCTGGATTCCGTGCCGCTGAAATATCCGGGTCTCAAGCCCTGGGAAATCTGGATTTCCGAATCGCAGGAAAGGATGACGCTTTCCGTGCCGAAGGAAAAATGGGAGCAATTTTCGGAGCTGATGAAAAGAAGAGGCGTGGAAGCTTCAATAATCGGCGAGTTCACGGATTCCGGAAAATGCGTTGTCGAATATGGCGGCGGGATTGTCATGGATGTTGGCATGGAATTCCTGCACGACGGGCTGCCTGAAAGGCCGATGCAGACAAAATACACAAAACCGATAAATGAAGAGCCCGAATTTGAAGAGCCTGAAAATCTCGCGCAATCGCTTCATAAAATTCTTGCAAGACTCAATGTTGCAAGCTTTGAATTCATCTCGCAGCAGTACGACCACGAGGTGCAGGGAAGCTCCGTCATCAAGCCGCTGCAGGGAAGGGGAAGAATTAACGGGGACGCTTCCGTGACAAGGCCTGTTCTCTCTTCCGAAAAAGGTGTTGTAATATCGCAGGGAATAAATCCCTCGTACAGCGATATTGACGCTTACCACATGGCCGCGTGCGCGATTGACACCGCGATAAGAAACGCGATAGCCGCGGGCGCGGACATCGAGAATCTTGCGCTCATGGACAACTTCTGCTGGTGCAGCTCAACCGAGCCCGAGAGGCTGGGGCAGCTGAAGGAAGCGGTGAAAGCCTGTTACGATTACGCGATCGCATACGGGACGCCTTTCATCTCCGGCAAGGACAGCATGTTCAACGACTTCAAGGGATTTGACGAGAGCGGCAATCCCGTAAAAATTTCAATACCGCCGACGCTTCTTGTCTCTTCAATCGGCGTCATGCAGGATGCAAGAAAAGCCGTCTCGATTGACGCGAAATTCGAGGGGGACTTGGTTTATGTTTTGGGGGAGACGCATGACGAATTGGGGGGCTCCGAATATTTCGCAATGGCGGGCGCGGAAAAAGGAAAACAATTTATCGGAAACTGCGTTCCGAAGGTTGACGCAGGAAAAAACAAAAAGCTTTATTCGGCGCTCTCAAAAGCGATTGAAGAAGAAATTGTTGCGTCTGCGATAAGCGTTCACAGGGGCGGGCTTGCTGTCGCGCTTGCGAAAACGGCAATGTCCGGAATGACGGGGATGGAAATAAATCTGGAGAATGTTCCGGCTTCCGCTTCAAGAAACGATTTCGTTTTGTTCTCGGAGTCGCAGGGGAGAATTGTTGCCACGGTTGCGCCGCAGAACAAGGAGAAGTTTGAGAAATTGATGGAAGGAAACGCGTTCGCGCAGATAGGAATTATCAAAGCTGACGACTCGTTCATAATAAAAGGAAAAGGCGGGAAGGAAATTGTCAGCACAAATCTTAATTCGATGTTGCAGTCGCATAAAAATACTTTCGCGGGTTTTTAACATGGCAAACGTCTTGGTGCTCACAGGATATGGGATAAACTGCGATGAGGAAACAAAGTTCGCATTCGAGAAGGCCGGCGCGAAAGCGGACATAGTGCACGTGAACGACTTGATTGACGGCAGGAAAAAGCTTTCCGACTATCGGGTTCTCGCGTTTCCCGGCGGCTTCTCGTACGGGGATGACACGGGCTCGGGCAATGCTTTGGCAAACAAAATAAAAAATCATTTGTGGAGCGAAATCCGGAAATTTGTTGAGGGGGACAATCTCGTAATCGGCATATGCAACGGCTTTCAGGTTCTTGTGAACCTCGGCCTGCTGCCCGCTCTCGACGGTTATGGGAAGAGGCAGGTTGCCCTTGTGCACAACGACTCGGCCAGATACACAGACAGGTGGGTTGACTTGCAGTTTTCCGGCAACAGTCCTTGGACAAAAAATATTGGCACGATGAGCCTGCCGATTGCGCACGGCGAGGGAAAGTTCTATGCGGAGCCCGCGATGCTGAAACTTCTTGCCGAGAAGAATCTCGTTGCCGCGAAATACGTTTACGGGGAAATCTGCAAACACCAGAACCTGAAGGCGAACCCGAACGGCGCGCTTGATGACATCGCGGGAATCACGGACAAGTCCGGAAGAATAATCGGGATGATGCCGCATCCGGAGCGCGCCATCTCTTTCACGCACCTTCCGCACTGGACTTTGCTGAAAGAAAAATTAAAAAGGGAAGGCAAGCCGCTGCCGGAGGAAGGGCCGGGATTGCAAATATTCAGGAATGCGGCGGAATATTTCAAATAGGTTAAAATTAATTGATTCTGCTTTTTTTATTTTCACGCAACAGCTTCCGCCATCAGTTCATCCGCCTTTTTCATAAGCTTCCCGTATTCTCCCAATCCTTCTTTGTCAACCTGATAGCCCCACTTGCCTAAAGGCTTCCAATTCTTTGAATTTATTTTTGAATAAACGTTTCCTTCTTTGTCGCGCCCGAATTTTTCTTCTGCATTATTGTAAAGCCCGAACGGCACAATCACCCAGTCTCCCCTTTGCTTGAGAATATCCTGCAGATTGCCGCAGTATTCCTTCTTTGCCTCTTCCATGGTTTCAAACGTTTTTCCTTCCTGTTTTTTCCATTCGATAAAAGTATTCAATATCCCTTCATTGTCCATTCCGCTTTTTCTCCAGCCTTCGGGAAGAGCCTCGCCCGTATTAACCCATTCGGACTGCGCAATGAATTTTCCATGGTCAAGAACCACATCCACCATCTGGAGCGTTGATCTTATCTTTTGCTCCCCGAGGTCAAAAGCCTGCTGCACCGCGCCCATCGTTCCGCCTATGTTTATCGGGTCGCGCGAAGGATGGACATTTGTTCCGAATACGCCTTTCTCTTTGTAATACTCGATAAATTTGCTGCTTAACTTCCTGTCCCAGCCAAGAAGCGCAAAATGGTCCACTTTGTGTTTTTCGCGCTCTAACCTGTCTAAAATAACAGAATCGTATTCTGGCCTGTGTTCTTCATTGTTGGGCTTGACCCCGAGCGCGTCAAAAAAGTCTTTTGACGAAACAACAACTTCCGGTATTTTAGGCTCCCTGTTTCTTGCATAACCCAGTCCTTTTGCTTCTGGCTTATTGCACACAACCGCGGAAAATTCAAAAGGCTTCTTTTCTATTATGCCATTTTCATAAAGAATATCAAACTTGCCCTGAACTTTAAGGGCTTCACGAAAATTCGTGCCCGAACCTGAAATCGCGGCGGCAGTATTCATCGGAAGGTTTCCGGAATAAATCGGAATAATCTCACCTGACATGAAAATTATAATGGAAACAAAAAGATAAATACGCGCTGTAACATTTAGAACTTGAGAGATTCTTATGACCACCTACGCAGAATCCGGAGTTGACATCGACCTGGAGGGCGACGTGTCGAAAATTCTTTACAACGCTGCGAAGCGGACTTGGGAGAACAGGAAGGGAAGGCTCGGCGAGGTTGTTGTTCCTTTTGACGACTTCAGCGGAGTCCGCGCGATAGACGTTTCCAACCTTCCGAAAGGAACCTTGATGAACATCAATTTTGACGGGGTCGGAACGAAGGCGGAGCTGGCGCAGCGGGTCGGAGACCACAGGACAATGGCGTTCGATCTTTTCGCAATGGTCTGCGATGATGCCGTAGTTCGCGGCGCGGAGCCTGTTCTTGTCGGCTCAATTCTTGACGTGAACACGCTTTTCACGAAAGGCGGAACATTCATCGAGCAGGTCAAACAGCTGGCTGAAGGTTATGTTAACGCTGCAAAAGAGGCGAATGTTGCAATTGTGAACGGCGAGCTTGCGGAGCTGGGAAGCGCTGTCTCCGGCTACGGCCCTTTCAATTATAACTGGGGCTCCGCGGTTGTCTGGTTCGCAAAAAAAGAAAGAATGTTCACGGGGCGCGAACTCAAAGCCGGTGATGTCCTTGTCGGACTGCAGGAGGAGGGATTCAGGTCGAACGGGCTTTCGCTTGCAAGAAAAGTTTTGGAGAGCGCGCACGGCAAAGATTGGCATATTCAAAATGAAAATCTCGCGAAACAGGCTTTGCACCCGTCAAGGATTTATTGCAGCGCAGTCTGCGAAATGTTCGGCGGCTTCGACAGAGAGCCGAAAGCGGAAGTGCGCGGAGTCGCGCACATAACAGGCGGCGGGATTCCGGAAAAAGTCGGAAGGATGCTGAAGCCTTCGGGATTGGGCGCGGTCATCGACTCGCCGTTCGAGCCGTCCCCGCTGATGAAATACTGCCAGGAAGCCGGGAAGATAGAGGATAGGGAAGCATACCGCGCCTGGAACATGGGGCAGGGAATGGTTGTCGCTTCACCCGAGCCGGAGAGCGTAATGAAAATAGCGAAGCATCACAACATAGGCGCGAAGATAATCGGCAAAATAACAGCGGAAAGCGGAATCAGGATAAGGAATATGGGATTCTTCTCGAAAAGCGAGATGCTAAAGTTCTAGGATATAACTATTTATTTCTTTGATTGCAATATATTCGTATGTTAAGCGGAGAATTGAAAGAAGCTGTCATGAAAGTCGGCTTGGAATTATACGACCAGACGGAAGTCATGAAGCAGGAGCCGTCCTACCGTAAATTGGTCGCTGCGCTTGACGGAAGAATGAAAAAACCTGTTGTTGACAAGGCTCTTGATATTCTTTCCGACATAACTTTAGTTGAAGAACCCTGCTGCGGAAATAAGTTTCAGTATTCTCTTTCAAAAGAAGGCAGAGATTTCTTTAAGACGATATACAATAAAGTGATTTTAACCTGATTTATTCTTTCTTCACGATAATCTTTTTCCTTGCAAATTTCTTTTTTCCGATTTTGCCTTCCTTCTTCTTTCCCCAGTCCTCCTTGCTTTTGCATTCCGGAAATAAACACATACGAAATGGGCGCCTGCCTTTTCTTATCACCGTGATTATCGGCGTCTTGCAAAGCTCGCAGATTTTGTCGGTCTTCTGTATCGCGGCTCCGCCCGGCAAAGGAAAAGCGTTCTGGCATTTCGGCGTCCAGATTTTCTGCTTCCAGTCGCACACACACTTTCCCTTCTCACCGCCGCATACCGGACACTTGCACTTGCACGCCTTTTTCGTGAACCCGCAAACCGCACACCTGCCGTAGCTTGTGCAGCCCACGAAGCTTTTTTTCGAGAACGGATTGAACATCACCTTCAGCTCGCCTTCGCTGCACTTCAAACACTTCCCCAGAACCGCGCGGTCGTCCTGCGTCTTCATCACCGAGTCCGCGAGTCCTTTTCCGATCTTGTCCTCGTTTTTCCTGAACTCGTCGCATATCCGTATCAGCGCTTTTTTCGCCTGTTCCAGAACTTTTTCCTTTTTTATCTTGCCATCCATTATCTTTTCCAAGTCCTTCTCGAACTTTCGCGTGAGCTTCTCGTCAACCAAATCGGGAACGTATTTTTTCAGAGTGTCAGCGACCTTCATTCCCAGGTCCGTGACCTTCAGACTTTTGTCCTGTATATAGTTCCTGTCGTAAAGCGTCTGCATTATTGCAGCTCGCGTTGCGCGCGTCCCGAGCTCGCGCTTTTCCATTTCCTTTATCATCGAAGCCTGCGAAAATCGCGGCGGCGGCGCTGTCTGCTTCGAGAGCATGTCCAGCTTTTTCACGTCCAGCGCGTCGCCCTTCTTCATCTCCGGCAAAATAATCTCGTCGAATTTCGCGTACTGCCCGTACAATTCCATCCAGCCTTTTTCAAGCGTGCGCCTTCCCGTAAACACGAACCTGTTGCCGTCGAGCAGAGCGGAAACTTTTACCGTTTCCCTCAGCGCCTCCTTTCCGAAAACCGCTAAAAATCTTTTGCAAACCAGATCGTAAATCTTCTGCTGCATCGCAGCCAGTATTTTTTTCGGCGGCTCGACCGTCGGATGGATCGACTCGTGCGCGGGGTCTATCCTTTTGCCTTCGTTCGGCTTCAGCTCCGGCAAGTCCAAGAGCTGCTTGCATATTTTCTCATACTTCCCGCTTTTTGCAAGCGCCTGCAAAATCTCGCGAAAGCCGATTTGCGGCGGCAGCTTTTCGCTGCTCGTTCTCGGATAGCTGATGTAGGCTTTCGTGTAAAGCTCCTGCGCTATCGAAAGCGTCTGCTGCGGCGAGAAACCGAAAAAGCGGTAAGCCTCGGTCTGGAGCGACGTTATGTTGAACGGCACCGGCGGGCTTTGCCTGTAGTTTTTCTTTTCCACGCTTTCGACTTCCGCGCTCTTCGACTTGCACTTCGAAAATATTTTCTTTGCGTCAGCCTCGTTCCATATCTTTTCATCCTCGTGCTGCGCTATTATCTCCTGCCCTTTCACATCAAGCTTGAGCTCAATCTGCCAGTATGGCTTCGGTACGAATTTCCGGATTTCATCTTCCTTTTCCGCGAGCATGCAAAGCACCGGACCCTGCACGCGCCCCGCGGAAAGCACCGCAAACCTTTTCGCCGCTTTTTTTATCGCAAGCGTGAGCGCACGGCTCGTATTTACACCGTAGAAAAAATCAAGAGTGTGCCTCGCCATTCCTGCCTCGATCTGCGGAAAATCCAGCTTCGGCGAAGCATCATCATACGCCTTTATCAAATCCTGCTTGGTGAGCGTTGAGAACTTCATCCTCTTCGCGTCGCTCGCGTTGCAAATGAATCTCAAGATGTTGTACGCGATCGTGCTGCCCTCGTTGTCATAGTCGGCCGCGGAAATGTAGTCGCAATCTTTTCCGCTGCTCTTTACAACTTCTTCTATCGTTCTGAAATATTTCTCGGAGAAGGCCGACTGCTTCCTTATCTTGTATGATGGAAACCATTCAACGTCAAAAACCGGGTAAGTCCAGCCCTTGCCACCAGTTTGTTTTAAATTGAAAAGATGGCCGACAGCCGCGACAACAATATGCTTTTTTCCGTTGCGCTCGAACTCGTAATAGCTCACTCCCTGGTTGCTTGATTTCTTTTTTGGCTTTCCGTCGGCGAGCGCGAGCGCCAGCCTTTCCGCGGCATCCGGCTTTTCCGCTATTATTATTGTTGTCAAGATTTCCACCGTCAGAATATGCAGACAATATAATTATAGACAATTTTAAACTATTAAATAGATTTTTGCAATCGCGGCGCGGATCAGAAGCGGACAAAGAATTGCAAAAACGCCATCAGGTTTGAGAAGCCCGTGATTATCGCGGCGATTGTTCCTGCGAGCGAACTCACGAAGCTTGAAAACCAGTCGGGAACGGGAATGCCGAGAAAGCTGAACACCAGAAGGAGCGCAACCGCCACGATTATCTTTTCGCTGCTTTTCATAACAACCATCTTGTTTTACTGCCATTTCTCCATATGCAATACATCGTCGATTTCCCTTAATTTTTTATGAGCGGGCTTCTCGTCAGGATATCCCACGGGAATCATGCAAAGGACTCCAGCGCTTTCAGGAATGCCTAACAGTCCTTTCGCCTTCTGTTCAACGTCCGGGTCGTCAAAATCTTTTACGAAAACCCAGCACGCGCCCAGCCCGAGGGAATGAGCGGCAAGCAGAATATTCTGCGCGGCAAGGGAAGGATTTATTATGTCGGACGGGGAGAATTTTAGTTTCATTTTGTCATAGCACACAACGATTACCGCGGCCGCGCCTTTTACAAATCCGCACCATTTGTGGATTTTCGAAAGCTTTTCTTTTGTTGATTTGTCCCTTACCAAGACAAACTCCCAAGATTGCGCGCCGTGCGATGCGGGCGCGCGCCTGGCGCAATCAATCAGCTCTTTCAGAATTTCATCGGGCACTTCCTTGTCTGCGTATTTTCTTATTGACCTCCTTGTCTTGATGCAGTCAACGGCGTCCATGCAATCAACTTACTTCTTCTCTATCTTCTTCATTCCGTTCATGTACGGCTGCAGAACTTTCGGAACCATTATCGAGCCGTCCTTCTGCTGGAAGTTTTCCATTATCGCGACGAGAGCCCTGTCCGTCACAACTGTGCTGTTCAAAGTGTGCAGGAATCCTTTCGAAGCCTCGCCCGCCCTGCCCCTGAACTTTATGTTCAGCCTGCGTGCCTGATAGTCTGTGCAGTTCGAGCAGGAAACCATTTCCCTGTATTTTTGCTGGACGGGCATCCACGCCTCCAGATCGTATTTTTTCGCAGCTACAGTCCCGATGTCGCCGGTACAGATGTTCACGATCCTGAACGGAATTTCCAGCATCTTGAAAAATTCCTCTGCGTTGCATATCAATTCCTCATGAATTTTCCACGAATCCTCCGGCTTGCAGAAAACTATCTGCTCCACCTTGTTGAACTGGTGAACGCGGAAAATTCCTTTCGTATCCTTCCCGTGCGCGCCTGCCTCCTTCCTGAAGTTTGTGGAGAATCCGGCGTTCCTTATCGGCAACTCTCCCTCCTCGATAGTCTCGTCCATGAATCTTGCGGTAAGCGGATGCTCTGAAGTCGCTATCATGTACAAGTCCTCGTTCTCTATCTTGTAGAGCATTTCCCCGAAATCGGACAGGTCGGTAACGCCTTCGTACGGCTTTCTTCTCATCATATGCGGCGGTATCACCAGCTGGTATCCTTTCCTTGCCATGAAATCTATTGCGCACTTCATTATCGCCATCTCGAGAAGCGCGAGCTCGCCTTTCAGGAAATAAAATCTTGCGCCCGATATTTTCGCTGCGCGCTCGATGTCAAGAAGGTTGAGTTCCAATCCCAATTCCTCGTGGCCTATTTTGAAATCCGCCTTCTGTATTTTTCCCCATTTTCTCACTTCAACATTCTCGGAGTCGTCTTTCCCGACGGGAACGCTCTCGTGAAGTATGTTTGGCAGCCTCATCAGGATGTCCTTTATGTGCAGTTCATACCTTCCAACCTTTTCCTCCAGCGTCTCGATCTCGCTTTTTATCTCCTTCATCTCGGACAATTGTTTCGCCGGCTGGCTTCCCTCCTTTTTCAGTTTCGCGATATCGCCGGTGACAGAGTTCCTCCTCGCCCGCAGTTTCTCGACGTCACCCGTCATCTTGCGCCATTCCCTGTCGTGATCCATCAGCTCCTCCAGCAGCTTCAGCTTTTCCGCGTCGCCGCGCTTCTTTAGGTCCTTTCTCACGATGTCGGGATTCTCGCGTATCAGTCTTATGTCAAGCATAATTACACCTGCATCAATATTCGCATTCTGAAATATCTTGGATTTTAAGATTTAAAAAGAGTCCTGCGGAAGAATGCGAATTTAAAGATAACTTTCCAGCTATATGCATGTCAAGAGGAAAAAAAAAGAGGCAAAAGTTTTGAAGAAAAGGCGGCAACATTCTATAAAAATTACCGTGAATTCTTGGGAGAAGAAAACCGCAATCCTGAAATTATGGAGCTCGCAATTTATGGCAACACAAGTTATCAGACTCTGCACAATACCCTGAAGCCTCTGGAAAATGAAGGAAGAATCAGGTTTAACAAAAACGGCGACGCAAGAGGAAAGAGAATTGAGATTGTGGACGAAAAATATTTTACAGATATTGTTGCAGGAAAAAATAAAATCGTAGGATTAAACAATATCGGCTTCGGCGATCATGGCAGCGAGCTTCTGGAAAACCCTTTCATAAAAGGATACTTGTCCGGGATTTTGGGAAACTCCAACGGCTCGGATCATGAAGAAATATCCAAAGAAGCGATTAAGATAATGAATGTGTTTAATTCCTGTACGGACAAGTTCACGGACGAGAAGATCTCCAACAATTCCGGAGTAGAACTAATTAGGGTAAGGCACCATCTTACAATTCTTAAGGAAAAGGGAATATTCTATTATGATACGGAAAAAGCCGAAAATGGTTGGATAACGCATAATTGGTATTTTAAAGGCCCTAAAAATCTGAAGAGATTGTATGTTTCTGACACTGAAGAAAGAATTAAAGCGCTTGAAGAAAAAGCTTCAGAAACGGGAACGAAGCCGAAATATGTATGCGAAATGCGTAAAGAAGATAATCCTGGTGTATTTGAAAAAGGTCATCCTGTAATACTTGCTTTTGACTCCAATTTGGCTGAAGAAAATGGATATGTATGCCCTGAATGCAAAGAGCCCTTGGTTCTCAAAGAAGGAGACGAGCTGGCAGCACCGCTGAAAGCGGAGATAAAATTATTAAACGAAAGCCTCGAGGAAGTCAAGAAAATTGTCCTGAACGGCTCTGGCAAAGAAGCAAAGCAAACAGCGTTAGCGTAATCAGCGCGTCACGTTCGCCTTCCTTATCGTTTCCAGCAGCTCTTTCGCCTCCCTGTTCTTCTCGAAATATTTTCTCACGGGCTCGAGAATCTTTACCAACTCCTCGGAAACTGCGCTCTTCAAGTCCATGGGATGGAGCTTGCCTTCCGCGTATATCTTCGCCAGCTCATCAAAGCTTTGCAGCTCGAGGTTTCCGCCGAACTTCGCGGGGCGGGCGATTGCGAGCGTGTCTGTCTCGCGAAAAACAATATGCCTGCAAATATCGATAATCGGATTGTGCTCCGTTATCTTTTCAGGGCAGAAGGCATTGCCGATTTTTCTCTTTATGTCCTCAGGCGAATCGTAAATGAAAACACATGTATCAGGCTTGCTTTTTGACATCTTTATCGAAGTGAGCATTTCCTTTTCCTGCCCTTCAGGTATCGGCCATACAGCGGGCTTAACCAGCCCTTGCAGCAAGTGATGATGCACGCAAACGGGTTTCCAGAATTTTAAGCCGAGATTTTGCGCCACGCCGGCTTTTTGCTTCATCAACATGTTTCCGGATTTTACAGAAACATCATTTGAAGAAAGCTTCTCGCCGACTTCCCTCGCCACAACGTTCGCCTTTCTCTGGTCCATTCCGAGCTGGCAGATGTCAACATCAAACTGGAAGACGTCCGCAACCTGCATCGGCGTGTAAATGAAATCGGAGACATAGTTCGCTTCCGCCTCCTTTCTTCCCGCGACTTCCAAAGTCCTCCTTGCCCTCGCCAATGTCAGATTCTTGGACACGAGAATCATTTTCTGCCAGTAATCAAGATTGTTGTAAACCTCATCCGCGTAAATGAATTCTATTTTCTTTTCAGGAACCCCGAGGGAAATCCACGCGTGCTTGAAATGCTCGGCTGCCTTTTTTATCAGGACAATGTCCCCGCCCATCTTGTTGTTAATCCAAGCGTGCCAAGTCGCGAGATAAGCCTTGAATTTCACGCCCGCTTCGATTAAGTCTTTCATTTTGTAAGCGCAAATCAATCCTGTGCCCAAATGAACCATTCCTGAAGGCTCCCAACCTCCGTAAGCCACCGGATGCTCCTTCGTCTCAAGAAGCGTGCGAAGCTCGTCTTGCGTCAGTATCTCTTCAGTCGGCGCGCGCGAAATCAATTCAATCTTTCTTTCCAAATCCATATTTATCAATAAGGCTTTGTCATCAAGCAATAAAAAGGTTTGCAGAACCGCTTTTGTGAAAAGCTATTAATCCGCTCTGCCATACTGTTTTATGCACCACAGGCACAAGAGAAGGCTTTTCAGGTTCGCGCTGTTTTTCGCGATGATGCTCGTATTCGCGGTGATAGAGGACTTGCTGACAGCGTCCGTGTCCGGAGCGGTTTTTCTTTACGAGACGCTGCCGCTCATAGTCGTTGTCGCCTTTGTTTTCACGGTAATAGCCGAGCTCGTGGAGGAATGGCTCGGCTTCACGGACAGCATAATCGAGGACGCGGTAAAGAACGCGTTTTATCATATGGAAAAGCACAGGATAAAGCCGTCTTATGAGAACGTGATGAAGCACGTGAAGGCGCGAAAAGTTTCAAGATAGCAGTCGGCAGCGGGACTGCGAAGCTATAAAAGCCTTTAAACCGAAAGATATTTTTGCGAATTACGGATTGTGATACAAAAATACGCCGATACGATTCGGAAAACAAGGCGCTTGATTAGCGTAACTGAAATTCAATACATACCATATTAACAGGTGATAATGATGAAATTCCAATGCCTTGGCGGATTCCAGGAAGTGGGAAGGAACGCCGTGCTTTTGGAGACCGGAAGCGAGCGGCTCCTTATGGACTACGGCATGAAGGTGGAGGAAGGCGAGGTGCCGATTCCGCCGAAAGGCTATATTGACGCAACTCTTCTGACTCACCCGCACCTTGACCACAGCGGAATGGTCCCGACCTTGAAGGCGCCCCTGTATTCCACAGCCGCGGCGCTTGACCAGGCAAGGCTCCTTCTTTTTGACGCTATAAAAGTCGGGAAGCTGAAGGGCCAGCCGGAAAGATTCAGGACCGAGGATGTCGAGAACCTGAAGGAGAACCGCGTTACATACGGCCAGCAGTTCGAAGTGGGACAAGCGCTGATAGACGTTTTCGACAGCGGCCACGTGCCAGGCTCGTGCGGATTCTTGATTGACACCCACGGCAAGAAAATATTCTACAGCGGCGACTTCAGGCTGAGCGATACGCGGCTGCTGAACGGCGCGCGCTTCAACATAAAAAACATTGACGTGCTTTTCACGGAGACGACATACGCGTTCAAGGAGCACGCGCCGCGCGAGGACGTGGAAAAAAACCTTATCAGGATTGTAAAGGAGACAATAGAAAGGAACGGCACCGCGCTCATTCCGACCTTCGCCGTCGGCCGCGCAGCCGAGCTGCTGATGGTTCTGAACGCGTACGGGATAAAATATCCGATTTACCTTGACGGGATGGCGAAACAGGCAACCGAGATATCGCTGCGCTATCCGGAGCTTTTGCGCGACCACAGCGCTCTGCAGAAAGCGGTTGAGGACGTTGTCCCGTTATACAGCAACGCCGACAGGGAGATGGCGCTGAAAAAGCCGGCGGTCATTGTCACAACGTCCGGCATGCTCTCCGGCGGCCCCGTAATACAGTTCCTGAAAAAGATTTACGGAGACCCGAACAGCTCGCTGATTTTCACCGGCTTCCAGGTTCCCGACACACCCGGAAGGGTTTTGATGGACACCGGCCACTATATCGACGAGGAAAACAAAATCGACCTTGAGGTGAAGATGAGCATGAACTATCTCGACTTTTCCGCGCACGCGGGCAGGACAGAGCTTCTCGAGTTCATAAACAACATCAATCCCGAAAAGGTCGTGTGCATGCACGGCGACCGCACAAAGGATTTCGCGGAAGAGCTGAAAGGAAAGGGCTTCGACGCAATCGCGCCTGCAATCGGGGACGAGTTCGAAGTCTGAATCGGTGGTTGATTGAATCAACTACTGTCACCTTAATGCAGTAGAATTCTGGCTTAAATCTTCATAAGCAACAAAAGTCTGAAAGGCTTTCGCGCATTCCCGCAGGATTTCTGCAGAGTCTCTCAGAATCTAAAATACTTAAGCATATTGTTTGAACTTTTCCTTCACAATTTCCGCGGTCTTTATTCCCGACAGCAGCGCGGTGTTCATCGTCCTGATTTTCGGATAAGTCAGCGCAACGCCGGACAGGAAAAGGTTTTTCAGCGGAGTCTCGTACCCGGGCATATGCCTTGCATATTCAATGTCATACAGCGGGCTCGCATACTCGCCGCGGAAGACGCGGAACCAGTCAACCGTGAGGTTCGGATAAATCTTTTTGGCGTCGGCTATAAACAATTTCGCTATGTCGCCATCCTTCATATTCCACAACCTGTCGGAAGGCGCGTACTTGAATATCCACGCCATCTTGAACGGGTAGATGTCCGCAAGGTTGGTGTGCTCGATTATTCCGCCGAACGCGCTGTCAAAGCAGTTCAGCCAGTAAAAATCGCCCAGTTTTTCCCGATATCCGATATCAACGCAGATGTTCCTGCAGTATTTTATTTTTTGCAGTTTTTCCGCGTAAGCGGCAGGCAGCCTTTTTGTCATTTTCAGGAAGACGGGAATCGGCGAGGTGTTTACCACAATGTCGGCGGCATCCTCCTTTTTTCTGCCGTTTTCCTCATAAATTATTTTTCCGGAAGTTCCGCTTATGTCGGCTTTCACAACGGGCGCGCCTGTCTTAACCTCTCCGCCGTTTTTTTCTATCCGCTTGACGAGACGGCTTATGACCTCGTCCATTCCCTGTTTCGGATAATAAAACGTTCCCGTTGCCTCGCCCTCGCCAAGCCGCTCCGCCAGCTCGGAAGCTGAAATCTGCGAAAGCGGCAGTCCGTATTTCTCGCGCATCAGGCTTTCGAAAATCTTTTTCGCGACGTTTTTTCCGACAGCCTTTACAAGCCACTCCTCCGCGTTCAGTCCCTCCAAATCGGACCAGTCCTTTTTTATTTTCGCGCGCAGGCCGAGCAGGCCGAACCTTATCCTGTCCTTTGCGCTGATGAAATCCCAGAACGGCACGGAAGAGGGCGTTATCTTGTAAGATTTGCCGCCGAGGTTCAGCCCCATTTTTATTTTCTTTTTTATCAAATCGGTTATTCCCAAATCCTTCACAACGCGCAGCGTTGTCTCGTCATGCAAAAAGATGTGGTGGTAGAAAATCGGTATCCTGAAATCCTGCGCCGTAAAGGACGCGGCGAGCCCGCCGCAATCCTTCCGTGACTCGAACACTTTCACTTCAAAACCGCTTTCCGAGAGGATTTTTCCCGCCATCAATCCGGAAAGACCTCCGCCTATTATCGCGACTTTCATATTATCACACTTGCTTGGCCTGCAATATATATAAAAGTGAGGCGGCATTACCTTAATGAATGCTAAGCATATTCAAGAATAAACCGGTGGCACAATGAATTTCCAAGACAAAGAAAATATTTCATCCATCCAGCCGAAGCCGCGCGGCTTGCGCGCATACCTGAACCTGATGCGCCCGCGCCAGTGGTTCAAGTCTTTTTACGTGCTGTTCGGCGCCGCGCCCGCAATCTTTTTGCTCCCTTCAAGCCTGTACATGGTTTCGCTTCTCCTGATTCTTGCCGTGATAAATCTCATTCTCGTGCAGGGCGCGATGTACGCCATAAACGACATTGCCGACGCAGGGAAGGACAGGAAGCACCCTTCGAAAAGGTTCAGGCCGATAGCTTCCGGCGCGATAGGAATAAGGGAAGCTTATGTTTTCGCAGCAGCCCTTCTTGCAGCCGCGTTCCTGCTCGGGTTTGCGCTAAACCCTGCAATACTTGTCATTGACGTTTTGCTTTTCCTGAACAACGTCGCATACAGTTTCAAGCCAAGATTCAAGGACAAAAAATATCTTGACATATTCACGGTTGCGCTGAACTTTCCGCTGCGGGTTATGGCAGGCTGGTACCTGTTCGACCCTTTCAACCAGGCAAGATTCTCCCTGAATTTCAACATCGTGTCCGCCGCGATTTCCCCCGACACAATACAGGCGCTGCTTTTCAACGCGCCGCCGAGAATCATAGAAATATCCGCAAAGTTTTCAAGCATCACCGCATCAGGAATATCAATAATATTCCTTTCATATTTCCTTGCCGCCTTCCTCCTGTCAATGAAAAGGATTGCGGAAAAGCGTGACGGGAAAATAGAAAAATTGAGAAAAGTCCTGGCAAACTACAGCATTCCGCAGCTCAAGGCAATATCGATAATCTCCGCGATGCTTTCATTCGCGTCATTCATAACGCTTGCGTTGAGCCTCAAACCGCTGCTTGTGTTTTTGGCTCCGATATTCGCATACATGCTGCGCTGGTATTACAGGCTCGGTTTTGAAAAGGACAGCCCCGTGAAGGAGCCGGAAAAAATATTCACGAAGTCTCCGAAATTCATAGCCGCGGCTGCGGCCGTTTTAATACTTTCGGGAATAATACTTTTCCTGTAAAAAATGGTGCAAATTATGAACAGCAAAGTAGTCGTGATGAAAACCTCGCCGCAAACCGTGTTGGGAGACGTCGGGAGGCTAATGCGCGCCGCGGATTATGAAAATGCTTTGCCAAAAAGCGCGAGAACAATTATCAAACTTAACCTTTCGTGGAGCCTTTTCTTTCCCGCGTGCTCGACGAGCCCGTGGCAGCTGGAAGGCGTTGCCAAGACATTGAGGGAGGACGGCTACGCCCCGATAGCGATGGAAAACAAGACTGTCGTGACAAACCCGTGGAAGGGTGCGAAGAACAACAAATGGCTTCCGATTCTCGACAAATACAATATCCCGTTCAAGCCGCTCACCGAGGCGGAATGGGTGGATTACAAGCCGAAACACGAGCTGCTTGTCCTTGACAAGAAGGTTTTTCCGGAAGGCGTGAAAATCCCGAAGGACTTCATTGGCTCGAATGTCCTGCATTTGCCGACTATGAAGACGCACGGGCACACGCAAATGACCGGCTCGATGAAAAATGCCTTCGGCGGGCTCCTGAAGGAAGCGAGGCACCACTGCCACAAATACATACACGAAGTTCTCGTTGACCTGCTCACGATACAAAAGGAAATTCATAAAGGGATTTTCACGGTTATGGACGGCACGGTCTGCGGCAACGGCGCGGGGCCGAGAACAATGATTCCCGTTATCGGAAATTATCTTCTCGCTTCCGACGACTCTGTAGCCATCGATGCGATAGCCGCGAAGATGATGGGATTCGACCCGATGAATATAAAGTTCATAAGACTCGCGCACGACATGGGGCTTGGCTGCGGCGACGTCGCGCAGATTGACGTTGTCGGTGAAAATATCTCAAACGTTAATTTCCATTTCACAACCAAGAAAAGCCCCGTGGTTTTTTTCGACCAGCTTTTCAGGCACAGTTTTGTCGAGCCGCTCCTGTTCAAGACCTGGTTCTTCAACTTCTGCATACTCGGCTCCGCGCTCTACCACGACAATCTGTGGTACCCGATAAAAGGCAAAAAGTTAGTGAGCGATTTCAAGAAGACGGAATGGGGAAAGCTGTGGGAGGAATATTGAACGGAAGCATTTTGATTAATCCGCGAGCCTCCGCAGGCAGCGCATATTTTCGGCTCCGCCAAAACTATCTTTCAAAAGCGTAGTCCCAGGCGCGCCTCATCAGCATTTTCAAATGCGTAGGAGACCGCACCTCTTTTATCATGCCGGCAACTATATGCGGCCTCATGTAAAATTCAAGGAAGGCCTTTCTTTGCAGTGCCTTTAATTCTTCCGATGTCATGCCTTTCGGCGGCAGCGGAGCCTTCGTGTAAAAGAGCGTGTCGTAGTTTATTTCCTTTATCACGCCGTCCCTTATTAGCTTTTGCGTGGCTTCCGTGTTCGGCAGCGGCAGGAACGTGCTGAAATGCGCGCGCTTTATTTTCAGGCGCTTCGCGAACTCTATGGTCTCAAGTATTGTCTCGCGCGTCTCGGTCGGATACCCGACAATGAAGAAAGCCATTATGTCAATTCCGACCTTGTTGATGAGCGCAACCTTTTCCTCCACGATTTCAAGCTTCAGGGATTTTTTCATATCGTTCAATATTTTCTGCGAGCCCGATTCGATTCCGAGGGTTATGGAATAGCAGCCGGCTTTTTTCAGCAGACGTAGCAGCTCCTCGTCAAGCGTGTCAAGCCGGACTCCGTTCGGGAACGTCAGCGAAATGTTAATCCCGCGCTCCACAATTTCGTTGCAGAATTTCACGGCGCGCTCGCGCTTGAACGTGAAGTTGTCGTCAATTATGTGAATTTCGCGCACGCCGTAATCGCGGTAAAGCATCTCTATTTCCTCCAGGACTTTCTTGATGCTCCTGAATCTGATGTTGTATCCTGTTGTAAGATGTCCGGCGCAATAAGTGCAGCGGTAGGGACAGCCGCGGCTCGTGAGAATCGGCGCAATCGGCCAGTTCCTGAAAACCGCGCCCTGCGGAGCCTGCGGATAAGTCCCCGGGTCCATCAAGTCCCACGCAGGAAAGCCGAGCGCATCAAGGTCTTCCTCGAACTTCGGCGCGTTCGCGATTATCGCGGCACCTTTCTTGTATATCAGCCCAGGCACCTTTTCAAGGTCTTTTTCCACCGAATTAATTTTTTTCAAAAGCATCGGGAACGCGGTTTCGCCTTCCCCTGCGATTGCAAAATGAATTCCGCCAAAATAATCGAACACTTCCTTCCCGACGCCGGAAACGTGCGCGCCGCCGACTATAACCAGAATGTTTTTGTCTGTTTCCCTTATTTTCGCGACGTATTCCTTCACCGTGTGCGCGTCGCAAGAAAAAACCTGTATCCCGATGACATCAGGCTTCCATTCATTTATCTTTTTTTCCAGTTTTTCGAGATTTAGCTTTTCCTTTATGCCGTCAAGTATGCCGACGTCAAACCCGTTCTTTCGGAGCGCCGTGGCAAGGTAGCCGAGCCCGATTGGCGGCACCACGTAATGCGTGGGGCTGTTCGGATAGACAAGCAGGACTTTTTTTATTTTCGGATTTTCCATAATATCATCAGCATTTTCATATGTCTCATTTTTATAGTTCCCCTCCATATAAGTTCTATAAATCGTATTGAAAACTTAAATAGGTTGAAAATCCGCAAGGTGAAAGGATGAAAATTAACTTGCCAAAAATAAAACTTTCAAAGCATGACAAGCTTTTTGCAGCCCTTCTGGTAGCGTTTTTCATAACAAACTTTTACATAGGCTCGCAGAACTCGTTTGTCTCGGACGAGGGCACGCACGCCACGGTATCGCTTTTCTACCGCGACCTAATTCTAAACCTTCCAAATCTTGGATTCAATCCGGAAAAAATCTACCAGTTCGGAATGGAATATATGGCGCATTACCCGAAACTGCAGGTGACTTATCCGCCGCTCTGGCATCTGGCAAACGGGCTGGTGTCGTACAGCATTTTCGGCGTTAACGAGTTTGCCGCGAGAATGACAACACTTTTCTTTTCGGCAGCGTCAATGATACTGATGTATTTTCTGGCAAAGCGCTTGTTCGGTCCGAGAGTCGCGCTTCTTTCCACGGCGCTGTTTTTTGCGAACCCTATGAGCATGCTCTTCAGCTACCGTGCGCTCATTGACTTCTCGTCATGGCTTTTCATTTTCGCGACATTGCTGACTTATTTCAAGGCCGAGAAAACAGGCAAGCCAAAATACTATCTTCTTACCGGCTTTCTCGCGTTTCTTGCGGCAATGGGGCAGAGGCCTGCGATAATACTTCTTCCGATGATTTTCGTTTACAGTTTCTTCATAAAGAAAGAATTCAAGAAAAGCCTGATAATGCTGGTGCCGTTCCTTCTGCTAATGGCGCCGTACGGACTGGTGCTGTGGAAAACCGGCGGCCTTGCAATGCAGCTTTTGGTTGTTGAAACCGCGGGAGCGCAGCAGGGCGAGCCTGCGCTTTTCACCATCTACAACTGGGTATGGTATATTGCAAAATTTGTTGAGTTCTCGGGACCGCTCGCGCTGTTTGCTATCGGTTCGCTCATTTACTATTTCTACAAGAAAGAATCCCACTGGAAATTCCTTCTGGTATGGCTTGCCGTATTCTGGATCGGATTGAGCATCCCGCAGAACAAGGAGCCGCGGTTTTACCAGTGGCTTTTCCTTCCCGCGTATTTCGCGTTTTCGTTTTATGCTGTAAAATTGATTGAGAAATACAGATTGAAAGTAATCCTGCCGATAGCAGCATTAATAGCGTTTTACCTGTTTTATTCATACTCGTTCGTATCCGCTGATATGAACTACAACTATATTCCTGACGCGGAGAAATTCATGCAGCAGAATCTTACGGGAAACATAGCGGTCCTGTCGGAGGAGGGAAAAACATACTCATCGGAATTCATTTTTCTGACTGCTGCTTCGGACCCGCTGAAAGAAAAGTTCGTTTTCCGCCCTTGCGCGTTCTTTAACATGAGTTCGGAAGAGATGATGCGAACGGCAGCCGACAACAGCATCCAGTATGTCGCATTTTTGAAGAGCGGGGACGAGAGCTACATAGGCTCGGACATTGGAAAGATAAAAGGCATACTTAACTATGAGAAGACTTTCGGCGACGTTGACGTTTATTCGGTCAGTAATTTCTCGCCAAAAACGGGGCAGATATGCAACTATGTTTGCCAGCTCCAACAAAATATATGCACCAACAACAGGAGTCCGTTTGATTTGCTAAGCGGATAATGCTTATAATGCTTGGATTTGAAATATTCTTATCGATTGGGATGTTGGTGCAATGGGCATACGAAAGAATAAAGGCGCTAAAGTTTTAATAAGGAAAAATAAAGAATAATGTAAGCAAATCGTATCATGGTTAGAAATGCTTTTGATGCGGATTATTTCATTTGTGGTGTGATTTATGGAAGGCAAACAGGCAAACGTGCTTCTGATATCCCAGCAGAAAGACATAGACCTGACGGGATTCAAGTACCTGCATTACTACCTTCTCAAGAACAATATAAATTCAACGCTCCTTTTCGTACCGGAAACAAAAAAAGAGAACTTCGGCAGCATAAAAAGCTTCATTTCAAAGTTGAACCCCGTTCTTATCGGATTCAGCCTGATGTCGGATTCCTACTTGCAGACAAGGGAATTGACCAAATATATCAAGGACAACTTTAAGGCTAAAATCATATGGGGAGGAATTCACCCGACAATAGCGCCGGAACAGTGCCTTGAATGCGCGGATTTTGTCTGCATCGGGGAAGGGGAAAGGACAATGCTGGAAACCGTTCAGGCAATAAGCGGCGGCAAAGACCCGAAACAAATAAATAACTTGTGCTATCTTGACGGCGGCAAGATGATAAGAAATCCGCTGCATCCCCTGATAGCAGACATAGATTCGCTGCCGCAGGGGGACCATATTCCCATAGCCAGCTTTGTGCAGGAATCCGACGGGAAAATAACAGCATTGGACAAAAGGCTGTTTGCAAAATACAGCAGGTTCAAGGGAAAAATTTACGACGTCATGAGTTCAAGGGGATGCCCGTTTTCCTGCACATACTGCGTCAACCATTTCATAAAAAAGCTGTATGAAAACAACAATATCATAAGAAGAAGGAGCATAGAGACCGTAATCCGGGAAGCGGAAAAGGCGGTAAGGGACAATCCGGATTTGGAATACATAAATTTCATGGACGACTGCTTTCTGTCGTGCGACAACGACTACCTGAGGAAATTTTGCGAGGAGTACAAGAAAAGGATAAGGCTGCCTTTTTGGGTAAAAGCCACCCCCGCTTACATAAATGAGGAGAAGGTCAAAATCCTGAAGGACGCGGGCCTGGCGTGGATTGAAATCGGCCTGCAAAGCGGAAGCGACAGGGTTTTGAAGGAAATATACAACAGAAAATCGCTGAAAGCGGACTTCCTGAATTCCCAGAGGCTGTTCGTCAAGTATAAGATTTCTTCGATATGCGACGTAATACTCGACAATCCGTTCGAGACTGAGGCGGACAAGCTGGAAATGATTCAGACATTTATGGACGCCCCAAAGCCGTTTTATCCGCAGTTCTTTTCGCTGACTTTTTATCACGGAACTAAAATAAGGGAAATGGTGGAGAAGGAACATCCCGAAGCGATAAGAAACGAAGACTCGCTAAAGAAAGACTATATGCTCTACCACAAGAATGCGATAAACGACATGATAAGGCTTTCCGCATTTATGCCCGGAGAAAAGATGAAAGGAATTGTTGATTTATATAAAACTGACAAGAACAGCCTAAAATTCAAAATTAATTTAGCAACAGCCAAGATGTTTTTGCTTCTCGCGGAGCCGATAACTTATTTCAGGATAATAAAGATGTCGCTGAACGGCTCATATGTCAGGACTTTTAAAATCATGCCGACATATTTCAAGAAAGGGCTGCACAGGTATTTAAATCAGTTCAAGAACTAGCTTCCTGAAAATGTTTCAAGTGGTTGCATGGGTATCAAAGAAAGGTCTTTCGCGCTGGCCGAACTGGGAAGCGAAATGGTTTCGTGCAGCAGGCGCAGGATATCGAACGTCCAGCTGTTCGCCACGAACAAGTGCAACAGCAAGTGCAACATCTGCAGCATATGGAGCGAGACGCCGAAGACGGACATTGACCTCGGCATAGTCAGAGACATTCTAAAAGCGAAATCCATCGAGAAGAACGCGCTGTACGGTCTGGTCGGCGGGGAATTCATACTTCACGAAAAAGCGGAAGAGATAATAGGACTTTTCAACAAGGAAAGAAAAAGATATGTATTGTTCTCGAACTGCATTCTCACCGACAGGTTGATAAAAATAGTCAAAGAGCAAAATGTTCCGAGCCTGATGATTTCCCTTGACGGCGACCGCGAAACTTACAGGCGGGTCAGGGGCGTTGACAAATACGAGAACGTGATGCGCGCGATAAAGGAGTTGAAAGGCGGCACGAAAATAACGATAACTTACGTGATAAACTCGCTGAACTCGAGAAACGATTTCATCCACGTGAAAAACATTGCGGAAAAAAACAGGCTCGGGCTGTGCGTCGTGGTTTATGACAGGCGCGCGATTTTCAACACCAAGCTCAACGAGGAGAAAAGCTACGACCTGAAGGGGCTTTACAGCAGCAACTATATGGACTCTTACTATCGCTGGAAAAGCGGCTCGCTGAACCTGCCGTGCTTCAGCATACGCACTCTTCTTACTGTGATGCCGAACGGCGACGTCCCGCTGTGCCAGCAGAAGAACGAGATTCTCGGAAACCTTCACGAGCGGAAGCTGGACGACATCTGGAAAGCAGCCGCGGAAAAGCAGGATAAAAACAAGGACTGCAACGGCTGCTGGGTGAGCTGCTACAGGAGCTTTGACAACAACGCCTGCAGGCTCCTGAACACCGTCCTTCCGCAGTTTGCGCTGGACAGGCTTGTGGGAAAATACGGCTGGAAGAACATAGGGAAGATATACGGCAAAAATATTTAGTGTTTTGTAGAGCCGCACAAAAAACTCTTGCTAAATGGGCAGCCTAAACTTTAGGCACGCTTCTTTTTCCAATTATTTTTTCCGCGAACCTTTTTGTAAACAGGTATTTTATGTGCTTCGCTTTCAGGTTTTTCATATAAAACATAATATTTTCACTGCCGTTCTTTTTCTTGACTGCTTCTCTAAAAATATCATACCATTCCTTAAGTTTCTGCGGTGAAATATTTTCGGAAAGGACCATATCCTCCTTGAAACCTCCGAGATTTAATTTCCTTAAGTCGAATTCGGATGAATCCGACACGAAACCTTTCTGCTTCGCGTACTCCCACACTTCAGTCCTCGGATAAGGCGTTAAATGAAAGACGCGCGCTTCATCAAGGTTTTTGTCTTGCACAAGTGAAAGGCTCTGTTTCAAGTCCTCTTCCGTCTCATCAGGGCTGCCTATTATTATATCGCCTAACGTATTGAACCCGAATTTTTTACACATAGCAAGAGCGCTCCTGTTCTGCTCTACAGTCACGTTGCCTTTTTTCAGGTATTTCAAAATCCTTTCCGAGCCTGACTCGAGACCGAACTCCGTCACCGCAACGTTCATATTTTTCATATAATTGCATATGTCCTCGTTAATCAGATTAGCCCTCGCAAAAACATGAAATTCTAAATCTTTCAAGCCTTCCTTTTTAAGAAGCTCTGCTATTTCTTTTACCCTATCTTTTCTTGCGATAAACAAATCATCCCAAATATGTATTCCGTCCACATTGTATTTCTCAACCAGCTCCTTTATCTCGTTCACCACATACTGCGCTGAGTGGAATCTCGCTTGCTGCCAGAAGACGGACGTTGAGCAGAACGCACAGTTGTACGGGCAGCCGCGGCTTGTAAGCATATGAATGTAAACTCCAAATTTCCCGAAACAATCCCTTCTAAGTGTTGTATAATATTCTTTCATCTTCAACAAATCTCTTGCGGGAAACGGGATAGTGTCAAGATTTTCTATGAGCTGCCTTTTTTCCGTCTGAATAATATTATTGCCATCTTTGAAAACAATTCCTTTTATTTTCTTCAAACATTCAGGCTCGAACGAACCCTTCCTTTCGAAAAGCTGCGCAAGCTCGAACATTGTCTGCTCGCCCTCGCCAATGACTGCGATGTCAAATGCTGAAGGCTGGAGGTGATGCGTCATCAATGTAATGTGGTTTCCGCCAATAATCAGCGGAACATCAAATTCTTTTTTAATCTGCTCAGCCAGAATCTTTGCCTGCGGAAACTCGTAGGTCATTGAACCGATTCCTATAACATCGGGCTTTTCCCTGCGCAGCCGCTTCATCTGGTCCTCCTTGTCCACGATGACGGTGTTGTCAAAATTGCCGTACTTGCGCAAATATGAGGCTATGTAGGCGAGACCCAACGGAGGGTCGGGCTCGTTTCTTTCCAGGCTGACAAGCGCAAGTTTCATAATCATGGCCTTACTAAATTATTTTATATAGTTAAAACTTATTTTCCGAATTTCATATAATCAAAAATCTCCCTTGACCTCCACAGCGCCTTTTTCACAAAGCTCGGGGACAGGAGATATTTCAAATATCTTGGCTTGAACTTGAGCATTTTCTCGTGATGTTTTTTCTTCAATTCCTCCTGAAAGAGATTGAACCATTCCGTGAATTTTTCTTTCGTCATTTCCTTTGTCAATATCATATCCGGTTTGTATCCGAACGAGAGCTGGTCAAGATTGAAGTTGAAATCTTCGGAAACAATGCCCTCCTTCTTGGCGTACTCCCATATTTCCGTCCCAGGCAAAGGCGTCAACTGAAAGACTTTAGCGGTGTCCATGTTCGGGTCCCTTATCAGGTCAAGCGTCTGTTTCAAGTCATCCTCGGTTTCGCCGGGCGTGCCTATTATGAAATATCCGCAGTTCTTTATTCCGTATTTTCTCGTGACGCCTATCGCGCTCCTGTTGTCCGCGACCGTGACGTTGCCGGTTTTCAGGTAGTTCAATATTTTCTCGGAGCCGGACTCGAGGCCGAAGCCAACAAGAACCACGTTCATCTCCTTCAGAAGTTTGCACACGTCGTCGTTCATCAGATTTGCCCTGCACGTGACGGAGAAATGCACGCGCTCGTTTATTCCCTTTTCCTTTATCATCCCGACTATCTTCGCTAGCCTTTCCTTGTTCGCCGTGAAAAGGTCGTCCCACATCACGATTCCCTCGACCTTGTATTTGTTTATGACCTCCTCCATCTCGGAGACGACGTACTTCGCGGAATGCATCCTGAACGTCTGCCACGAGCGCGTTGACTGGCAGTACCTGCACCTGTAGGGGCAGCCGCGCGAAGTCATCATCTGCGTGTAGATTGCCATCACGTCGCCGAGCACGGCGCGCCTCGGCATCAGGTACCAGTCCTTTTTTAGAAGGTCTCGCGCGGGGAAAGGAATCTCGTCAAGATTTTTTATGAGCGGCCTGCGCTCCGTCTGCTCGCTCCCGCCGGAAACGTTCCTGAAGACTATGCCTTTTATTTTTTTCAAATCTTCCGGTTCGAAAGAGCCTTTCTTTTCAAAAAGCTGCAGCAGCTCCAGAATTGTCTGCTCGCCCTCGCCTATAACGCCCAAATCAAAATTCGAGGGCGCGAGATGCGCGGGTATCGAAGAAATGTGCGGACCGCCTACCATAACAGGCGCGCCAAGCTTTTCCCTTACCTGTTTTGCAAGCGCGTTCGCGTGCGTGAACTCGTGCGTCATCGCGCTTATCCCTACGATGTCGGGTTTTTCCCTTTCCAGCCTTTTGAGATGTTCCTCCTTGTCCACGATAATTATGTCTTTGAATCCGCCGTATTTCCTTGCATACGAAGCTATGTAGGCGAGACCCAACGGCGGGTCCCCGGATTTCATGTCAAGATTTACAAGAGCGAGCTTCATAATATTACCAGTAAATATATTTTACGAAAAAATACAGGCTGCTAAGGCGTTCCGTCCGCTGCAGCCAAAAAGGCGGATATGTGTTGACGAATCCAAACCTTAACGTATAGCTTCCCCGTAAATCCTTTTAAGCGTTTTGTTCCTGCCGTTGATGGAGAATTTTTCTTTTATTATCCGCGCTCCTCGCTTTCCCATACTTTTTCTTAATGAATTATCCTCAATGAGCGCTGCCATGCTTTTCTCTATGCTTTCAATAAACTTTCCGTTCACGTTTTTCGACTTGTTTAAGAATTCTTTCCAGCTTTTGTCTTTCGGCCAGAACCTCAATGAAAGGTCGGAGTTGAACATCGAAAACGGCGCGTCCAATAAGATCCCGGATTTTCCATTTTCTATGATTTCGGGCGATGCATATATGTCCGTGGTGATTATCGGAACGGAACAGCTCATCGACTCCAAAAAGACGCCGCCGAAGGTGTCGACGAACGAGGGCATCACATAAACGTCCGCGTTCGAGTAGAAATTTCGTAAAAGTTCCTCTCTGCTCTTATTCGGCTCGACAAATATTATATTCTTAAAGTCTTCGTATTTTTTTGCATATTCTTCCGGCGGAACCGTTACCATTGTAAGCTCCGCGTCATATTTTTTGCTTATGCTTTCAAACGCCTTGAGCAGCTGCGGTCCGCACTTCTCGAAGAATGTCCTCCCAACGAAAAGGAATCTCACTGATTCGTTTTTTGTCTTCTTTACCTTTCTTTCCGGGACTGCGGGATAAACGACTTCCGTCTTTTCACTTATCTTTTTGTTTCTGAAGAAATCTCCTATCGTTTTTTTTGCCGCCTGCGACCAAGGCAATATTTTTTTGCATTTTTCAGACAAAAGAATTTTTTCAATCGCTTTTTTGT
>JBAQNA010000033.1:0-19790 GCA_049303335.1 Candidatus Aenigmatarchaeota archaeon
GGTTCTGCCGTCAACGGCAGAACATTTGCAACGCAGAAGAATGAATTGATGTTTCGTGTTTTGGCTTACAACTTCAGCAGGATTGCATCATTTATTTTGCTTTTGACTGAGGAATTCTACTGAGCCAATTTCTTGGAATAATATTTAAGACAGGCAATTCAATTATGGCAAAATTAACTATAAATATTAGTTCTCCCAAAAAGTCTCTACTCGCACAACTGGAAGTAACTGCGGATAATCCGCGTCGGTGTTTTTATGAACCTTGATCAGATAGTCGAGAAGATTATTTCTGTTACGCAGCAGACGAAGGAGGACGTCAACAAGAAAATTCTTGAAAAGCAGCGCGAGCTGTCAATGCTTATCTCGATAGAGGGCGCCGCTTATATTATTGCAAAGGAACTTGGCCTGGATCTGATTGAAAAGACATCGCACAAGCTGCAAATTAAAAACATGATGGCTGGAATGCGGAGTCTCACAATTGCCGCCACGGTTGCAAAAATCTTTCCTTTAAGGGAGTTCGAAAGAAACGGGAAGAAAAGCAAGGTTGCAAGCATTATACTCGGCGACGAAACCGGAACAACCAGACTCTCGCTCTGGGACGAGCAGACCGACCTGCTGCAGCAGATAAAAGAAAACACGGTCATAGAAATAAAGGGCGGCTACACGCGCGAGGATAATTTCGGGGGCGTGGAAATAAGGCTCGGGAGACAGGGGACGATAAAACAGCTTGAGCAGGCGCCGCTGAAGATCGAGATAAAGAAGGCTGACATTAGCATTTCAAAAATCAGGGAAGGTGGAACTTACGACGTGAGGGCCGCGCTTTTGCACGTTTTTGACTCAAGCCCTTTTTACGAGGTTTGCCCGCAGTGCGGCTCAAGGATAAAGATGCCGGAGTTCAAGTGCGCGGAGCACGGCGAGGTAAGGCCCGCGTACGCGATGGTTGTCTCGGGCGTGATAGACGACGGCACCGCGAACATGAGGATTGTTTTTTTCCGCGACTCTGCCGAAAAGGTTCTCGGGATGAAAACGCTTGACGCGCTCGCGAAAAAGGCAACGCTTTTCGAGTCTCTTGAAAATCTCGGAAGGGAATTCGTGTTTTCAGGCCGCGTGCGCAAGAACCAATTGTTTGAAAGATTGGAATTCATAACAAGCGACTTCCGGCAGATAAATCCCGCGGACGAGGCGAAAAAACTTTTGAAAGAATTTGAAGCCGCGCCGGCGGCTATATAGTAAACTGTAAAAATTGGAAAGAATGAGAAAATGATTACCATAATTTTTGAAGCGCACGGCACCACGGTTGACAACGAAACGCATCGCGCTTCGGGGCATTTCGATGCTGAACTGTCGGAATTGGGAATTAAACAGGCAAAAGAGTTGGGCGAGCGCTATTCGAAAGAAAATTTTGACGCCGTCTTTTGCTCGGACTTGCAGAGGTCGTTCAGGACGGCGGAAATAGCCTTCGCGGGAAGGAATTTCAAAATAATAAAAGATTCAAGATTGAGGGAATGTGATTACGGGGATTTGACAAGGCAGCCAAACGAAAAGGTTGATGATGAAAAATCGAAGCATATTGAAAAGTCTTTTCCGAACGGCGAGAGTTATGAGCAGACTGCGAAAAGAATGAAATCTTTTTTGCAAGACCTGCTGAAAAATTATAAAGGCAAGAAAGTATTGATAATTGGTCATCGCGCAACGCAATATGGTTTGGAGCGATGGATTAAAGGAGTTTCGCTGAAAGACGCGATTTCCGCAAAATGGAAATGGCAGCCAGGCTGGAAATATGAACTGGAAAAACTGAAGGAATAAAATACTAAAATATTACGAAGTTTCATTTTTCAAAAATATAGAAGCAAAAAAATCCGTTTCTAAAAAGGTGATTTTATGGGAGTTGACAAGGAGATAGAGAAAAGAAAAAAAATCGAGAGCGTCGCTGACCTGCCGGGAGTAGGCGAAAAAACCGCCGAGAAGATGAAAGAAGCGGGCTATGTTGACCTGATGTCCGTTGCCGCCGCTTCGCCGGGAGAACTTGCGGACGCCGCGGAGATTGGCGAGCCCACGGCTGAGAAAATAATCGAGGGCGCGCGCAAGGCAATGGAGATGGGATTTGAAACCGCAAACAAGGTGATGGAGCGCAGGGAACTGGTCGGGAAAATCTCCACGGGCTCGGTAAGCCTTAACTCGCTTTTGGGTGGCGGCGTCGAAACGCAGGCGACAACGGAGTTTCACGGCGGGTTCGGCTCGAGCAAGACGCAGATAGCGCACCAGCTTGCGGTTAACGTGCAGCTTCCGAAAGAGAAAGGCGGGCTTGAAGGCAACTGCATGTTCATCGACACGGAAGCGACGTTCAGGCCGGAAAGGATAAAACAGATGGCTGAAGCTTTGGGGCTTGACGCGATGCAGACTCTGGAGAACATTCTCGTGGCGCGCGCATACAACTCCGACCACCAGATGATTCTCGCGGAGAAGGCCGCGGAAATGATAAAAGAAAAAAATATAAAACTGCTCGTAGTGGATTCCGTGACAGCGCAGTTCCGCGCTGACTTCACGGGAAGGGGCGAGCTTGCCCCGCGGCAGCAAAAGCTGAACAGACATTTGCATACATTGCAGAAATTGGCGGACGTCTACAACATCGCAATCTATATGACAAACCAGGTGATGTCAAGGCCTGACGTGATGTTCGGCGACCCGACCGTGCCAATTGGCGGGCATATAATGGGACACTTCTCAACCTACAGGGTTTACGTCAGAAAGAGCAAGGGCGAGACAAGGGTCGCAAGATTGATAGACAGTCCGCACCTGCCGGAAGGCGAGGTAGTGTTCGCGATAAGGACCGAAGGAGTCAGGGATATCGAGTGATGTCCCGGCTTTTTTATTTTTTAGAGTGATTTGTATACTTCCTGCCGCGAGTTCAGCATCATGCCGAGCATTGATTTGTAAAATGTGTTTGCGGGATTTTTTGCATCAATACTCGCTACATAGTCGCTTAAGATTTTCTGGCTCTTCGCGTATGTTTTCGCCGCAGTAAACTTTTTAACAGCATCATTTAATCTGTCTATGTCGTCTTTCGAGATTTCTGGAAAAGTCTTCATTTCTGCAGAATTTAGAAAAGGAACTAAAACATTATGTCCACAAATACAGACTTCTTTCATAATCTCACACAACGTTTTCAAGCAGTATTATCTCGCTGAGTTTATCGTAAACTTCTAACGGATGCTCATCATTTGGATGGTCTCTCTTTCTTGTCAAGTCGGCGGGAGTAAGCCCTAGCTCTTTCATAGAATTATTTATATATCCCACTATTATGCAATTCGATGAAATTTCTACCACCGTCTTTTGAAAGCTCCGATTTCAGATTATGTCCTTCTCCGCTATGATTATGAAATCGCCGACGCTGCGCACCGCGGAAAACGGGATGAGAACCTGGCCCTTGTCGTTCTGGGAAAGCTGCAAGTCCTGAACGTGCTTCGTGGGCTCGACCATCACTATGTTCATCAGTTCCCCGGATTCGGTGATAAAAGAAACGTCACCGACGATTCCGAACTTCCTGCCCGTCTCCTCGGAAACCACAACCTTTCCTATCAAATCGCGACCGCGAACCTTTTGTTCTGCCATAAATTTCACCCCGAATTATCAAGAATCATTAAAGTTATATTGAAATATCAAATATTTAAGTCTGACGCTTTCTCGTTTTTCAGTATTCTTCTGACGAGCGCAACAGTCTTTTTCTCAAGCTCCCGCTTTCCCGGCCTGCTTGATATGCGGTACTTCGCCTTTTTCAGCAGCTTTCCGAGCCCCTCGTTCAGCTCCCGCATGTCGCGCTCCCGCAGATATTTCTCGCTTTCGCCGCTAAACCGCCTTCTTAGCATCTCCCTCCTGTATCTGACAGCGGAAGGAGCGGCAACGGCTATCAATACAACATTCCCTATTTTTTCAAGCATTCTTATTTCTTCGGGAGCAAAAAATCCCCCCACCACAAGGATTCTCCTGTCGCACGCGCGCATCTTTTTCGCCATTCTTTCTATTATCAGGTTTTCCCGCCCCGCATGAAACCATTCCGCGATTTTCCTGTCGTTCTCCTTTGTATAGCGCAGCTCCCTTCGCCTCACTTCCTCCCTTATCACGTTTCCCGACTCAAAGGAGCATGCGGAAAAATTCCGCGCTATCATTTTCGCCACGGTGCTTTTTCCAGCGCCCGGCAGGCCGATTATGCAAAGAATAAGCTTTTTCTGCTTCTTCATGAATTGTTTTTATTCGGGGTTAAAGAATTCTTTTTATATAATTTGAAATATATATTTGAGAATATAATTAAATATTGCAAGGAGAAGATATTACCAAGAGGAAAACATATGCGCCCGGTCAGCTCTCCACCATCAGCGTCTTCGTCTTCGGAGTGAGCGAGTACATGAAAGCCTTCCCGCGGGATTCGCGCTGCGCAAGGCCCTCGTCCATCAGCCTTTTCAGTATGTTGTTTATCGAGCGTATAGCGTGCTCCTTGCTCTTGTAATCCCCGCCAAGATGCTCAGCCAGGTCGGAAGGCGTGAGCCAGGTCTTCTGCAGGAGCGCGTCAAGAATTTTTTTCTGCTTCTGCGGCAGGTCTGACAAACTCTGGACAGGCTGCTGCACCGCTGAGACGGGCTCCTCCTTTATTTCCTTGTAGCCGCTGATGTCCTTTTCGTCAATGGCATTCTTCCCGTTTTCAATCGCGTCGTTCACGAGCCTGTCGCACAGCTTCAGGATTTCGCGCGGGAACCCGCCGGTCTTCCTGAAGATTTCGCGGATCGCGTCATCGGTAAACGGCTTTATTCCCGAGCCGCCCTCGCTTTCAATCCTCTTTTTTATGAGTTCTGTCGTTTCGGATTCCGAAAGCGCGGCGAGCTTTATGCGCGAGGTGATGCGCTGGTCGAACGTTTCCAGCGTGTGCCTTATCTTGTCTTCGAGCGCGGGCAGCCCCGCAAGAATAAGGGAAACGTTGTCTACCTGATCCACAATCACGCGCAGCCACTCGAGGACTTCCTTGTTAGTCTCGTGCGACTCGTCAAGCATTATGAGAACCTGTCTCCCTTTCAGGCGCCCGTTGACAAAAGCGTCAATGTTGTAAAGTGTTGGCTTGCGACCGAGAATCTTTTCAAAAAATGACAGCGGAAAATAATCGAGAAAAATCTGGATGAACTCCTCCGGCTTTGCGGGGGGCTTCGTTATATAAAGCGTTTTCACAGGATTGTTCGCCTCTATCCATTTCATCATGGAAGTCTTGCCCGCGCCGGTCGGGCCGGTAACGAGCGCTATCTTGTGACGCTCGGAAATGTGGCGCATCGCCGCATCTATTTGCGCTTCGTAGCCTACAAAAATACCGGAGTTAATGCACAAGGTGAACGGGTTGCCCTTCCATCCGGATTCGGAAAACCATTTCTCCCTTTTTGATTCCTGTTCCTTCAAATCGCTGGGCATAGAAAAACCTATAGATATTATTTCCTTTCTTTTTGCACGGAAACTTCGTTTCCGGCTACGCCGAAAATCATTGATTTTCGTGCGCCTCAAGGTTTTCTTTGGCACGAAAAACCTTTTGGTTTTTCGGCTCCGCCGAAAAGCGGAGCTTTTCGTGCGCGGGAAAGAAAAGCTTGTTCACGTGAACTAATATTGTAATTTATCTATTTAAAACTTCAGTTCCGCGTTTTTTGCGTGAATAGAAAGTGAAATAATTACATGTTTCTGGCTCTATAGAAATCCGCATTATCGAGTGTATTGAAATCAGTAACGCCGATAACAGCGTCCGTGTCAAACGGCTTTAATGGCCGTTCTGATTATGAAATACAGTCCTATTGCAGGATTTCTACAGAGCTGTATTTTTTATTGTTTCCTCGCCTTTTTCACGCGTCTTTATTTTCACTGTCCTGTTTTTGAAAAGCTTCGCTATCTCAAGAAGTTGTTCACGTGAAACACTGCCTTCGATATTTCCAAGCGTTCCCTTGTCAGCCCAGAACTGCTCAAGCACGAAAATCTTTGCATCTTTAACATCCTGCGCCAGCTGCCCCATAAGTTCCAGATTCACGCCTGGCACGACCGGACACCTTAGTTCGTAATCTATGCCGGAGCCGATTAAAAAATCGAAAGTTTCTTTTATCTTTTTTACCGCGTTTTCATCCAAGTTCACGCCTGCGGATTTGAAGTATTGGTTGAACGGAGCCTTGACATCCATTGCAACAAAATCAACCAGCCGCTGTGCGACAATTTTTTTTACAATATCCGGATTAGTTCCGTTGGTGTCAATCTTGACAAGCAGCCCCGTCTTCTTCAAACCTTTGCACAGCGTTTCAATATCCTGCAAAGTCGGCTCTCCTCCCGTTATCACGACGGCGTCTATGAAATCCCTAAATCCTGCAATCTTTTTCAATATTTCTTCCACAGTCATTTCCTTATAGTTCTTTCCAACAACAAGTTCGTAATTGAAGCAGAAAGGGCAGCGGAAGTTGCAGCCGTGCAAAAATATTACCGAGGAAATTTTTCCGGGATAGTCGAGCGTGGACATGTCGAGGATTCCGCCGACTTTCAGTTTTGATGTCATTTGATTCACATTAACAAAATTGGAATAGAAAGAATAAATAGTGCGCACAAACTTCACGCCAGGTTCACGCTTTCTGCGCTTTCAGCGCGGCGAGCAGTTCCTCCTTTGAAGGCACTGTTCCCTTGCTTATCACTTCGTCCCCGACCATTATCGCGGGCACGGAAGCTATCTGGTGCTCGAGCGCGAGAAAAAGATCTTTCTCAATGTCGACATATTCTATCTCTGTTCCCGTCTCTTTCGCAACCTCCTCGACCAGCGCTTTCGCAGCCGGGCACTTCACGCACGTCTTTGACGTGAACAGGGTTATTTTCATAAGATCAGCTTTTTAATTCGCCATTAAGAAAAATATATTTATTCCATATCATTTCTATTCCTTCCTTTTCTTGATTTCCAATTATAAATAGAAATTCTTCATCCTTTTTTATATCACTAGTAGCTTTAATCAACTCTCTAAGGTTAGAAAAAGCTGATTGTCCTTCTTTAATATTATAAGTAATTAATATTTTCAATTTAGCATCAGTCTTAAGAAATTTTAGATTTTCAGATTTAAATATATCTATAAAATTTGGATTATTTTCATGTTCAATTAATATAGAAGGTTCTTTTTGCTTTGGTTCAAACCAAACAAAATCTACTTTTCCTTTTTTATTATCAAAAATTTTAATAGGATATTCTGCTTTTTGATAATAATTATATTTCTTGGCAAGTTTTCTTAAAAAATAATGAATTATTGTGGTCCATTCAGGATTGCTAATTGTTTCTGTAAATTTTTCTGGAATATCATAATATTCTTCTGATAGTTCGCCAAATAAATCTTCTTCATTTTCAAATTTTTCAAACTCAATCTTGAAGCTATTAAACCATTCCTCAGCACTTAAACTCATTAGAACACCTTCAGAATTTTTTATTCAAACTTATTTTTCACATTATTCCTTTCTTTTCCTCAAGGTTTTCTTTCGAGAAAGAAAAGCTTGTTCACGAGCTCACTCCGTATCTTCTCCTGTCGTGAAGCTCCTGCAGCTTGCCCGCGTTCCAGCCCGAAACCTTTTGGTAGTAGCCTGTTATTCTCGAATACCAGTCAATGTCCTTTGAATTGCAGTGCGGGCAGGATTTCAGCAAATCCGGGGCAACGAACTTGCATTCCTTGCAGACCGTCAGGTCTTTCGTGTAAGCGTAATAAGCCATCAAAGTCTTTTTCACAATTCTTTCCGTGAGGCTTGTGAGCGCAGTCGGGTCCGGATTTGACTCCCCCATCCAAACGTGCGACATAGTGCCGCCGACAAGAAGCGGGTTGAAGGACGCTTCAATTCTCAATCTGTCAAAAAGCGGCACGTCAGCGGAAGGGCGCACGTGGTTGCCGTTCGTGTAATACACGGATTTCTTTGCGCGGTCGCCCTGCACAACCGCTTTCCCGTTCATCTCCTTCAAATCTATGGACGCGAGCCTGTAAGAACATGATTCCGCTGGCGTTCTTGATGTCACGAATTTCGCGCCCGTCTCTGCGGAGAATTCTTTTGCTATGTCAGTCATAGTCTTGATAACTTTCATTCCGAATTTCCAGACATCGTCGCCTTCGTGCAATTCCTGTCCGGTATGCACTTTCAGCATCTCGTTCAAGCCGACCATCCCGATTTCGAGGCTCTGCTTGTCAACGTCAAGATAGGTCGTGCCCTTGTCATCGATGGTCTGCGAGAGGAACGGCAAAACCCCCTGCTGCATTCTCTGCTTTATTATTTTCTGCTTCACGAGAAGCACGTCCCTCGCTATCTTCATCCTTTCGCGCAAGAGCTCGAACAGCTTCGTGTCGTTGCCTTCCGCATCGTAAGCTATCCTCGGAAGGTTTATCGTCACAACCTGCAAGGCGCCTCCGCGCGTTGTTCCGTTGTACAAATCATCCTGCGTGTTCTGTTCGCTCAACGGCATCAGGTATGCGCAGCACTGGAAGCAGGCATACTCGGGCATGTAATCCTGCTGTATGAAATAGTAAGGCGTTCCGAATTTCGCGGCAAGCGCGGAAACCATATCCATCTCCTCGCGGTGCTTGTCAAAATCTTTTGCTGTGACCTTGACCTCGCACTTCGGGAAATTGAAAGGCTTGCCTATCGCGTCGCCCTTCGTGTAAACGTCAATGAAAGCGCGGAAAAGCATATTTGCCTCATTCTCGTAGCTGCCGTAGGTGTCGCCGTTTACAATTCCGCCCGGCAACACGGCAGGAATATTTTCCAGCGTCTTCGGGACGGAAGGCTCGAGGTTTATCGACGAGAACACTGTCTGGCCTCCGCGCGCCACGTACATCTGCGACATCTCAAACAGGAACATCTGCGCCATCTGCTTCATTCTCTTGTAATCGAAACCGCGCACGAACGGGGCGAGGAAAATGTTGAACCAGTTGTATCCCTGCCCTCCGCCGCACTGCGTCTGGGCGCTCGCCAGTATTTTTGCGGCGTGAAGAATCGCAACCTCCGCGTGCTTCGGCGGCCCTGCCGCGGCAGTGTGTATTCCCTGTCCGTCCGCGTAGTAGCCTTTCTTGAAGAAGTATCGCAAGTCGTGCGAGAAGCAGAACGGGCGGAGCACGAAATAGTCAAGGTCGTGAATGTGAACAAGCCCGTGAAGGTGCGCGTCCGTGGCGTGCTTCGGTATCGCCTTCATCAGCGCGTATTCCTTGAAAACGTTGTCCGCTATGAGCTTGTGCAAAGTCTCCGGATTGTACTGGAGGTTCGCGTTCTCGTTCGAGCCGATGTTAATCAGCTCGGTTATGTCAAAAACAGGCATTCCGATTCTCGTGTAATCGGATCTTGCGTCCTCGAAACCGTGCTCGATAAGCTTCGCGTTTACCATTTCCCTGAGCAGCGGGGAAGATACATAATCAAGGTTTGATACGCGTATGATTTTTTCGACCTCCAGCGCGATATGATCCGCGTCGGGCTGGGCAATTTTCGTTTCCTTCAGCAGAGAGGACATTATTTTTTCCCTGTTGAACCTCTCAAACCTCTGGCCGGAGGTCCTGACGTAAATCTCGCCGGCCTTGAATTTTTTCGCTGCAGCGGGATTTTTCTGCTGGAGCATTGCAAAAATAAGAGGCCTTACCTCGGACATGCGCATTCTGTTGTCAACGTAAGAATCGACTTCCGCAGCTATTTCGTCCGCTATTTTCCTGTCCACGCCGGAGCGGAGGCATGAGGAAATGACGTTTTCCTTCGAATATTTTTCCATTTTCGCGAGCCAGAAATTGATGTTTGTCTTGTCCTTTGCGTAGAAATCCTCGACCGTCCTGACATCGACCAGCTTCTTGGGGCTTGCGGATTGCGGCAAGGCCTTTCCAAAGCTTTTGGTTGTGCACGAAAACCTTTGGTTTTCGGCTCCGCCGGAAACTCCGTTTCCGTGCGTTGCATAAGCCCCGGAAGGCTTTCCAAGGGTACGAGACTCTTTATTCATAAGCATCACACTGTTTGCGGCACTGATTGATGGTCACTAATCCAACGATTCCAAGAAAAAATTGCTTTAGTAAAGTAGTTTCTTGCGAAAGCATATATAAAGTTTTGTGTTTTTCAGAAATAATTTCTTTTAAATATGTCTTATAATATATATTTCAGATAACTTGTTTCATCACAACGGTCTCGTCTGGCGCGAGCGCACGATTCCAGATTTTCACTTCGTCGATGGTGCCGTTGAAATAATAACTATTGCCTGCATAACCACCTAAAAATAGCGTGTTCCATGTCGTATTTTTCATACCTACTGAATATACTCCACCACCATCTGGCTTACCATTTAAGTAAAATACAACTTGACGAGTGGAATTGTCGTATACTGCAACTATATGATACCATTGATTTGCCGATAATACCGTATTTGCTGAGATATCTCCATAGTTTAAGTCAGATTGCTGAATATAGAATCTAATCTTATTTAAATTACTTATATGAAACCAATAATTTTGAGTTGCGCCTTTTGAAACTATAGTTTTATAACCGTTTAAATTGTTCATATATATCCAAGATTCTATTGTAATCTTATCAGCATTATTCAAGCTCGCCCCGTTTCCCGCATTAACATAATCATCCACGCCGTCAAACTGCAATCCTTCTCTGAATCTTCCTTCATTCCAGCCGCTTGTCGCGTTTCCCGAAGTGTTCATGTTAGTTAATGTTCCTATATTCCCGTTCCCGCTCGCGTCATAAGCCTTGCCCCCGCTTCCTTCGTCAAAGTTCCACGAGCCGGCGAGTCCGTCGGGATTCGGCTGCACATCGACAAGAGACTGCGCGACAGCCGCGCCGTTAGAAATTTTCAGGCTGTGTTTTCCAAAAGGAACGTTCCACAAACCGGAAATATTGACAGCGCTCGAGTTTCCCTCCAAAATTGTTTGCGTGTTTGCATTCAACACAACATCATCCATCATCACAACCAGCGACTTGTTCTCAATAACCCCCTTTCCGCAATTTCTCAGCGTCACTTGATTTCCAATAATATTGTCAATTTGCATGCACATCGACAACTGCGCCGTTAATTGCGATGCCTGCTGACCGCCTGCTCCAGTTGTCTGTGTTGCGAGAGTCGACGAGAAAATGTAAAACACTCCGATTAGCGAGACTGTTATCATCAGAAGCATTATTGTGGCGATTACTGCTGATATGCCCTTTTTAAGTTTCTTTTGATTGAGCTTTTCTTTCAAAAAGAAAAGCTCAGCGGAGATTGCTTTTGTCATAATGAATGAAGTGTTTTTAGTAATTTAAAAAGCTTTTTAATCCGCTAAACCAAAAATATATTATGCGCCTCTTCATAGCCGTTCCCGTACCGAAAGAATTGAATGACAATATCGTTGAAATCCAGAAAAAGCTCAAGGAAGCAAACGGCGACATAAAGACCGTTGAGAAAGAAAATCTGCACTTCACAATAAAGTTTCTCGGCGAGACGTATGCGTTGGAAGAGATAGAAAAATGCATGAAAAAAGCGCTTGACGGGCTGCGGAGGTTTGACGCTGAGATTGCCGGTGTCAGCACATTTCCGAGCAAAAGCCGCGCACGGGTTATTTGGCTCTCTGTCGGCAGCGGTTTTGAGGAGTTTAAAAAACTGATGAAAAATATTGACACGAAGCTTTCAAAAATCGGGTTTGAACGGGAGAAAGATTATATTCCACATCTTACGATTGCCCGCATGCGTTCCGAAAGGAATAACGCCGAGCTTATAAGATTGCTTGAGAAATTTGAACAAATACCAATAGGAAGAATGCGCGTGAAAGAAGTGAAGCTCATGAAGTCAACATTAACCAGAACCGGACCTGTTTATGAAGAAGTGTACGGCGTGAAACTAAAGTGAAACAAAACAATGGCTCTTTTTTATTATTCCTTTTATTTCATCTTCACGCACAATCTTCACGTTTATGTCACGTCTTTATCTTATTCATTTCACATTCACGTGAAGTAAAAGTGAAATAGAAATGAAATAATAAGAGAAAAAAGGCTATTTTATGCAGGATGCAACGCTTCTAAAGCTCTCTCTGGCAACATCATTGATAGGAATCATCCTTCTTTTTGCATTTGCACAAACAATTGAATCTGAAAGAATCGAAATTGCAGACGTGGATAAGTCGTTTATCGGCAGGAATGTAGAACTTTTTGCCAGTGTTGAATCATTTTACAATTCAAATGGTAACTATTTTCTAAAAGTAAGCGATAAAACAGGTAATATAACTGCAGTGTTGTTTAAACAGACAGCAACAAACTTTGATATGGGCAAACTCAAAAAATACCAGCAAATAATATTATCAGGCAAAATAAATGAATATAAAGGAATTTTAGAATTAATAGCTGATAAAATAGCATATATTTGATTTTAGAAGTAATTTATTATCTATTTATCATCAGTATGTTTTATTATCTCTTATTTTTTTCTTTACTTCTAAATACTTCAAAATATCCTCTATAGTGATATTTTCCTTGTCTTCGCGTATTTTTACAATCTTTGCTTTCAATCCAAACTCGTTTATCTCATTAATTTCCAAGAAAGGCGACAAATAGCTGTCTATTATCCTTGAAACAGTCATTGGATGAATTTCCAAGGCGCGGGAAATGCCGCGAACGTGCATCTGGCCTTCCTTCTGCAATAAGCCGATAATCTTCATTATATGAACCTTTGTTCTGTTTGAAATTGTTTTCATTTTACCCGTCATATTTGCACACCTGTCACATATATGTTTCCGCAATATTTAACTTTTATTTTTTCAAGAATTCAGGCAATTTGTGGCATTTTATGCGGTTTCTGGTATTCGCAGCTTTCTGACTCATTATTTTGCACAACTTTCACATTTTTATCTCTCACATTCTATGAGAGATTTCATAACAGCGTTATTATCATTGCTTAAACGCGATTTCACAGCTATTCCGCGTTTGAACTCTTTCATCTCTTTCCAGTTCAGCAAAGCTGGGCCAACGGAAAGAATTTCTTTCTTGTAACAGACGGCCACCTCCTCACCGGGATAAATCCTGTCCGGTTTCCACACGAATTTCGAGAACAGGTCGCTCCCTTTCCGCAGGTATTTCGCAACATCGCCGTCGCGGACAAAAACCTTTTTTATTTTCTTTTGCAACAGGCTCGCGCCGAAAACGGAAGGCAGGAAAAAGCCGTCGCTTGCCCTGAAAGTTCCTATAAGTTTTCCGTTTTTATGAATGCGCTTTATCCTTCCGGTTTTTCTTGATATTTCCATTTCAAATCCCTTTATCATGTTTCCCGCGCCTTTTCCGAATTGATAGTCCAGCACCGCCTTTATGCGCTGTTCTGGCTTTATTCTTGGCAGAGTTTTCTCCTGATAAAAAGGCGTAACGCTCTGACCAAAAGGGTAGACAGACCTTAATTCGACAGGTATTTTTCCGAACGGCTGTTTTGTGAAATATTTATTACTTTTTACCTGTCTTACTTTCTCTTTCGCGCGCAAAACTTCCGGCCTTAACTCGCTCTCCTCTCCTCCATAGAAAAAAGCGGACTTCTTTGCAGCAACATCGTTTTCCAAAAAATAGTTCTTATGTTTCTTCAGAATGAAAACCAGCGCCTCAAGAATCCTCGGATGCGCGCGTGCGCGCTGCTGCACAAGTTCCCACAGCGAATTCTCGCGGATTGACTGCCTTACCAGGCTGAGCTCCGTGAACGTTGCAAAAAGGTTGTGCGTTGCAAGAAATTTCTCTTTGTCGGTCTGTTCCATCTTTTTTACTTGTTCAGGGCTGTTTTGCGAACATGCGGGACAGGAGCAGGGAAATTCCGACAAGTCTGAAAGCTGATAAGAGCCCGTTGACGTGACATATGCGCCGCGCTGCGCCGCGAGCGAGTAGAAAGCGGAATCGAACAGGTCGCACCCGCAGGCGGCGAGCAATGCGAAAGAAATCGGATGCCCCGCACCGAAGGCGTGAACCGGCCTGTTCGCTGGAAGGTTCTGCTTGCATGCCAGGACAATGTCGCAAAGATTCTTGAAATCGTAATCCTGCATCAGCGGAACAATCCCGCCTATCGCAAAAATGTCGGGGTTTATTTTGGCGATTTTTTTGCACGCCTGCGCGCGCAGGTCCGGAAAAAGCCCGCCCTGAATCGGACCCACAAGATTGCCGCTGACGGATTTTCTTGCAGCCGCGGTCCTTTTCACAGTTTCCAAAAGTTTTTTCCTCGCCTCCGCCTTTGTGTCGGAAGGCAGCGTGAACAAGTCGAGCGGCGTCGTGAAATCGGATTTTACTTTTTTCTGGAACTCCACAATCTCCGCGGGATTTATGTCAAAAACGTTTTGCGAAAACATCTGGAAAGTTCCGGAGTCCGTGTAAATCGGGCCGTCCCAGCCGAGAAACTTGTGCAAGCCTTTTTCGAGCGCCTGCTCGCGGAGCTCCGCGCTCTTGTTTATGATGTAAGAATTCGTGATTATGATTTCGCAGCCCATTTTTTTTATCTGTGCAAGCGGCACGGTCATCCTGTTCGGGTTTATCACTATCGCAATGTTCGGCGTCCTTATCTTGTTCCCGTTAACCGACAGTTTGCATATCCTCCCGCCCGCGTCCCTGTCAACAAGCTCGAAATCGATCATATCACCTGATTGCATTGGCTTATTTATATTGAAAGTTTTTTTCAAACACAAAACATTATTAACGACCTTTGCCATTCTAAATGCTGTGGTAAGCATGAAAAGCACGACAAAACTTCAGATTTCAATCCTTGCCTTCTCGTCCGCCGCAGTCACGGCTCTTTTTGCAGTTCTCGCTATCGCGCCTTCCATCTTATGGACTTCCAACACGGACTGGAGCGGCGGAACGTTCAGCAACATAACCGGCGATAAACGAATACTTGCAGGTGTAAAGATATGGGGGCAGAATACAGGCTAAAGAAATGCGGAATACTCGGAATAGACAGAAGCGGCAGCAGAGGGAATTACCCGATAGCCGTGGCGAGCGTTTATTCTGAAAACATGAAGAATTTTGAAAAAGCCATACAGGAAATAAAGACTTCATTCAAAATAAGGCACGGGCGGATAAAGGGAAAGGATTTCAGTTTCAAACAGCATGAAAATGCTGTTGATATAATAATATCCAACAATATAAGATTTTTTGTCTGCATGGTTTCCCAAAAAGATTACAGCGAGATTGAGAAATTCATAAATTCCAAAAAAAGCTGGGAGCAAAATCTGGAAGCCTTGTTGTGGTTCAAGTCCGTTTATTTTCTTGCAAAAAAGTTTTCTTTGACGCCAAAAGAGGTTTTTTATGAAAGAACATTCCCCGATACCGTATTTGATAAGAGGCTTGAAAGCCTTATTAAGGAAAAGCTTTTTGCGGATTCGGTTTGCGCCGGGGATAAGTTTTCCCCGTACATAGTCGTTGCCGATTGGATAGCAAATTTCTTTTTTAGAAATTCCGATATTGCCAATATTTACAGGAATCAAATCTTATACATAGGATTGAACACCATAGAACAAGAGTTGAGAAGATTGTTTAAGCTATAAAAGTTGTCCTCCATGCACGCATGGTTCACGGCCCAACCGCTAACCCATGAATGTCTGGACAAACTATATTTACGCGTTTGAACTATTTAAATGCACGAAAAATCCTTGATTTTTCGGCATGCCAAAAACCTGAAAGGTTTTTGTGCACCTTGTGGTTTCCATGAAAAGCACGACAAAATTACAGTTTTCAATTCTCGCCCTGTCGGCTGTCATAGTTATTGCTTTTTTCGCCGTCTTCGCTCTCGCCCCTTCCGTATTCTGGACTTCCGACTCGGACTGGAGCGGCGGAACTTTCACAAACACGACTTCAATAAACGGCGATTTGCAGCTGAACAACACGATAACATGAATTGTGTGATGATGTATGAAATTCAAAGGCTTTGCAGGAATGGACAGGAGCGGAAGCAGCGGAAACTTCCCATTGGTTATAGCTGCAATAATATCAAAAAACAAAAACCAGATAAACGAATGCTACGAATCAATATTCAGGCTTGCCGCAAAAATTAATCCTATATTTTCTTCAAGAAGGGAAATAAAATCAAGGGATTTCGGAAATACGCACCAAAGAAAATCTGTCATGAAGATTATGTCTGAATTCGAAATAAGTTTTAACGTTTTGTTTGTCAAGAATGAAATATCAGAAATAATAAAAAAATACTCCGCAAAATACAAATATTACCAAAAAATAGAAGCATGTTTTTGGTTTGAATGCTTAAGAGTTGCGGCAACAAGATGCGGCATCTTTCCACAGGTTATTTTTGTTGACGAGACATATTCCGGGAAAGACCAGGAGTTATTCGTTTCCGTAATAAAAAATCTCGCAGAAAAAAGATTGATGCTGTCGCCTGTCATGGAAACGGCGGACAGCAGGTTCGAAAACGCGGTAAAGCTTGCTGATTTGGCTGCAGGATTCTTTAAAGCGGATTCCAATATTCAAAATACTTACAGAAAATCATTGCTATCTCTTGATAGCAGGATTATTGCAGAATACATAGAAGAAGAGTTAAGATAACCCACATGGTCAGCCAGCACAACTGGGTCCCATGCAGGTCAAACTATATTTGGACATTCAAACTATTTAAAGCTTGTTGATTCGCATGAAAAGCACTACAAAACTTCAGGTCTCAATTCTTATTTTGTCAGTATCCCTAATCTTTGCCTTTTTCGCAGTCTTCGCTCTCGCTCCTTCCGTATTCTGGACTTCCAACAGCGACTGGAGCGGCGGAACATTCACGAACGTCACGAACATAACTGGCGACCTGATGCTGAACAACACGATAGTGAACGGCACGCAAACAATCTATTCGTGGTTTTACAACAACTGGACTTACCGCAAGCAGATAGTTGTGAACGGCTCAACCTCCTTGCAGAACGACTATCAGATAAACCTTTCAATCAACTCGACGGGAATGGGCTCCAACTTCAACTGGAGCAGCTACGGCAATGACACGCGCTTCACTTGGCTGAACACCTCAAGCGGCTTGGAGCAGAACATATCGTTCTGGATTGAGAACTGGAGCAGTTCGAGCCAGACAAACGGAAATGCAACCATCTGGATAAAGGTGCCGAACGTCACGGCTTCCAGCGTTGCGAACACGACTCTGTATATGTACTACGGCAACCCTTCCGCCGCATCTGCAAGCAACGGCACGAATACGTTTGAGTTTTTTGATGATTTCAATGATAATTATTTAGATACTAATAAGTGGACAATAGTTAATGTCACCTATGGCACTGCTGAAACTAGCACCGCATCACCAGCTATGAATATAGTGGAGTCTAATGGTAAAATTAGAATATATGGTTCAGGTGGAGCAGATTATCATTATGGCAGAGACATTAAAAGCAACACACAATTCACAGCTCCAGTTATAATAGAGTATGATAAGGGTATCCTAACTCTAACTGGTTCAGCGGGCACATCAATGGGACTAAATTCCCCGCCGTGGGATTCAACTTATTATTTGTGGTTAGAGCAATCATTCTCTATTCCTGCAAATTATAATTCAGATACACATAAAATTAAAGTTGTGGCGTATGATGGCACACTGACACGATTATACACAATAGATTCATCAGGGATACCATTCAGTTCGTCAATAACACGAAGCTCACCTGCCGTGTTCAATGTTTATCTGGGGGCACAGACAAGAGTAACAACTGAGACTGCTGATATATCTTATGACAACGTCCGAGTCCGCAAATACGCCTCGCCTGAGCCGAATGTGCTTTCAGTCGGCGCGGAGCAGACCGCAAAAAACACAGGCACATACCTGTCAAACACCACAACAGCATCATCAACAATCGCCTCGATAACCCCGACTTGGAACGGGACAAATTCAACGAATGTGAACTTCACGGTCGAGATTTCCGCGAACAACGGCGCGAACTGGCTCACCGCGGCAAACAACACGGCTTACACGAGCGGAGGCGGAATCGGAACAGGGACGCAGCTGGTTTACAGGATAAACTTCAGCACGAACGACACGAGCAGGACAGCGGTGCTGTCGGATATAACGATGAATTATGTTGTCCCGAACACAACATTGACCTGCGATGCTGGCGGACCGTATCTTGCAAACTCTTCCGTAATGATAACCGGAAACATTTCTGACGGCATAAACGCGCTAACAAGCCAGCCCGTCACGGTGCAGATAAAGAACAATACCGTTGTCCTCAATTCAACCGTTGTCACAAGCGATGCGAGCGGGAACTGGGTTGCGAAACTGTTCGTGAACACCACGAACGCAAGCTCTGTTTTCGTGAACTCGACATATCTGGGAGTTTCAGGCAACTGCACATATTCTCTTTCCGTGCAGGCGCAGACAGTGATAGGGACAAACGCAACCTGCTCCACAAACAGCACTGCCTGCACATTCAAGAACTACCCGGTATCCGGCTGGGTTATGGATTCCGTTACAGGCTCGCTCATACAAAGCGGAACAGTCACCGTCACGGTCCGCAATACCGGCGACTCCTACCAGTCGGCTTTCTCGGGAGGATACTTCTCAGTAAGCCCGCAGTTCTGCCTCTCGCCCGGAAAGGCGTACGGTTTGACGATAGCCGTCGACGGGAACGGGAGGCGCGGCTTCATATTTACAAACACGGTTGGTAAAGGGTGATGATTATGAACAGGAAAATATTGGCTGCAATAATTTTGGCGCTCTTGCTGGCAACGGCAGCAGCGCTCGCAATAACGGACATTTATCAGGAATATTATGCCAAGTGGAACAAGGAAAAATATCCCGACGGATACATCGTGATAACCAATAAAAGCGGCGACATAAACATAACGCTGAACGTGTCCGAGCAGGTGTTTGACGCTTCAGGAAAATAGTGTTTTCTACGGCACGAAAATCTTACAGATTTTCGGCTCCGCCAAAAAGCTTCGCTTTTTGTGCGCTTCCAGATAGCATATTGTAAAGCAGCTCCGTGTCCCCGTCCGCAAGCAGGTCAAACACCTCCTCCGCGCGCAGCCCGCATTTTATCTGCTCGAGGTTCGCCTTCAGCAGAAGCAGCCCGTGCTCCTCAGGCGACATCTTTTGCTCGCGCATAAGTTTCATGAACTCCGCCTGGTCTTCCATGTCCTCGGGCTTGGCGTTCTGTATTATCTTTATTATCGCCCTGCCGGAAAACTTGTCAGAAAGATTGCGGAAGTTCGGGGCAGTCTCCGTTTTCGGGATTGTTCCCGTTATTTTTGAAATTATGATCGGTTTTACATTATGCCTAGTTTCGGATATCGCCTTTATTCTGGCTTCAATCTTCTGAACAGTATCCGTATCGTATGCGAAATCCCCGTAATAGATTTTCCTCTGGAACGAGAGCGGAATATTCTCAATGTTGCTGCCGTCAAAGCTGAAAATCATCTTCTCCTGCTCCGACTCTATCTTGTGGGCAGATGTTATGCACGTGCTTCCCGTCAGCAAAATTTTTCCCGATTTGAACGGCTTCTGCTCGTTCCAGTGAATGTGACCGAGAACGTAAAGGTCAAAACCGTCAGGCAAGTCCTCCAGCTTCAGCATAATCGGCTCGAGCGGGGAATAAATGTAAGGCTCTATCGACTGGTGAATCATAAGGATGTTCACCGCGTTTTCCACGGGCTTGGGGTTCCATTGCTGTAAAACCTCTTTTGCGAACCTTTCTGGAACGCCTGACATGCCGTGCACCGCAATTTTCTTTCCTTGAATTTCAAAAATCGCGGTTGCGCAGTGCAGATGGATGAGAAGCCCCGCGTGCTCCAGCGCCTGCACCGGATTCACC
>JBAQNA010000034.1:0-14990 GCA_049303335.1 Candidatus Aenigmatarchaeota archaeon
TGGGGCTAATTCGCTCCCCATCAGTTTTTTAGTTTTAATCCAAGAAATAGTTTGCTCGCGCTTATCGAACTTGAGCAATTCATCTTCGGGCTAAAGCCCGAAGGTTTCTTGCGGCGCTCGCACTAAATTCCGGACCGCGGAACTTACCGAGTTTGGAAGAGCAATAATAATATTGTTGAAATGATGAAATGAAAAATATTCCGTAAATTGGAAAAAGAGTTATATAAGCAATTAAAGAAATTGTATAATAATAAACGAATCAGTGGCGATTTTTATGACAACCGCCGAAGAGAAAAAAATAAAAAGCGAATTCAAAGCAAAGGCGCAAAAGGAGCCGGAGAAGTTCTATCCGATTGAAGTGCTGAAAGAGAACGGGTTCCGGCGGTTCAAGTGCTCAAAATGCGGGAGCTTTTTTTGGTCTGCTGTTGAGCGCGAGATTTGCGGGGATCCGAATTGTTCAGGCAAGTATCAGTTCATAGGAAACTCGCCCACGAAAACAAAGCTTGAATATCTGGAGGTCTGGAAAAGGTTCTCGAAAACTTTCAAAAAGTTCGGCTACGCTCCGATAGCGAGGTATCCGGTCGCGGCGAGATGGCGCGATGACATGGATTTCGTGATCGCCTCGATAGCCGACTTCCAGCCTTACGTGGTTTCCGGCGAGATAGAGCCGCCCGCGAACCCGCTGACGATTCCGCAATTCTGTCTGCGGTTCGGCGACGTGGATAACGTGGGAATAACTGGAAGGCATTTCACCGGTTTTGTGATGATAGGCCAGCACGCGTTCATGCCGCCGAAGGACTACAAGCCGAGAGATTATATTTCTCATATTTTCAAGTGGCTCACGGAGGAAGTGAAAATCCCGAAAACGGAACTGCAATTCCACGAGGATGCCTGGGCGGGCGGCGGCAACATGGGGCCGTCCATCGAGTTCTTCTCGCGCGGTCTCGAGCTCGGGAATCAGGTCTATATGCAATATGACATTAAGAACGGAATAAAGGAGCTCGGCATAAAAGTGCTTGATATGGGAATGGGACAGGAAAGGTATGCCTGGCTCACCAACGGCACGAACACGAGCTATGATGTTGTCTTCCCTTCCGTTGTCAAAAAAATATTTTCGCTGAACGGAATAAAGCCCGATGCTCCGGTCTGGAACAAGTTCCTTCCATATTCGGGAATGCTGAACCTTGACGAGGCTGACAATATCGAGAAAGTTTGGCAGAATATCGCGAAAGACATCAATATGGACGTGAAAGAGCTGAAGGGAAAGATAATTCCCGTCTCCGCCGTTTACTCTATAGCCGACCATACGCGCTCCCTGCTGCTCGCGCTGAACGACAGCGCGCTGCCGTCAAACGTGGGAGGAGGCTACAACCTGCGCGTCATCCTGCGGCGCTCGCTCGATTTCATAAACAAATACGGCTGGGATATTCACCTTCCCGACTTGTGCAGGGAGCACGCGAAGTATCTGAAGCCGCAGTATCCAGAGCTGATGGAGAATCTTGACGACATTGACGAGATACTTGATTTCGAAAAGAAAAAATACGCGGAAACGGTTGTAAAATCTAAAAAACTTGTATCAAATCTTTCCGCAAATCAGATAACGGAGGAGAAACTTATCGAGCTTTATGACTCGCACGGAATAAGCCCCGACCTGATAGCCGAGCAGCTCAATATAAAAGTGCCGGAAGGGTTTTACGGAAAAGTCGCGGAGCGGCACGAGAAGGCGGAAATGGAAAGCAAGAAAGCAAAAGAAGGAAACGCGAGTTCTGCAGAAGCTGCCTGATATCTTTATACTTTCATTTCTGAAATATTTACATGAGTGATTTTTATGTTATCAACCAAAGAACTGAAAAGAGAGTTGAAAAAGAAAACAGACGCGGAGCCTGAGAAGTATTATCCTATTAGCGTTTTCAAGGAATTGGGATTAACAAGAAAACATTGCATAAAATGCGGAAATTACTTCTGGTCTAATACGGAAGAGAATGTCTGCGGCGAGCCTGAATGTTCTGGCGGTTATAAGTTCATAAATAATCCGCCAACAAAAAAGCGTTTGGATTTTGTTCAAGTATGGCTTGAGTTTTCAAATTTATTTTCAAAACTGGGCTATACTCCAATAAAAAGATACCCTACGGCTGCCAGATGGAGAGCAGATACCGATTTTGTTCAGGCTTCGATATATGACTTCCAACCGCATGTTGTATCGGGAGAGATAGAGCCTCCTGCGAATCCTTTGGTTGTGCCTCAATATTGCGTGAGATTCAATTCAATAGAAAGCGTTGGCATTACAGGCAGGCATAATACGGGATTTGTCATGATAGGGCAGCATGCGTTTTTTCCCAAAGAAAAATTCAATCAGAGCAAATATTTCTTGGATTTGTATACGTGGTTCACGGAAGGATTGAAAATTCCGAAGAATGAGATAAAACTTCATGAAAGCCAATGGGCAGGCGGCGGAAATATGGGACCGTCAATCGAGTTCTTCTCGCGCGGGCTTGAACTCGGAAACCAGGTTTATATGCAGTATTCTGTTGACGAATCGGGTATCAAAGACCTAAAGATAAACGTTCTTGATATGGGAATGGCGCAGGACAGGTCATCATGGATTACGCAGGGAAACAGCAATTCTTATGAAGTGTCTTATCCTACGGTATGCGAAAAGCTCTATAAGATTGCAGGATTGAAACCATCCAAAGATTATGAGAACTTCATACCTTACGGAAGCGTTCTTGATATTGACAGCAACATAAACGTCAATGAATCTTGGAGAACTATCGCGAAAAAAATGAATATGGATGTAAATGAATTAAGAAATAATATCCTGCCTCTTGCAGCTTTGTATGCAATAGCCGACCATACGCAAACTCTTCTTGTTACGCTTTCAGACGGAGTCTTGCCTTCAAATGTGAAAGGCGGATATAATCTAAGGACGTTGTTCCGCAGGTCAATTGATTTCATAGAAAAATATGGCTGGAACATTAATATGGAAGATGTTTGCAAATGGCACGCTGAATATCTTAAGCCACAATATCCAGAATTGATGGATAATTTGGATGAAATAAGTAAAATACTTCAGGTGGAAAAGGAAAAATATCAAGCTACCAAAAAGAGCTCATTAAAGATTATTGAAAAAGTTCTTAAAGATGAGATAACAGAATCTAAATTGATTGAACTCTATGATTCGAATGGAATAACGCCCGAACTCGTTCAGAAAGAAGCTGAAAATATTGGAAAGATTGTAACAATACCTGCGGATTTTTACAGCAAAATAAATGCTTTGCATGAAGAAAAAGAAAAACAGATGGGAAAAATTATGTCTAAAGAAAAACCGAAGATTGATGTTTCAGGATTGCCCGAAACAAAAAAGCTCTATTACGAGGATGAAAGCCTTTACGAATTCTCCGCAAAAGTCCTGAAAGTTGACGGCGAAAAAATCATTCTTGACCGGACCGCATTCTACCCTCGCGGCGGCGGAGCGGAGCCTGACCATGGAACAATAAACGAATTCCGCGTTTATGATGTTGAAAAAATAGGAAACGTGATTGTGCATCACGTTGAGAAGCATAACTTCAAACTCGGAGAAACCGTTAAAGGAAAAATTGACAAGGAAAGGCGCGAGGCAATAAAAATCCACCACACCGCGGTCCACGTGATAAATCTTGCGGCGCGAGAGATTCTCGGCAACCACGTCTGGCAGGCGGGCAGCTACAAGGACGCGGAAAAGGCAAGGCTGGACATAACGCATTACGAAAGTCCTTCGGAAGAGACGCTTGCGGAAATTGAGAAAACTGCGAACAAGATTGTAAAAGACAACGTCAAAGTTAAGAAGGAAATCCTGCAGCGCGATGAGGCTGAGAAGAAATACGGCTTCCGCCTCTATCAGGGCGGCGCGGTTCCTGGAAAGATTTTGCGGATTGTTTCCGTCGGCGACGACCACGAAGCCTGCGGCGGAATCCACGTTGACAGCACCAAAGAGCTCGGCCTGATAAAAATCCTGAAAGTTGAAAAGATACAGGATGGTGTTGTCCGGCTGGAACTTGCGGCGGGAAACGCGGTGGAAAAGCATTACAAAAAGTATGCGGATGAGAAGCTGAAACAGCTAAAATCAAGATTTGAGAAGTTCGGAATCGCGTTCCCGAAAGGCTTGCAGGAAAAATTAGAATTGTATATTGGCAAGGGACAGTTCGGAAAGATAACGGAAGAAATAGAAAAGCTGGAAGAAACCGTTTTTGAGAAGGATAAAGAGGAAAGGAAGAAAGGGGAACGCGCCGCGAAAGAAACAGCCGAATCGCTTGCCGACAAATTGAAGTTCGAGCAAATCGGAAGCAGGCGCGTTCTTGTCGCCGAGGTTTCAGGCGGCGCAAAGGAGCTGCAAGAAATATCGCGAAAGCTTTCCGCTGACGACACCGTTATAATGCTGTTCAGCATAACCGACAAGATAAACGTTTTCGGCTCCGCGGGCGCAAAAACCGGCGTGAACATCGGGAAAATTGTTTCGCAAGCTTGCGCGGAGCTCGGCGGAAAAGGCGGGGGCTCACCGCTGCTGGCGCAGGGTATCGGAACAATGAAAGAGAAACTGAAAGAAGTTATGGGGAAAACAAAGAAGATGATAGAATAGTTAATCTTTTGCCTTTTGCTGCACCTTTTTCTTACTACTCTAAACATCGGCATATTTGGGCTCTACATCTCAATACAGGTAGTTTTAAATAGTTTAGCTACCAATAAAAAGTAAATAAAATGGTGATTGTGATGGGTAACAATAAACATGAGTTAAAAATAGACATTTTAGGGTTGTTTCACCATATACACCATAATAATGATATTGAATCAGCGATAAGACATGAAATCCATCATTGTGGCGGCATCCATGTTAAGGTAAATCCGAAATTGGATTACACTATAGTTCATTGCAAATGCGGAAAGCACAAGATTGACAAAAAGCAGGCAATAGGACATGATTCATATTACAATGAGAAGTTGGTTGAATTTGTCGATACATGTCCTGAAGGCGGATGGCATATAGAAGGGGGGATAATAATATGATAATGGGCTATAACGCGTTAAAAGATAGAATAATAGGCTATAGATTTTGCCGCCCAAATACACTGGAATACAGCGAAAAGTTAGAATTGTTTGATGGTGCAATTGACAAAGCGGTTAAACTATCGGGGGAAGAAATACTTGAGAGGCAGGACAAAATTCATATGGGATACTCGGGGGGAGTAGATTCTTCCTTGATGCTGCTTAAATTATTGCAGTGCGATTTTCCTGTCGTTGCCCATACAATGGCTTCGAATGAAAATCATCCTGATTTGGTTTACGCAACAGATTTTGTTTCGTTTCTAGCGAAAAATGGCAAATGTATCGAGCATAAGAAACATATTGTTGCTGCAACAGCAGATGATCTTGAAAATTATAAGCTCGCCGTAAATCAGCCGTCTGCAGAAAGGGTTGATGAATATTTTATGCTGTTCAAGAATGTCCACCCACATAGCCGCAGTATGGTTCAATGCGATTGTATAGATGAATTAATGGGCGGTTATTATGCGCATCAAAAAGCCGAAGAACGATTAAAGTCGTTGGAAGAATCTATGTCTAAATTAATACCGGACCATCTTCAGATTGCAGAACAAACCAGCAATCATTTCAGTATTGATGTTTACGTTCCTTACGGCGACAAGGAAGTTATGAAAGCGGCGTCGCTGTTTACAATTCCCGAGCTGGTTGATAATGAAAGAAGAAAGAAGCCTGTTTATGATTTGGCAAAACGAAACGGAGTTCCGGAAGCTATTATTAAAAGAAGAAAATATGGGTTGGTGTCTGCTTTAGAGAATATTTGCCTTCCTACCGAGCACATTAAAGACAGACGCAGAAGATGACAAAATAAAAATCGAATTCTGTAAATCATAATCTAAAATTTTTTTCCGTCTACTATTGTTAAATTTCCGCCAAGTCTGTTAAATTTTTCTTTTCCTTCTTCAATTACCCTAGACACTTTTCGGGTTTCTATATCTTTTTTGAGCAACTCGCATCCTTTCTCTATTTCACGAGCATTAAGATAGCCAAATTCTGAATAACTGGCTCTAAATTCTTTTTTCAGAGGTCCTGATTCATCGTAGAAGTTTCTAAATAAAAAATCCGCGTAAGCTTCAGAATCAATGTTTTTGAAGCCGGTTGTTTCCATCATGTTTTTTATTTCTTCTATTTTAGACTGAATGACCAACTTCTTTTCCAAAGCTTTTGAAAAATACTTCCAAAACCAGACAGCCTTGTTTTGTTCAGGGTCGCTCTGAATGATTACTAAGACTCCGCCTTTTTTGAGAACTCTGAAAGCTTCCTTAATGACTTTTAGTCTTTCATCATATCGCTCCGCTCCGGAAAGATTAAAACTCTCCGCCACGTGATGAAAGGATTGTATGGCATAAACCGCATCAAAAGTATTATCTTCATATTCTAAGCTCCGCATATCCCCTGTTTTTGCATTAACTCCTTTCTCTATCGCTTTTGCCGCCATTTCTTTTGATAAATCAATCCCTTCGACATTGAGATAATTAGACAAAACTGCTTCATAGCTGCCCGTGCCGCATCCCAGACTTAGAACCTTTTTATTTTTTCCAATAATGTCCAGTATCTTGTCTATTGTGATTTGACTGGCCTTTCTGTATTTGTCATAATCATTATGAATGTCTTTATCATAGTTTGTGGCTGAATCGTTTGTCATTAGAAATACCTTGTTGAGATATAAAATAAAACTATCCGCACGCCGCCACCGGCTCCGCGTAAAGCTGGCAAATTCTGCTTTTCAAGTCCTGCTTTGATATCGCGCCCGAGACCGTGTCGAGCGTCGTGCCTTTCAGGACGAAAGACGGAAACTGCGTTATGCCGTTCGCGTCGGCCAGCGACTTGTATTTCACCGCGTCAATCTTGTCAACCGCGAGATAGCCGGACAAATCGCCGGCAAGGCCGGTAATCAGCGAATCCGCGGCGCTGCTGTCCGCGCTGTTCGAATAATAGAAATCCGCCACAACTATGTTGTTCTCCAGAAGTTTTGACGCTTCGCTGTCCGTCAGCGGCTTGTCATAAATCAACGAATCCTGTTCCGGGGCGGGTTGCCTCCCGAGGACAACGCTCACCGCGTACGCGATGCTGCTTCCCGTGAACATCAGGAGCACGAACACTGCGAACAGCTGTTTTTTGGTTTCCTTCTTCATAATTAGAACCTACGGTTCCGATACCTCCCTTTCAGAAGGTTGGATATTATACCTATTTTTTATCCATTTTCAAGGCTTAAGAAGATTAGCTTCCAATAAAATTATATGATTTTGAACGAAAAGGTGAGAGAATGAGAATGTTCAGCGAAATAAAGGTTGCCGAATATTCGGGAAGCATTGAGGACTTGATTGGAAAACAGCCTTACAAATTTTTTAACGTTCCAATCGGAAGAAATGACGTAACAAAATATGCGTCAGTGATACGCGAAGGCAATGATTCATTTGTCTTGATGATTTCAAGAACGGGAGAAAACTTCAGGAACAAAGATTTTAACATTGAAATGTCAGTACAAGGCGCAAAGGAATCTCGGGTTAAAGAAATATCGAAAGATGTTCAGGAAAGAATGGGAATTGAAACAAGACAAGCTCCTCCTTATGTATATAAAAACGCTGAAATCTTCCAGAAAGTATTTGAAAAAATGTTTGAAAGTCTCTAGATTTTTCTCTCTTTCAAAGATTAAGAAGATTTCTAAATATGCTCCTTCAGAAGCGGCACTATTTCCTTTCTCATGATTATTCCGTTCCTTTTTGCCGCATTACCTGCGAATTTAACTTCTAGCACTTCTTCAATAATCTTTCTTACATCTGCATCAAACGCGACAAAGATATTGAAGCCTTTTTCCACGTCAATGCAAGTCAGAAATGTCTTGTCAACTTTCTGTTCTTCCTTTATTTCCGAAAGCGTTTCTTCTATTTGTTTCATATTCTCGCTGACAAACTCTTCAACGTCTACAATCTCCAGCTGCACAATTCCAAACTTCATCTTGCCAAAAACCGGCGATGAAAAATATTCCATGAATATCTCTTTCAGCGGCTTGTCAAACTCGGATTTCGCGGCAAAAAGTTCGTGCGTATAATCTTTCGGAAGACTTACCCTGCTTTTCAGCCAGTCAGCCATTTTCCTATCGCGTTCCGAAGTGACGTTCGCCTGAAAGTTTATCGTGTTTGAAACAATGGCGGAATAAAGCAATATCGCGGATTCCTTGCTCGGCTCAAATTTTGAATTGTAGAATTTTTCGGCTACCATAGTCGCGGCAGCGCCAACCAATTCTATCTGAACTTTTGCGTTCGGGAACTTGTGCGCTTCGTGAATCTTGCGGTGGTCTATTATTTCAACAACCTGCTCCGGCTTAATTTTGCTTGAGATTTTCAAGTCGCTCGCGTCAACGAGAATAACATCGGAATCTTTTACAATTTTGTTTGCATCTTCCAATGGTGGAATATTGAATTTCCTGAAAACAAACTCGGCTTCTTTCTTCAGCGTTTCAAATATCGCGGCTGTTGCGTCTTTGCCTTGCTTTCTCAAAAGCTCGGCGTAGGCGAACACGCAGGAAGAGCCGTCCAAGTCCATCGTGTCGTAGCTTGTAATGATAATCCGTTTCATGAAACCGCCAATTTATCAAATCTTGTTTATCTTCATATATTCTTTCAGCGCATCATTCAAATACTCGACAGACCAGTTTCTCAGAAGGGTCGCGTGCACTTTGTTCGTGTTTTTTGTAACATAACCGAAAGGCGGTCCGTTGTCCGCCAGATATTCGGCGCCTTCATCGGCCGCGGAATACGCGTTGAGCTTCCCCTTGCTGAACCTGACATAATTCGATTTCTCGGGATGATACGGCGGTATGAAATATCTGCCCGTCACTTGCGTGAGCAGCCCGACGTGCTCGTTCAGCATAAACTCCCGCACAAGGCCGTTTTCCCAACATATAGTTTCATAGAAAATATTCGGGGAGCGTCCCAATTCCCTTTCAGTCTCCGCAACAGCTTTTGGAAAAACATCTTCCGCGGAATTTTTTATTTCCGCATCTTTTCTTAGCAGCGCGGGAAATATCGGCATGAAAAAACTCGCTTCGCCGCCGTGCTGGAGTATAAGAAAATCATCTTTCTCGCTAAGCAGTTCCTCTGTTTTCATAGAGAATTAATTGCGCCAAATCTATTTAACCGTTTCCGGAAGTTCAGCCGATGTAGCGGAGTTCGTCAGGCTTTTTCGGCTTCGGTTTCATTTGTTCGAGAGCCTCGCGCTGGATATCCTCCATCTTGTGCAGGAGGTCGTGCATTTCCTTAACCTTGTCGTGCAGTTTCGAGACGTCCGCGCTCGTGCCGATTATTTTTTGCAAAATATTGAGAACGGCTTCAGCCGCGTTCGGGTCCGTGATGATCGGGAAGCCCGCGGTCTCGCCGAGGAGGCACAGGCCTTTCATTTCGTGCAGCCTGCTCAAGCCGACAAGCAGGCCGGTGGCGCCGACAATCGTGCCCACTTCGCCCGCAATCTTGAAGTCAACGCCGAATTTTTCATAATCTTTTGAAATCTTTACATCGGATGTCGCGCCAATTACCCTCGACTTTTTTGCGCCCGTATTTTTGCCGCCATCCGTCTGGAGCGGCTTTCCTGACGCGAACCCGCCTATTGCTATGACTTCCTTGCACCCAAGCTCTTTCGCGTAATCAAGAATCTTTCCCGCAACCTCGTAATTTCCCTTCGGGTCGTACGCCTGGCAGTCGCCGATCAGGAAGACAACGTCCTTTTCCTTCCCCTTGTAAAAGTAAAATTCGTTCCTCAAAACGTGCACAACCTCCTCGTTGAGCATCACAAAATGGAAGAAATACGGCGAGTAAAGCTCCGCGAACTTTTTCGCCTTGAGCTCATGCACGAGGTAGCCGACCGACATCCTTCCCACGTTCCCTATTCCCGGCAAGCCGACGACAAGCACGGGATTTTTCAGGACCGGCTTTTCCTTGGTTATAATTTTTGTATCGTTCACATTTTTCACCGTTTTGCAGAATTATGTCGAAGAATATTCAGCAATATATTTGAATCCCGCTCATTATAAGCGTTCATATTGTCTGATTTTGTGAATTATCCGATGCTTATTTTCTCAAGCAGGACTTTTGTAGAAAGCCCTTCAAGGTTAATATTCGCGCCCGAAATGTCGAAGTTGCCCTTGTAATTTTCTATCCTGACAGATTCGTCGGTTACCTTGAGGACAACTTTCCCCTGCCCGACGTTGATGCTGCCTGTTGCGTTAAGGTTTAGGCTTGCGCCCGCGTTGTAAATTTTTATCGCCTGCACGGGAGCCGCGATTTTTATCTGTGCAGTTTTCTGTGTGTGCGGAAGAATTCCTATGTTGCTCACGTCAATCGTTTCCGCGCTTCCGTCGAATATGGCGGTCGCGTTTGAATAGATGTCCAGTTTTCCCGTGAAGTTTCCGATTGAGATTTTTGTCTCGTCGGAAAAGTTGATTCTTTCATTTCCTATATCCATCGATGCTGGAGCGTTAAAGTTCAGGACAACCGAACTTGCCTGCGTGTTCATCCTGAAGACGTCATCATTCATGAAAAGAGAGCCGGAAACCTGCAAAGTCCTGTTTATGTTTTTTTCCGACACGGTTCCTGTCAGGAGATTTGAGACCGCGTCTTTTGCCCCAGAAAGAAAATCGCCTACCGGGTTTGCTCCCGCGGGCGGATTTTGCGCAGGCGCAGCGGCTGTTCCCGTAAGATTGACGCCTCCCGAAGCGAGGAATCCCGATACTACGATTGCGACCGCCACGACCAGAGCTGCGATTACTTTCCAATCCATAATCAGAACCTACGGTTCCGATACCTCCCTTCATAAAGGTTCGGATATTATTTCGGTTTCTCCCTAGGTTTTCTCTTCCCTTTTGAAAAGAATCAAGACAATTCCGATTGCCCTAAGGCGAGAAACTAACATCTAATTCGCGGCGCTGGTATAAAAAGATTCGGAATCGAGACTGCAAAATAATGATTCTTAGTAAAATCCAAACGGTCCCATACGCCTCCTTTGCGAAAAATTGCTATCCTTTTTATACTCTTTTTCTGCCAAAATCAAAGAAACAGAATCTACGCCGTCCAGCGGACTTTTTACCGAGATGTTGCCGTAACTCTTCATGTATTCTGCCAGATCCGACAGTTTTTTATCGATGTCACAATTGCCGCTCCTGCATTTATAGCAGTCATTAGGAGGATTGAAAATATTCACGCCTTCCCTGGTCTTGACTTTGCATAATTCATAATCAAATGCGATTGAACTGTTTCCGGAAAATATGGCAGAATAAACAAACTTCCTTTCGCCGTCTTCTATCTGCACGCTCAAATTTCCGCTGTCAGGATTGTTTTTCAATTTTTTGGACAGTTCGAATGCAACTTTCGGCACGCTGCCCGATATATCAGGCTTTGAGCCCTGCGCCCAAGAGTGGCTTTTTCCGCTGTTCTTGTGTTCATTAAAGTATCTTTGAGCGTTCCAATCGTTGCGAAATTTTCCCGGCTTGTACATGAAATGTTATTGTGCAGAAATCTTTAAATGCTTTCCAGTGCCGCCGCAAAACAAGAACGAGGCGCGCAAATTAAGCGGGAAAAAATAAGCGAGACAGAATCGCGTTCACGAGAACTTAAAAAGTATTTATATAGTGTGAAAAACAAATTCGTAATATGACGGAAGTTCTTTTGGCGCAGTTTTTCGGAGGCGATATTGTCGGAACGCTCATCTCGTTCATCCTGATATTTGTCATGATAATTTTCGGGCCGCGGCTGATGACAACGCAGACGATATGGAATCTTGAGAAGGACGTGGCGGAGCTTGAAATAATGGCGGAGCGCTCCCGGACAAATGTCGTGAAAAAATACTTGAAAACCCCGACGCGCGAGACGCAGGACAGGATAAAAAACTTCATGGATTTCCAGATTGCGGAGCCCGTGGGCACGGACCCTTTCGGAATAATAAAAAAGATTGACGCGGTGCTGAAGCAGGCCGAGAACAGGCACAAGATTTTTGTCGAGTCAATCGCCCCGGGGCTTGGCGAGGAAGAAAAGAAAAACTTCAGGGCTGCCCTTCTGCACACAAGCGGCGTTCACCAGATTGCGAAAATAATGAGGCATCTTCTTGAGACGATAAAGAAATACAAGATATTCCAGATGGCGCTGATCCTGCAGATGCAGTTCCCGATGATAAAGAAGGTTGCGGACGGTCTTGCGGACTCCGTGGAGGCTTTCACAAAAGGTTTGCCTATCGGCGACGCGATCGGTCCGATGATAATTGCGAATTATATCCCGAAAGGAGGAGCCAAAGAAATGAAGGACGCCGATTTTGTTTATTACAGGACGAAAATCGCAGGCAGGAGCGTGATACTTTCAAGGGCAACCGGTCCCGGAGTGAGCATAGGCTATCCCGAGAAGTTTGTGGAAAATATCCTGAAGAAAGAGAGGATAACAAGGATAATAACCGTTGACGCCGCCATGGGAATGGAGGGCGAGAAGTCCGGCTATGTTGCGGAAGGCGTCGGCTTCGGGCAGCGCGGCTCAAATCCTGTCGCGTCGTTCTATATCGAGGAGATGGCCGTGAAGAGGGGAATTCCCGTTGACGATATCATGATCAAGGAGATCGGGGAGGAGGGGCTGCAGGTTATGGCAAAGCCGATTCTCGAAAGCATGAAAAAAGCTTCCGAAGCGCTGGAAGACGCGATAAAAAGAGCGGGAAAGAATGATAGGATTCTCGTGATAGGACTGGGCAACACCGGCGGAGTCGGCAACGACAAGTCCGGAATCGCGCCCGCGGTCGAGAAGCTGAAGAAATATTACAGGGAAATGGAGGCGAAAGCGAAAAAGGAGAAGAAGGGATGGTTCGGTTTCTGAAATGCGCGATATAGGCGAAAAAGAGAATAATAGTACCTGCGAATAAAGCGCCTTAACTGCCGCTCTGAATATGAAAGTTCAAGTCATACTGTCCTTGCGCCGAGCGGATTTTTATATCAGTTAATGCAATTCTTATTTGGTTAGTATGAAATTCTCCGAAAGAAAGGCAAAAGAAATAAACAAGCAGGACAGGGACTGGTACGTGAAGTTCTGGGCGAATTATGTGCGGACTCACAAGGACAGCGAATGGGGCAGGCAACAGAATGTTTTTATCAATTCGCTGATGCAAGACGCGAAGCAGAGCAAATTGTCTGCTAAGGATTACTTGAGAATAAAAGGAGAGAGATAAAATTAAGCAATTGAAACAAGATACACCGATAACAGCGCTTCAGCAAAAAGGCCGTCCTGACTATGGAAACCAATCCGTAACGAACTATTTTATTCTCACAAATCTTATTTTTTCTATCCTCGGCTTGCTGTCGTTCAGCTCGATAACCGCGGCTTTTCCCTCCCTTCCGTAGCCCGGATTCACGACAATTGTTTTTCCTATTTTTGCCTGCCCTTGGTGCTCGTGCATGTGGCCGCCTATGAACAATAGCGGCTGGTATTGCTCTATCTTCTCGCGCAAGACTCCGTCTCCGATATGCTTTCCTTTTACTGTTTCAGGCGCGCCGGAATAAGTAACAACGTCAAGATTCGTATTGTAAGGCATGTCATGCCCGAGAAAAATGGTTCTTTCAGGTTCTGTTTTATGAAAGAGTTTGTTAATATTATTTCTTTTGTTATCTATTTTTTCTTTCATTTTCTTTGTAAAAGTCTTTCCAAAAATATCAACCTTTATTTCGGGTTTCGGCCCGTAGCCGCCAAAACCGAGAATCTGATAATTTCCGAGAGAAAGAACTTTTTTATGAACGTTGATTATATTGCTATAATCTTCAATCAGTCTATAGTAATAATCTTTTGACAGTTTTGTCGGGCGCAGCGATTCGGCATTTCCGGGAATAATATAAACAGGAATTTCCAGTTTGTTCAGCATACTCAAGAATTTCTTTGTTGTTTCTTTTTCTTCTCTGATAATTTCCCTTGCTTTCTTCATTCCTATAATCTCATACCAAGGCTTTTTCTCATTATAATATCTGAAAATTATTTTTCTTGTTTTTTCGGCATCCGTAAAATCTCCGGGAGAAATTATGGAATCAATGTTATTTTTTGCAACAAAATCTTTCAGCCCTTTCGGAGCATGTCCGTGAAAATCTCCCATCGCAAGAATCTTCATTTCATCACTTCTTCTTTTTCTCCGCCTTTCCAGGCTTCGCAGATTTCGCCTTTTCCCGTTTCGGCTGCGCTGCCTCGCTCTCAATCTGCCTTATCTCGCTGTTACCGCTTTTCATTTCCGCGCTTTCCTGCCTTATTTTCTCCTCCGTTTCCAAAGCTTCTGCGGTTTCAAGATGCTGTTTCGCCTCTGCCATCTCGCCTTCCGCAACCGCCTCTTTCTGTTCAAGATTGTTTTTGCTCGTGGCATAGTTTCCGGTCTGCATCACCCTCTGCACTTCGCCGACGAAGCGGCGCACGTACTCCTTGCTCGAGTAAATGTCGCGGTCCGGAATCTTTTCCAGCTTCTTGTCCTCGAGCGCCTTTCTCAATCCCACGACCTTGTCAAAGACATCGGCATAAACCGGCGAAATCTTTCCAGCTTCGATGAGGTATTTCTTGAATGCCTCGCCGAGATTCTTCGGGTCTTCCGGCAGCTTGTTCATATTCTTGAGAGCCGCGACGCTCGCCTTTATCATTACCTCGTAATTTTTCTTAATCTCATCTGCCTTCCTGTTCAACTGAAGATTTTTCAAAAGTTCCTCGAAAACTTTTATGTAATCGTCAACTTTCTTAATCCAGTCGTCAACTTCCTGTCCTGAAATCTTTTTTATCTCCTTGTGCTCCACGGCTTTCCTGAAATTTATCGTGTCCTCCAGAATTTTTGCGTACTCCTCTTTCAGCAGACCCGCATCAACGAGATGCTTTCTGACTTCGCGCGCCGCGACTTTCGGCGCGGGCGGCCCAACGCCGACATACATC
>JBAQNA010000035.1:0-17928 GCA_049303335.1 Candidatus Aenigmatarchaeota archaeon
GTTCGTGCATTTCTTGGATGACCACGCAGATGTTGTGGCACAAAACTTTCAGCAAGACCTCATTAATTTGTGCATTCCATTCCTTGCTCCTCACGAAGTCGCCGAACTTTGCCTTTATCATGTGGAACACGGTTTCAACGTTGGAGCGTTTGTGGTAGTGTTCCATAAATTCCTCACGCTTATACATGAAGTAATAGAACATCCTGTTCCATAGCTTTGAGCCTCTTGATGTCCCAGTAGCGTTTGATTTGAAAGGAATGAGTGCGGTTCCGCCATAAGAGGCGACAGTCTCAAAATTATTTCTTGATGAATACGCCTTGTCCGCCGATACCTCGTTTATATCGAATGTCTTTGCCGTTGCCTTCACAAGCTCGGAGAATTCCTTACTGTCGTGCGAGTAGGCTTCCGTTATTTTTATTCCCGACACGATATGTGTTTTCACGCCGTTCATCAAGTGAGCCTTTACCCATATTCTGCTTTCAATATCCTTTCCGTATTTGAAAGAATACCACCTGTCGAACCTTGATGTGCCGAAGCCAGAGCTGTCAACCGCAAAATCAGTTTCCACTTCTTTGAGCGGTCTTGCGGACTTTTCTATAAGGTCGGTCAAAACAGACGTAAGCTCTGGATTTCTCATGTAGTTGCTCACGGTTGAATAGGAGCATACGCTGTCCGTGTATTTGTTTTCCACCGCCTCTCTCATGTCGGAAACAAACCGCCTGCATGAGAATGTCGTATATACCTTTAACGCGGAAGCGAATATCATGTCCGCCAAAGGCAAAGTCGGTCTGCCGAACCCGTAAGTCTTGTTCGGTATGTTCTTGCACAAGTCGGACAATAGTTTCAAGAACAATTCCTTCTCGTGTGTTTGTGCGGTATTGTACGCTTTCCAATCTTGCGCGTAAGTTATCTTCACGGTTTTTGTCTCTTTTAGCTTGCCTTCTTGGTCTATCTCTTTCTTTAGGAAAAATTCAACCGCGAAAATATGTTTGCACTTCAGCTTTCGCAGTTCGCAGTCGGGACAATTGCATTCTGGCTCATGTCCGTTGAATTTTACGATATAATATCCTTGACCAGATTGGCTCGGCACTTTCCAGTCGCCTTTCTCGGTCTTTGTTATCCTGAATGTTTTGGCTATAATCATTCCTTTCTGCTCTCTTGTCATGTTAGCTGAATTTTGGTTTTGCATTAAATCGCCTCTTTTGTTTTATTAACATTATGTGTTATAAGTCTTATAATACATATATGATTACTACCTTATAAACCTTATGTATTATAAGAAGTATATTACATAGAGTATAGATTGGAGAGATAGGAGAGCTTTATGGCATATCTTTATATGTCGGGATATACATATATCTGTTATGAAAAAAGTATGCCTACCTCTGGAAATTTACAGGCAATTGGAAGTCAAAAAGCGGATAGCCCCAAAGAGGGAAGCAACGATTACCTTTTCTAAAGACCAAGCAATTGTGCATTTTCCAAACATCATAACTTCTGAATTGGAATTGAAAAAAGGCGACAAGTTTGAACTGACAATACGGAAAGAAAACCCCCCGATAGTGGAATCCAAGCTGATAAGAGGCAAGAGATAATGGCAACAACATTAAATCTCTTTGAAAAAAGGGTGTTGGAAATTCTCTTGGAACATGATTATTTTTTGACAACAACAGAGGTATCCAAGAAAAGCAAAATATCATGGAATACCGCCAAGAAATATCTGGAGGGTTTTCTTGAAAAGGGATGGATTGAGCATAAGACGAAAGGCAACAGGGATTTGTGGAAGGCTAATCCGCCAAGCCAGAGTGAATGATATGCAAAAGACAAACAGCATAGTCGGTATTGACTTGGGCGAAAGGGGAATTTATGACAAAAGGAACAGGGTTAATGATTTGACGGGAAAGGAATGGTTGCAACTTTTAAAAAGCGTATGGGTCAGCGAAAAATGTGCCGAAGACAAGGACGCTTTCCAGCACCCAGCTCCGTTTCTCATAAAGGACATCCAGAAGCTTGTAAAACTCTTTACAAAAAAAGGCATGGTGGTGTTAGACCCGTTCATGGGTTCTGGAACAACATTAATGGCTTCTTCTCTGGAAGGAAGAAAATCAATCGGCATAGATTTGGTAAAGAAATACACAAAGCTGTCTGAAAGAAGGCTGAAGAAAATCAGGACAAACGGCTACAAGATAATACACGGGGATTCCTTGAAAGAGATACCAAAACTGAAGACAAAAATAGATTACTGTGTAACCTCGCCGCCATATCACAACATATTAAGAAACAAGGGAATGGGAATAAGGGCTGACGGAAGCCAGAGAAGGCAAGGCGTAAAGTATTATTCGGAAGACCCAGAGGACGTTGGAAACCAAAAGGATTATGAAAGCTTTGTAAAACTTTTCGGGAAAATAATGAAAGAAGTCTATGTCAAGCTCAATAAAAACAAATATTGCTCAATCATAATAAGCGATTTCACGGTCAATAAGAAAGAAACGAATGCCCACGGGGATATTATTTTCCTTATGCAGAAAATAGGATTTGAGTTTAACGGGACGATAGTCTTGTCCCAGAACAGCAAGCCGCTATATCCTTTCGGCTATCCTTATGCGTATAAGATAAACCACCACCACCAATACATCCTGAATTTCAGGAAAGTTTAGCTTGGACAATACCTTTCGGCTTAATGCCTTCAGAGAAGATTGAATTAAATTCTTTTTCTGTTATTTTTCTTTTTCTTGCAAATTCTTCCAATCCTTCATAAAAGGCGACTTGCCATTTGTCCAAGATGAATGTTTCTTTAAACATAGGCTCTCTTACTTTTCTTTCAAGAAATCTGGCTCTGTCTTTTGGAATCAGAATCAGCTTTTTAGTATTATTCCTGTCTGGCAAGTTTGACCCACGCTCTAATGCAGAAGTTATTGTTGTGGAATTTTCAACTTCAAAAACATAATATATTTTATTGTCCCTGAACCAAACGACATCTATTTCTTCAACTCTATCCTTTCTTTCAAAACTGAAAGGTATTCCGTTCTCGCAAATATCCTTAAGTTCGCTGTCCTTGTTTCTATCAGGACACCATATTTTATATCCAAAATGCTTTCCTATTTTTGCCAATATCTTTTCCATCAACAGGTGCTTGTTTTCATTCTGCCTGAATGTCTCTTTCAGCATCCAAGTTCCGCCTTTCTGCCTTGTGCCATATTCCTTAATCAAATTGTTTATGCTGTTATAATCTGGCGTTAAAGAGTTAGGAAATTTTATAAATAATGTCTGGAGAATTTCATCATAAGACACCTTGACTTTGCTATGGAAGGTTTCAATTATGGCTTGTTCCACCCTATCGGAAAGCGGGGTTTTTAAATTAAGTTTCTTTTTTTCTGTTTCTGTAAACCACCATCTTCCGCCTTTCTTTATGTTACTTTCGTCTGGCTCTACCAATTCAAATTCCTTGCCTATTCTTTTTTTCAGAATATTGGCAATATCCTCTTCATTAGTTTCCAAGAATTGCCCGTATTTGTATAATTCCATATAGACGCCGTTTATGATGTGCGTCATTTCTGTTGGCTGTCCCCTTCTTGCTATAACCTCCTTTGCTGAATTGACAACCATCTTCTCAAAATTTCCCCTGTTCAACCCCTCTATTTTCTTTTCCTCCTTTGTGGGCTTTCTGAATCTTAAGTAAAAATCGCTTATGGCGGTTCCCCAAGGATTGGCAACGCCGCTTTCAGAAGCCCTTCTGTTTTGCTGAAACAATATTTTTTCAAGAACAAACCCAGCGTTAATACAAGATTTAATGATTGAGTTGAATATTCTCGGCTGGGAATTATGAAAGGTTACCGTCAGATATTTATTTTGCTTTAGAACCTTGTTTATCTCGCAAAATGCTCTATACAACATCCTATCATAATAATCAAAACCTCTTTCTTTGTCAAGTATTATTTCCTCATTATAGACAATATCAAAGTCTTCATTCTGTTCCTGTCCCTTAAGCCATATAGACCATAGGGAACTTAAGTCAAAATATTTTATCAAGCCGCCATAAGGCGGGTCTGTCAGGACATAATCAACGCTTTCCTCTGGAATGAACTTGCTCAATTCAATCGTGTTTTTATTCAGAATCAGCAGATTCTTGTCATTATTTTTCAAGTCCTCAAAGTTTTTGGCAAACTTGGTTTTTCCGTCAACCAATCTGTTTGAGCTTTCTTTCGCCTTTATTATTCCTTGCCTGTCTTCTATCGCCCTTTCAAACAGCAGAAACGGGTTTTGTTCCAAATGCCTTTTTGGGAACATATAGGCGGGTCTTCCCCAGCTACCGCTGTCTGGTCTGTTGCTTTTTTCCCTTCTTGCAGAAACCATCCTTGTGCAAAGGTGTGCCATAGAAATGAAGGCGAACCTGAAAAATTCTTTTATGACCTTGTCTTCAATCTTATTAATCCTGTCAAAAATGCAAGACAAGGCATATAGATTTCTTCTTGTCCATAGATTATAAAAATAATCCCCAGCGTTCTTTTTTGCCCCATAAAACGATTCCGTATCTGGGAACTTGTCTTTCGGAAACCACCATTCTATATCGGTTTTCTCTGACTTGCCAATCAAGTCCAAATCCTCTTTTTCAACAGGCTTGCTATTGTTATTTTTACTGCATGAGCATTTGTATCTTATTTTTACGGGAACGCCATCATAGTGAACGTTTATTATCCTTGCATTATTTTTGCAGGCGGGACATCTGGTTAGAAACAAGCCGCTACTTCTTTCCAATTTTAACAAATCGCTTTTTACAGTTGCCCATTCCCTTTCAAACTTCTGAATATCCAAAGGCGTAGCCAGAGTTCTTGTCATATACGAGGCGACAGGATTCAAGTCCACAGCAATAGCTTTTCTTCCTGTTTGTATGGCTTCCAGAGGACAAACACCGCTACCAGCAAAAGCATCCAGAACTATCTCATTCGGTTCGGAATAATGCTCAATATAAGTTCTGAAAATGTTGTGCGGTTTCTTCCCCCAATACTTCATGGCTTTATACATCATGGGGCGGGTCTTTTCCACAAGTGCATAATTAACTTGGTCTACCATAGACAGATTATTAGAAACTTTGAATATAAAACTTGCTAATAAGATTAGAATTTTATTTTTGCTGGGTCAATACCAGCTTCCTTCATTCTCTTTAATATCGCTTCTCTATTAACAGGCTTTCCCTCTATCAAACGCTTCTTTATTTCCTCTTTGGTCTTTCCACAATTTGGGCAATCTTCCATAACGTCATAAGCTTCTTTGTTTGTTATGGAATTATACTTCGTCCCATAAGTTCCAGAAACAGTCCTCTTTTTTATCGTTATGGAAGGTCTATACCTGACCTTAATCTTTGCCTTCTCGCAGAAGGGACAGTCCATCGTTAGCTCTTGTGTCGCCATACTTCTAATTGATTTTAAGACTTTAAAAAATGACTTTTTAAACACTTTTCCGACTTATTAAACAGAAGGCACTTATTAAACAAAGCCAGGCCTGAGCCAAGCTTTAAATATATGTTTTATGTATCTGTTGCCATTCGAAGGACCGGTTTTGGCATACCAAGAAAAGCGCTTAAAACCGTTTCCAAACCAAAGAGGTGTGTTTTATGGCAAAAAAAGCTAAGGTTGCGAAAGCGGAACCCATAAAGGAAGCTGCGGAGGAAAAGAAGGAAGAGCAGTCCGAAGAGGAGGGAAACATCTTCGAGGACGGCGGCGACGAGGAAGAATTCTGATAATGTCTGATTTTTTATTTTTTTTCCTTTTTTATTTTTTCAAGCCTGTTTCTGCGATTCGATAAATTTTATATAGTTGGCAGCCCATTTTCATACTGCGGCAATCATAATAAAATCGCTTCTAAGGTGGTCCAATGTATTCCGAAAAGGCTTTGAGAAGGCACCAAAACGCCGACATCGCGACAAAGACGAAGCTCACTTTCGAGGAGCACGCGTGCCAGGGAGGAATGTGCTCGGTCTGCACAATGGACGGGCAATGCGAAATCGGGCAGAAGGCGAGGACGGGCAGGACAGTCTTTCCGGAGCCTTTCGGCGTCTCGCAGTTCGGCGGCGAGAAAAGGCTGCCAAATATTGAAGACATACAGATTCTTCCGGAACTTTACGGCGACTCGATAGTTTTCAAGAACGTCTCGACGGAGATGAAAATCGGATCGTTCAAATTCTCTGTTCCGATATCGGTTGCGGCGATGGGCTCTACAAAAGTTGCGCACTTGCGCGGCGCGGCGCTCGCGGAGGGCGCCGCAAAAGCGGGAATAGGGGTTGTAATCGGCGAGAACGTTCTCGCGACTTACGGCGATGCCGGATTGAAGGAAAGAATACAGCCTTTTCTTGACAATTACAAAAAATACGGCGCGATGATAGTGCAGGGAAACGGCGAGGACATAAAGCAGGGAGTGTTCGAGAAAGGCGCCGCGTTGGGCGCGCACGCGATCGAGGTGAAAATCGGGCAGGGCGCAAAGCAGGGGCTCGGCGGCGAGATAAAATTCGAAGGCGACGATCTTGCCGAGAAATACAAAAAGCTCGGCTACATTGTCATCAAGAATAAGGACGGCACTTACCAGCGCCACGTGCAGCCCGGCTCGCTTTCGGACGAGCAGCTGAAGAAGAGCATAATGAAATACTCGAAGCTTGACTTGCCGATTTGGGTGAAGACGGGAATGGGAACCGGAATCTTGAAGCTGATTTCAACTTTGCAGGAGCTGAAGAAGGAGAACGGAATAAAAATAGAGTGCCTGACGATTGACGGCTTCGGCGGCGGAACAGGAATGAGCCCGTGGCTGATAATGAACGAGATGTCCGTGCCTTCCGCGACGATATTCTCAATGCTCGGGAAGAAGCCCGCTTTCGACATACTTCTCGCGGGCGGATACAACAACGGCTTGGATATCGGGAAGGCTATGATGCTCGGCGCGAACGGCGCAAGCATGGGCCGCCCGTTCTTGATTGCGGCGAACGTTGCGAAAGCCGAAGGCGTAGTGAATTATGTGGAAGCGATGAAGGAGGAATTGCAAATGCTTTCCGCCACGCAGAAAGTCATGAGCGTTGAGAAACTTATCGGGAGAAAACAGAATTTGTATCCGTTGGACGCGCAGGCAGCGCACATGTTCGGGCTGGAGAGAAGCTTCAAGTGAGATTAATTTCTCACTTACTTTCCGATATTTTCAACCGTATAATCCTGCAACTTCTGCATCTCGGAAAGTTTCGAATCCATATTTTCATAAAGCCCGGAGCAGTCGCCTCTGCAGGTTTCTTTTGTCGTGCCCGCGTTTTTCTCGAGAACAAGCTCGCCGCGGGAATCTTTCATCCTGTAAATAGCCTTTCCGGAATCCTGCGCAACGCTGAACGAATAATCCGGGCTTGAAATCCGCTTTTCCGTTGCCGACGAATTCGCGGCTGACGAGAATTTTGAAAACGGATTTACATATTCGATAACCGCAGCAGCCCCGTCGAATGCGAACCGGATTTTTTCCGAAATGCTTTTCATAATCTTTTCGTAGCCGCCTGCCCCGAAAGATTCCGTTGATTTGAAGAAATCCGTTTTGGGAAGATTTACGGAAAAGGACGCGTATCTCGGCCCCGCGGAATTATTTCCCATAAGCACATATGCGGTTGTGATAAAGTTTCCTGCAAAAGGCGGATTCCAGCTTATTTCAGAATAACCAGAAGGAATATCTTTTTCAACAGTTTCCGAAAAATTCCCGCTTATTATGTCAATGACAATGGAAAGGTTTTCTCCAGCGGCGCTTATCACAAAAGTCTGGTTCCCGCCGAAGGTGATGTTTTCCGCCGAGAATCCGACAAACTCGAAAGGTGACGCATATTCGATGACGGCTTCGGCGGCGTCAAGAACCAGCGCCTCCTTCGTCTCGTTGTTGTACTGCATTCCCGCGGCAATCAGCTTCACGGATTTCCTCCCGTCCAGCAAATCGAAAGTTTCGTTGTAAAACATCTGCGAAGGATAGAAGCCGTGAACGGTTTCTGCGGTTGTATTGAAGTGCTCGTTCATTGGAACAAAATCCGCGGAAATGTTTTCATATCTTGAAAGATTGTAATTGAAGACTATCCAGATAATTTTCGAGCCGTTCGGCAGGATTGTTTCCTCGGAATACAGCGGCACAACAGGCTTTCCCATTTCCTGCAAATATTGTCCGGAGTCAAAGAATATTTTGTTTCCCGAGACAAGATAACTTGTCGGTATCTTTATTCTCGACGTGAAAACGGACGAATGATTTATTTCGGGATTGCTTCCCTGCTCCCGCGCGTCGGGGTCGATCTTTTTCTCGGGGTCGCAATAGCAGACCATCTGCAAAAACTGCTTTATCGCCAAGTCCCTCTGTGGCTGGTAATTGAACTGCATGCTCGCGCTCAAATTCCTTATCTGGCTCGGCAGAAGCGGATACCTACTGTTCTCAATGGAAAGCGCGACAGTTTTGTTTTTTGCAATGTTCTGTACAAACCTCGCGTTTGGCATGAAAGCGTATGTGTCATAGATTATTCCGCCGCCGCCGACAAACGCGGATATGCCCTTTTCAAAAATTGTTTTTTCAGGAAATCGCGCGGAATTCGTGCGCTCGTCATAAATGAGGGAACTTGTCTCGGGAAATTCTGAGAAATAAATATTATTTTCTCTGAAACTTTCAGTCATCCACGAACCTGCTTCCCCTTTTCCGTAATAGAAAATTCCATCCGCGTTCCGCATTTGGGAAAGCAGCGAATCCTTTGTCAGCCTTTCGTCGGGAATCATTTTTATCGTGATGCCGTCAAGCCCGACATTCATGCCGCTCACCATCTTGTAAGAATTATGCTCCAAGAATTCGTTGTATCCGCCGTAAATTGTCCTCAAAAGATTTATCGACTCTGATATGGATTGGTCCCCAAAAAGCTTTTTCAGAAAATCCGTCACGTTGTTAAAACCGAAAGTCAGCTCGTAATAAGAGAGGTTTGTCCTGTTCTCCACCAGCCGGACCGTTTCAAATCCCGCGGCACGGAACGCCGTGTCGGTTGTCTGGCTTTCTATCAGCCCGTTTCCGGAGAAGACGGTTTCTAAATTGCGGTAAATCGCGGCAGTGACAATCCTGTTGTTTTTTGGCAGCTCGACAATCTGGTATGGCGAAACAATCCTTCCTGCTGTCATATCAGCCTTGCCGTCGCTGTTCGTGTCGGAATAAGGGAAATCGGTAAGAATGTAATTGCTGTCATAGTCAAAAAACATTTCCCTGCCGGAATCAAATATTGCCGGCTGCGGCACTTCCGAGGCGTTTCCAAGCAGAATCAAATTCAGCTGCGTCCTGCCGAGCTTGTAATCCAGCGAGTTGGAAAAAAGAAAATTGCCGGAAAGCTTTTTTATTGTCTCGTTTATTCTTGTCCTTATTCTCAGAACGCCGTTCGCGCTGTTCAGTCCGTAAAAGTCGGAAACTGTTTCCGGGTACGATATTGCGGAAAAATTCATCGGAATGATGACGGAATTGTGTTTTGCGGCGAGAGCGCCGGACAGCGCGGATGTTTCGGATTGTGAGTTTGTAATTATTAATGTATTTATGTTTTTTCCGCTTCTTGAAAATTCATTTATTGCAATAGCATTTATTTCATCGGGAGTTTTTGCTGAAAAATTCAGAATATTATTGAAGCCAATCAAAGCAAAATCTTCGGTATCGAACAATATCGGAATATTTTTCAGCCTTGCATAAGGCGCCGCTGCTACCGCCTGCTCCCTGCCTGAAACCAAAACGGCCGTTTCGTTAGAGTAGAATGTCTCAAGAAACGCCTGCATGTTTTTGAACCTGTAAGTTGGATAATCCGTCGTCAGATTCTCAAAAACGAAGACCTGCTCCGGTCGGATTTTGCCAAGATAATATTTTTCCGTCTCGGAATAGTTTGTGAAAACATGTTTGCCCGTCAGCCCGGATGAAAAGATGCTATCCCGACCGTTTGCGACAAATACGATGTTACTCTTTGGATTGATTGCAATATAAGAAAAAGCTTCCGATGATGCGCCGCCCGCTTCCGCGCGGAAGGAAACGTTTCCTATAATGCTGCCGCTGCTTGCGTTCATCAGGTATGTGCCGTTGTTGTAATTTCTGAAACCAGTGAAGTTAATTTGTTCGCTGTTGCGAAATAGTCTGAAATCAGAGGAAGAAAGGTTTGTAACAGGATTGTTAGAATTATCTGTTATTTTGATGTTTATTGTGAAATCATTTCTTGCCTGAACAGACGCAGGAACTGTAAAAATCGTTTTCAGATTGGCAACGTCAGAGTCGTCAATAATATATGTCGGCTCCGGATCAGCGTATTTTCTGATTCTTACCCAGTCGATATACGTATAATAGCTGTAGCCTGAATATTCCCCACCCCTGAAATATGCTTTCAAATTACCGGAAGGCAAATCCTGCGTGAGAGTGTTCAATAAATTTCCGTCCTGATAAATTTTAGCAAGATTCGTTCCGTTTCTTTTTAATTTCCAGATATGATAAACAGTATTAATTGATGCAATATATGTTAAATGAAAAGATATACCGTTATAAGTATTAACCCAGAAAGGATCTATGCCATTACTACCTCCTATATGAATATACTTCGTATATGCGTCGTTTCTAAATGAAAGATAAAAACCGACTCCTCCGCCCGATCTCGATCTTGCTTCGCCTATTATATTTTCACCAAATTCTTTGGAAAAAATCCATGCAGTATAATTGTAAAGACTCAATTCCCCGTTGGCAATAGAGATATTTCCTGAACTGTTCCATTTATTTGTATCTAAAGATGTTCCTTCAAAATTATCATATAAATCAAAAGTTGTGTTTGGATTGCTTTCTGAAGCAGCGGAAGGATTTCCATAATACATATAAATTGTCTCAATGCCGTTAGCGCTTATTTTCGGAACCTTTATCCAAACATCAGAGAATAAATCGGCTGTATGATTTTCAACGAAATATGGTACGGGAACTTCTGCACCTGAAGACGCATTAAGCCAAGAAAACCTTAATTCAGAAAAGTCGCTTTTCATGCCGATTTTATATGATACGTTCAGAAGAACCTGATAATCAAAAAGACCGCTAGGATTTTGAGAATTATTTATTATAATTGGTTTTTTATAAGTCCAGTCGTTATTATATGCTTGCGCAGGCACAGAGAATACAAAAAGAAACAAAACTACAACCCCAAAAATATAAAGTTTTTGCATATTAATTGATATAAGAACAGTCTTATAAATAGTGTGTTTTAAGGCTTTTGGTGTTATAATGGTCAATAAGAATACTTGGAACGATGAATGGAATGATTTTAAAGGTTTGAATTTCTTCGGCAGAAAGTTCGCGAAAGGGCAGAAGAACGTGGTAAGAAAATTCCTTGAAAGAGAAAATCTCCCGAAAACCGCGAAAGTTCTAGATTTTGGGTGTGGAAGCGGGAGGACGCTGAGAATGTTCAGAAATCTCGGTTTTAATAATTCTATCGGTGTTGATGTTTCTCCAAACTCTATGAAACTTTGCGAGAAAAACGATTTTATTGTTGGAAAAGATGTTTTTCTAACAAAAGAGGAAGGGACAAGCTTCAATGACAATAGTTTTGACCTGGTTTTTGCCGACGGTGTGCTTGAGCATTTTGAGGATTTTTCTCCGATAGTAAAAGAGATATGCAGACTCAGCAAAAAATATATCCTGATTACACAGCCAAACCATTTTTCGCTGTATGGAAGAATTTTAAGAAAAACGGAGCATAAGCCGGTTTTTGAATACACTTACAGGATTTCGGATTTCGAGGAGGCGTTCGCAGAAAATGGATTCAGACTTGCTCAAATATCACATTTCAATTTCCGCGAGCATTGGGCGCTGCTTTTCAAGAAAGACATTATGAAATGAATCATTTTAACAAGCCGTTCGGCTTCCAAACTTCAACTAATGTCGTTTTTAGATTTCTTTATAAATCTTGAAAATAACATTTCGATAATAGTGTTTGCGAGGTGCCTTTCTTGAAACTCGAGCAATTAAAAAAATACTGGTGGATTCCCGCGCTGGCAGCCATTTTCATTTTCGCGTTCTGGATCCGCGGATTGAACACGGTTCCCGACAGGATTTTGTCGTACGACCCGGTGTTTCAGTACCGCTTCACAAAATATATCGCGGATTTCGGAGTGGTGCCTTCGTGGGACGAGCTTTCCTATTATGTGGGGCGGGCCGTCACGCTTAACAACTATCCGCCGCTGATGTGGTACATCACCGCTTTTGTCTACAAATTCTTTGCCGCGGGCGCGACGCTCAAGACGATAGCCGCTTTCATGGGCGCAATTTTCGGGGCAATGATTGTCATACCTGCATTCCTCCTCGGCCGCGAACTTTCTAACAAATACGGTGGGCTGATGGCTGCGCTCCTTGTGGGAACCGCGCCGCAAATCCTTGTGCGGACTTTCGGAAGCTCGTTCGACAACGACCAGCTTGTGCTTTTCTTCATCCTGCTCACGACTTATCTCGGAATTTACGCGATGCGCAAACGCACGATTGGAAGCGCATTGATTGCAATACTCGGATTCACGATGTTCGCGGTGACTTGGGGAATGTACTGGTATCCGTTTTTCGTTCTTGTCGGGACAGCTATTATTTATCTCATATCGGGAATTGCTTTCGGGGACAGGAAAACAAAAATGGGTTTTGATGAAAAGATGAAGCATGCCTGGAGCGAGGCAAGGAAGAACATTTTCGTGCTTGCTGCAATATTTATCGGAATTTTTATTACAACATCCATGCTTTCCGCGGATCCTTTCGGCTCGCTGGGCGCGCTTTTCGGATTTGCGGGAAGCTCGGAGAAATGGATTGTCACTGTTTCGATAGTCGAATTGCAGTCTTCGGGATTCGCGCTCGCGGACATGAACAGCTGGATTCTTGCGATGGGAAGGTTTGCAATCGGCGACCCGCTTATAGACACGCTTATCTTTCTATCGTTCATAGGACTGATAATTTTCGGGCTCGCTGCGACATACAAGAAAAATATTTTCAGGAAATCCGCGCTTCTTGCCCTTTTTGTCATAGCAATGTACACGATGACGAGCGGCATACGATTCACGGAGTTCACATCGGGATTCATGATAATCATGATTGCTGCGGGGTTCGGTTATCTTGTTGACTGGACAAAAAAGAAAGGGCGCTTTCCGCTTGTGCTGTCGGCAGGCTTGGGAATGGCAATAATTTTTGCAGCCTTGAGCCTTGGACAGGTGATGGGCCAGCAGGTCGGTCCGGACCAGGACGGCAACTGGGACAGCGCCTGGAACTTTTTGAAAACGCAGACTCCGCAGGATTCGCTTGTCGGTACTTGGTGGGATCCCGGGCATATGGTAACGGGTCTTGCGGAGAGGCGCGTTGTCGCGGACGGCGCGCACTGCGGCTTTGACTGCAAGTACACCATAAACGACAGGATTGTGGATTTGGGAAAAACTTTCAAAACCGACAGCGAGAACGAGTCGGTGCAGATAATCCGCAAGTATCAGGGCGACTCGTCAAGAGTTTACTGGATTGCCTCCGACGACCTGATAGGAAAATTCCAGTGGCTCCAATATTTCGGCACGGGCTGCGACGCGCGCTCGGACAAGAGCTGCCCGCTTTATTACCAGCTGCAACAGCAGTCGGCAAGTTACACCATGAGCGGCGATATCGGAGTGAGATATTACGGTGACGTGATCGTCCTTCCGGGAAAAGTGCCGCTGGCCTTGCTAAAGCAGGGAACGAGCGCCGCGCTCTTTGCGGAGACGCTGTACTATGAAGACGGGAAAGTTAAGAGTTACACCCTTCCGCAGAACATATCCGAGCTTGTGCAGCAGATAAAGCCGGCTGCGGATCAGCTCGGGCTGAAGCTCTCGCAGCAGCCCGTTCCCGTTTCAATATGGGTTCGCTCGGATTATGCTTATGTAGTGATAATACCGTCCAACCAGAGAAACAACGTTTTCACGAAGATGTTCTTCCTCGAGGGCGAGGGCTTGGAGAATTTCAAGATGGTGTTCAGGAACGAGGCAGTGAAGATATACGAGGTAACGGCGCTGGAGAGCAAGAGTTAAAAACTATTTAAACGTTATTTATGCAAAAATGATATGGAACATGAAATCAAGGGGAAAAACATTTTTGTCACCGGAGCTTCAGGATTTGTCGGCGGCTACCTTCTTCCGAGGATATGCGTTTCCAACAAGGTCAAGGCTCTTGTAAGGAGGCCGTCGCCGGAAACAGAAAAGCTTGGCGCAGAAACCGTCATAGGGGACATTCGCGATTCTGCTATTGTTGAGAAATGCGCCGACGGCGCGGACTTGGCCATACATCTTGCAGGCGTTCTCCGCTCGAATGACGAAAATCTGAATTATGACGTGAACGTGGCAGGCACAAAGAATATCGTGGAGGCGTGCAGGAAAAACAACGCGAAGCTCATTCACGTCAGCACGGTAAACGCCGTTGCAGGAATAAAAAACGCGTACGGCAGGACAAAGGAGCTAGCAGAAAAGATTGTCGTTGAATCGGGAATAGATTACGTGATATTGAGATGCGCACTGATATACGGTAAGGGAAGCCCTGACATGGAAAAAATAATCAAGTCAGTTTCATTTCCGGTTGTGCCCATGATAGGGAGCGGAAAGAACAAGCTTCAGCCAGTTTACATTGACGACGTGGTTGATGCAATTTTAAAAAGCTCTAAAAAGAGCAAGAAAATATATAACATAGCGGGGCCTGATGTATTGACAACCGAGAAGTTCAAAAACATCATACTCAAGAAAATGGGAAAGAAAAAACTGACCGTCCACATTCCGCTGGCGCTCGTGCTTGCGGGCGCCTCGGTGCTTGAAAAAATTTCAAAGAATCCATTCCTCACAAGGGAGCAGGCGCTCGGCTTCAAACAGGATCGCGTGCTTGACATAAGCCTTTCAAGAAAGGAGCTTGGCTTCAACCCTCTGCCTTTTGAAAAAGGGATTGAGAAATATTTTGCTTAAATTTATTCTACTGCTTTTTTTATCCATCCCATGCCGTTCATAAGAAGTTTTATATCGTCAGCACTTCTTATTTTTCCAAGCTGCCTTGTTATGTAATACGGGTTCATATAAAAAGACTTGTAGGCTTTTTCCGTTGTGTGTTGAAGCCATTGCAGAGGCAGCTCGGGTCTGTCAATTATAACAGTCAGCTTATCATCTTTCCAGTCTTCCCAGCGATTAGCCTTTATCCAGTTGTTCTTTTTGCAGACATCGTAGAACTCAGTACCGGGGTAAGGCGTAGCAAGAGTCCACTGGGCATAGTCAAGCCCGATTTTTGCCAACTTTTTTGCAAATCTTATAGTGTCAAACACCGTTTCCTTTGTTTCCGTCATGTTGCCCCCCATGAAAAATCCAAAGTTTCGTATACCTGCTTTTGAAGACATCCTTATTGCATTCTCCACCTCCTTGAGAGTGATTGCCTTGTGAATATTGTTTAGGACAGTCTGGTTCCCGCTTTCTATTCCCCATGCAAGCATACAACATCCAGATTTTCTCATCTTGTTCAGCATTTCCTGGTTCACGAATCCGTTGTTCACGCGGACTTGCCCTTTCCATTCCAGCTTGTCATTAAGACCGCGCTTTATGAACTCGTCGCAAATAGTGTTCAGCCAGTCGGCTCTGTAGTTCAGCCCGTCATCATAAAAGTAAAGGCTTTTTATTTTGTATTTTTCAACAAGAAACTCAACCTCATCAACAACATTCATCGGATTGCGGAACCGCATTGTCTTTCCGAATATGGAGCTTGAGCAGAAAGCGCACTTGAACGGGCATCCGCGCGTTCCCATTACTTGTGTCTCCGGATGTTTTTTTGGCATAAGAACACCGGGATATTTTTCTATCGGCAACGTGTCGCGCGCGGGCCATGGCAGCTCGTCCAGATTTTGAATTAGTCCGCGGTCAGGGTTGTGTGTTGCATGATTTCCGTCTTTGTAAGAAATTCCTTTTATCTTTTTCTTTTCGCCTTTGCCGTGAATTATGAAATTCGCAAGCTCGAGAAAAGTCATTTCCCCTTCCCCGCGAACCACGAAGTCCACCAGCTTATGCTCCGCTATTTCCGGCAATGTTGTTGCATGCGGACCCCCCACAACAGTTTTTGTGCTCGGGTCAGCATTTTTTGCGATTTGTAGAACATTAAGAGCTTGAGAATAAGTCGGGGTAAACATAGGAACGCCGACAATGGCAGGTTTCTCCTTTCTGAAAATGCTTTCCAGCTGCGCATTGTCCATCTTCTCGATTTCCGCATCAATCACGGAAGCCTTGAACCCGCCCTCGCGCAGAACCGCGCATATGTACATCAGTCCCAGCGGCGGCATCTGCGCGGACGTCTCATTAGGGTTGATAAGTAATACATCCATAAAATCACCGTTAAAATAAAAGGAATATTAATTAGTATGAACATTTTTTATAAAATAGAGTATTTAAGCAGATATATATTTCCAAGGTTTAAATGGTTTCTTATGAAAGCAGTCTGCCTTATTCCCGCGTACAACGAGGAGAGGAACATAAGGGAAGTCGTGGAAAGGACGGGAAAGACGGGACTGTTCAGCGAAATAATCGTGGTTGACGACGGCTCTAAAGACGGGACAGCAGATATCGCAAAAAAACTTTCTTCAGGCAAAACAAAAGTAACGCTCATTTTGCACGAGAAAAACCGCGGCAAAGGAGAGGCGCTGAAAACCGGATTCGAATACGTTCTGAAAAAAACCGATTCCGATGTTGCGGTGATAATGGACGCGGATATGCAATACCCGCCGGAGCAGGCTGGGAAAGTCATAGAACCGATTGATTGCGGCAGGGCGGATTTTGTGATGGGGTTTCGCGATTTCAAAAAAGTTCCGTTTCGCCACATGCTCGGGAATTTTGTGTGGAAAACTTCTTTCAACATTCTTTTTGGCACGAAATTGAAGGACACAAACTGCGGACTGATGGCGCTGTCTAGAAAAGCGCTGGAAAACGTCGGGACAGTTTACGGCGGCTACATAATCGAGAACGCGATGCTCGCGAGTATGGTGAAGAAAGGCCTGCGCATAGAGCAGGTGCCAGTTACCGTGGACTATCACAGGGCTTCAGCGATAAGGCGCGGAATCAGGATGGTCTCCGGAGTTTTGGTTTTCATAATAAAAGAGGGTTTGAAATACAGAATGGGGATAAAATAAAATCTGCTTGTAGATGTCTAAATTTTTATAGTTTTATCAATAGTTTTCGGTTTTAATTTTTTCAAGTTCAGTATACTTTCAACTTCAGAAGAAATAATGCCTGCACTACATGATATTATAAACAGCACAATAGTAGTAACGGCTATATTCGAGAATAATGAATGTAAACCTATCAAAAATAATATGGATGCATTAAATAAGAAAACTGTAGGTGCTGAAGGAAATTCTATAGATTTGGCATTACTTTCTTTGAATGTCTTATGAGTTGCTTTCATCAAAATATGATACCTTATAGGAAGCAAAAATATAATAGTGCCTAATGTCGTTACCATATAGATTGATAAAGTGGGAATTCCATATATGAAAATCATCAATAATTTTGTAAATATTTCATATTTCGTAAAGAAGTCAGGGAAATTTTGAATAGAATAAAAGCTACCAATTACAAACCATAAAATAATTATAGGTACAAACTGTATTTTTTCAAAATCAAAAATCTTTCCCAAGTCATTTAATTCCTTTATAAAACCCATATCAATCACAATTTATTTTAAGCGAGCGGGAATACTGCGCGGTCTGAAAGACCCGCAGATGAAAGCGAGCTCCTTAGACATCAATAATTTCTTTGATAATTTCCAAGATAATATTAGAGACGGCGCTCAGTGCCTTCCACCATAGGCGCGAGCCATGAACACCGTCAAATGAGGTAGATAGATATGAGCAGCGGGAGCTATAAAAAGATTCATGACACGAGGAACAAC
>JBAQNA010000036.1:0-3293 GCA_049303335.1 Candidatus Aenigmatarchaeota archaeon
ACAGCGACAACTGCGCCGTCAATTGCGAAGCCTGCTCGGAGCCGGAAGAAGTTGTCTGTGTTGCGAGAGTTGAAGAGAAAACGTAAAACACTCCGATTAGCGAGACGGTTGTCATAAGAAGCATTATGGTGCCGATGACCGCGGAGATGGCTTTCATAACAAAAGATTATAGAGAGAAAATATAAAGGTTAAGAAAAGGGTACATTTCTAATTCAAAAATTCTTCAACATCCGTTCTTTCCGACAGTTCGCCGCAAATATTTTTTCCCATAAGCTCTCCCGCCTTTTTCGGGAAGTTTCCGAGAAGCCACGCGAGCTTTATGAAAGCCGTCTCCGGAAGCATGTCCCCGCACGGAATTACGCCGATTTTCAGCAAGTCCCTTTGCGGAGAATAAACGTTCATGTCAACCCTTCCGTAAATCGTCTGCGACGCCATGCACACGACCATTCCTTTTTCGGCGGCTTTCTTTAAGCGTATCAGAAGATTGTCGGGAGCGTGCCCCAAGCCCGTGCCTTCCAAAATCAGCCCCTTGTATTTTTTTCCAATAAAAAAATCTATCAGCGCGGGATCCATGTTCACGGTTGTTTTTATCAGCGCAACCTTTTCCTCCATTTTCATTTTCATCACGGCTTTCATTTTTTTGTCCTTTTTCAGATAATCGTTTTTCAGGAATTCGATTTTCCTTTCCGCATAACTCACGCGCGCCCAGGGAAGCGAATTTATCGGGCGGAACGCGTCGCGCCTGCTCGTGTGCATTTTCCTTGATTTTGCCGCGGGAAGTATGAGGCAGTTTCCGTCGCCCGCGTTCTCGTGCATGCATATTGCCGCGCCCGCGAAGTCGGAATGCGCGATAAAATATGCCGCGCTTGTCAGGTTCTGCGCGGCGTCAGTGCTTCCCCTGTCGCTGCTCCTTTGCGCACCAACGAGAATTACCGGAACGGGAAGGTTTTGCAGCATGAAAGCCAGCGCTGCGGAAGTGTAATGCATCGTGTCGGTGCCGTGCGCCACAATCACGCCGTCAGCGCCGTTTTCTATCTCCTTTGCGATTTCCTTCGCCAGAGCCTGATAGTCGGAAAATCGCAGGCTTTCCGACATTATTGAAAAGACCAGCCTTGTCCTTATGTTCGCCATTTGCGAGAGTTCTGGAAACATTGCCAGCAAGTCTTCCGGAGAAAATGACGAGACAACGCCGCCCGTCCTGTAATCAACGCGTGACGCAATCGTGCCGCCCGTGTGGAGTATTGATATTGAAGGTTTTGATTTGTCTGCTGTTTGTTCCGATGTTTTTACATGACCGCCAAGCTCGAACTTTTCCTCCTCCTTTATTTTGGCAGGCTCGGGACTTTCCGATTTCTTTATGCCGACACCCTTGCCGAATTTTATTCCCACATTGTATCCGCTGTCGAGCTTCAGCACAAGCGTGTCCGGCTCTGATGACGGCATCAGCAGGCCTTCGAACAAACCCTTTCCGCGCCGCGCCGCAATCCTGCCGCCGATTCCCGTTTTGTTTTTCGCGAGAAGCTTCCGGATTGCGGGCGAATAATCGTTTGCCATGGATAAGAATGGGACTCGCCGATATATTAATTTGCGGCTCCGCAGGAATTCGCATTAGGAATGGGAAAACATCAGAATTTCACAATATGGATTGAGCAAATGCCGGAACGGCTGCAATCGCGAAAGCGCGCAAAAGCGGAAGAAAACGAAATGCAAAACAGGCGTTCCTGTAATTGTCCCTTCATATCGCGGCAGCGTTAACAGCCGGAGAAGTCTATATCGGAAGCCGCCGCAGTGTCCTTTGCGTTCGCGCAGTTGGATGACACATAAACGGACGTGATGTTGCAGCCGCCCGCCACGGAGACGTTGGAGTACACTTTCGTGTCGCCGGGATAAAGAGATTCGTCCGCGCAGTTGCACGTGGCGCCATATGAGCTTGATGTGCCGTCCCGCATTATCAATGAAAACGTGATGTTCGCCAGCGCGCTGTCCTTCGAGTTCTGGTTCTCGTTGGTGATTCTTGTCTTCAGCGTGGTGCTCGTGCCGTTATAGCTTATCGAGTTTATTCTGATCTTGGCATAGGCGCAGTTCAGCGTTGTTGTGGCTTTCTCGGTTGTAGAGGACTGCTGCGTGCTGAAGAACCCCGTGAAAAAATTCTGGACCAGCACCGCGATGGTCATGGTGAACGCTATCAGAAGGACTGTTGCTATCAGCGGCGAGATTGCTTTCTTGCGGTTTATCATGCCTTTAGATTCGGATTCATGATTAATAAGTTTTCATATTATCTGTTTCATCGCAACGGTCTCGTCGGGCGAAAATGCCTTGCTCCAGATGCGAACCTCGTCGATGGTGCCGTTGAAAAATTGTGCGCCATACGATGATTGCCCAATTATGAGATTGTCCGTGCCATATACCGTAATAACGCCGGATTGACTTTTATACGCGCCTGCAATAACATTAGTATAGACTATGGAAGAGGCACCATTATAACTAAGCACTACGTGATACCAGAGATTATTTGATAATATTGGAGATGCCGCCATAGATTGCCAAGTTCCACCTAGATTAGCATACCCACCTACTACGCCCCCCGTACTAATAAACATAAACGAGTATCCTTGCCCCGCATTTCCCCGTTTTACAATTCCTTGATAATATCTAGTTATGTTTGGTGTTTTCACCCACGCACTCACCGTAATCGCATCCGTGATATTCAAGCTCGTCCCGTTTCCCGCGTCAACATAATCGTCCGCGCCGTCGAACAATAATCCTTTCCCGAACCTTCCTTCAGTCCAGCCGCTCGTTGCATTCCCCGAAGTGTTCATATTATTCAATGTCCCGGCATTTCCGTTCCCGCTCGCGTCATAAGCTATTGCGCCAGTTCCTTCGTCAAAGTTCCACGAGCCGGCGAGTCCGTCCGGATTGGGAATTATTTCCACAAGCGCCAACGCAACAGCAGCCCCATTTGATATTTTCAAACTATGCTTTCCGAACGGCACCTGCCACAGTCCCGAAACATTCACAACACTCGAGTTGCCTTCCTGTATTGTTTGCGTATTCGCGCCCAATGCAATGTCATCCATCATCACGACAAGCGACTTGTTCTCAATCACGCCTTCTCCGCAATTCCTCAGCGTCACCTGATTTCCAATAATGTTGTCTATTTGCATACACAGCGACAACTGCGCCGTCAATTGCGAAGCCTGCTCGGAGCCGGAAGAAGTTGTCTGTGTTGCGAGAGTTGAAGAGAAAACGTAAAACACTCCGATTAGCGAGACGGTTGTCATAAGAAGCATTAT
>JBAQNA010000037.1:0-4035 GCA_049303335.1 Candidatus Aenigmatarchaeota archaeon
GTCGCCGACGGAGACGCCCCCGAGGTTTGAAACGCTTCCGCCCATCTCGCGTGTCGAGCCTTCTATGAGCGCGTCGCCCAGAAGAATTTGGCCGGTGTCGCCGTCGCTCAGAAATTCCCCGGATGATATCTTGTCCGCGAGTATTGTCACGTCGCTTTCCTTCGACGGCGTTATGCCGTTTATCTGCGAATTCACGGTTTTCGACTTGTACGATGCTATTCCCGCGGAGTTCAGCCTCGGGGCGATTGATATTATTCCTGGAACAAGGTCTAGCTTCCTTTCTATGCTGTCCGCCCCGGAAATATATTTTTGCCCCTCCTTCGGCTCAAGCGTTATGTGCGATGTCATCAGCTCGATGAGCTGGTCTTGAAACGTATTAGTGAAACCGTTCAGGATTGAGTTGAAAAAAATCAGGTTTATGTAGCTCGCCGCGAGTATGAAAATGACGAGCCCGAAAATCTTCTTGTCCTTGAACACGTCCTTGATTGCGAGAAAAAATATCGCGCGGGTGTCGCTCATTGGATTACCTTTTCATATTACGAACAGAAAAAACAATTTTAAAGCCGAGTCCTGTGTCCGTTGCCTTATTTCTTTTTCCCTCTTCTGTAAAGCAAAAATCCGGCTGCGGCAGCGGCCGCCAGCGCGATTATGTATATTGTCATGTCGGCATCTTTTTTGTATACCGTCAGCTTTTCCGTGTCATTGACGCCGCTCTTTCCGAAATCATCCTCGTATTCGACCGCCAGCGCGTACGGGATATCCCCCGCCTGGTTTGCGTTGAACGAGAACACCGCGGAAGCGTCCTCGTCCGCGGCAATCTTTCCAAGCGAGACCCTGCCGCTTGCAAACGGCGAGTCTATGCTGACGCGCACGGATTTCGCGTCCCCGGTTCCCGTGTTCTCAACCTTGACGATAAGCGACGTGAAACCGCCTTCCTTGACCGGCGAAGGGTCGGTCTTTATGTTCGAGATGCCGAGCTTAGCCTTCCCGAAAATTTCCATGTTCGCATTCTTCGCCTCGGTCTTGTTTTGCTTTCCGTCCTCGTAATAATAGGAAAGCTGCAAAGGTACAGAATATATTCCCGCCTTGGTATTCGAGCCTATCTGCAAAAGGAAGGAGAATGGCTGCGAACCGGAAGACGGGATGGAAGACGCATACTGCTCGTTGTTTCCGATGTAAGTGTATGCGGAGGAATTCTGCAAGGAAATGCGAACATCTTTCGCTCCGCCCACGCCGACATTGGCGACGTTAAAGCTCATCTGGATTACGTCGTCGGGCTTTACTCTGCTTGCATTAAATTTTACATTCGAAAGCTGGAGAATCGGCTCGCGGTAAATCGTTACCGGGATTGTCACCGCGCTCTCCTGCTCGCTTGAAGCGCCTTCCTGGTTGTATTTCGCGGTCAGCGTGATGAACGAAGTTCCCGAGACCGCGGAGCTGTCAACGTCAAAGTTCAGCGTAGTCGTCTGGCTTGCGGAGGCTCCCAGCGAGCCCAGCTCGAAATATGTCTTTTCCGGTTTTATTGAGCTTCCCGCGGTCACGTAGACTTTTATGTTGTAGGCGGTGCCCGTTGCGGTGTTCGAGAACGTAAGCGTCACTGCGCTGCTTTGCCCCGGCTTCAATTTGCCGTCAAGAAGCGTGTAGGACATCCCCACCGAGCCGTAAGCCGCGCCCGCGAAAGACGAGAACATCATTGTCGACAATACAAACGCGACCGCCAAAATTGAAAAATAACTTTTGTTCATATAAACACCTCAAAAATAAATTATTTTTTTATCTTATAAACGCCGCACAATCACGCTTTTAATGCAAATACTTTTATGCTTGCCGCCGAATTCGCAAGCTCTTTTATTCCGTCCATTGAAAGCCCCATATTGCCGATAATCTTTTTTGCGAAAGGGTCGCTTGCCATTGACTCTATTGGGAGTTTTGTTTCGTTCGTTTCTATTTTTCGGAATCCCGCTTTTTTTATTATGCTAATGTATTCATCCTTTTTCATTGCCCCCGCAAGGCACCCGACGCGCGCGGCTATCGAATCTTTTATCCCGGGCGGCAGCTCTTTTGTCAGCACTATGTCCGAAACCATTATCCTGCCTCCCGGCTTCAATACCCTGTAAGCTTCCTTAAAAACCTTTTTCTTGTCGGGCGAAAGGTTTATTACGCAATTGGAGATTATCGCGTCAACGGAGCCGTCTTCGGCGGGAAGATTCTCAATCTCTCCCAGCCTGAATTCCACGTTCTTGTAGTTGCCTTTCTTCGCGTTTTCCTTCGCCCTCTTGATCATTTCCGGAGTCATATCCACCCCGATGACCTTTCCGCTTTTGCCGACTTTCCGCGCCGCGAGAAAGCAGTCGAATCCCGTTCCCGAGCCGAGGTCGAGGACTGTCTCGCCTTCCTTTAACGACGCCATCGCTATCGGATTTCCGCAGCCGAAACTGACCGCCCCTTCGGGAGCGGATGAAATTTCCCCGTCGGCATATCCTATGCTTTTTTTTATGTTTTGCGAATTATTATTGCCGCAGCACGAGCTTCCGGCGGCCGCAATCTTTCCGTATCCTTCCCTCACGCTTTTCCTGATTTCATCCTTTTTCATTATAATCGCCTTTTATTTTTTCTGTATTTCCTTTGCCATCGGGCCCAGAAACTCCTTGATCAAATCCGCAAAATCCTCCGCCTTGACCAGCGCGATGCAGCGAATTTTTCCGTTGTTTCCTCCCAAGCTCACCACTGCCAGCTTGTCGCCCGCCCTGATGCCCGATTTGTCCCTTATTTCTTTCGGCAGGACCAGCTGCCCGCGCTCGTCAACGCTTACCATCGACTCGACCTTGCAGCAGCCGCATCCGCAAATGTCCGGTTTGTTCTTTTTAGCCATATTACCACCTTACTATATTGTTCGATATTTGATTAATCTGATAAATCAGAATATACTGATTATTAAGACAATTGATATATAAAGGTTTCGGAAGGTGCGTGCTGGAATATTAATTCGTTTTTGAAAAACCGGCCAATGACGCAATATATTTAAAGCTGCAGAAAACAATTGCTTATTACGCGCCGATAGTCTAGCGGTAGGACCTCAAATGATTTGCCAATGCAAGTCATGGGCTTGCCTTCCAAGCTGATGACCAGGGTTCGAAAAAGGTTTTCTTTCAAAAGAAAACCTTTAGCAAAAGAAACGGTATAGAAATATATCACGAAATTCCCTGCCGGCGCACCATCTTCAACCTTTCGGATATTTTATTTTCGCATTGTAAGAATGAAATAAATAAGCTTATCGGTAAGTTCTAATACAAAGATTGAAGTTTCTTCTGTTATTGAAGAATGACTGCCTTTGGCTTGAACTGTTGTAAGTGCTTGAATAAGTTTGGTTGTTGCAGCTACTAATTCTTCGTTGCTTTCAGAATCTTTAAAGATTTTTTCAAGTCTTTTTTTGATTTTTGACTCGTCTTTCTCAGCTTCTATTTCTGGCACTAATTCCCTTAATAAATTATCTATCAAAGCTCTGCATGAAGCAGATACATGTCTAGCTTTATCTGGCTTATTGGATAACAAGGCTTCAATTGCACCTTGCCTCATTTCTAGTAGCTTTGGATTTATTTTTTTGAGTTCATCTTCTACTTTGGTAGTTATTTTAGTTTCTAAATTAGAAACACCAGAAGTTGTTTTTAATATTTGTCCGTCATAAACAAACCCTAAAGCAAGAAGTTCAGCTTCAATATATTTTAAATCCGTAGAATATATATTAGTTTTTTCTTCCTTCAAAATGAAGCTAAAGAAGTTTTGAAAAAATCCTCTATCACTTTCATATAATGAAGTTAAAAAATCCGAAAGTGCAGATTCCATATTTCTTATAGATACTACTTTCATAGGTTTTGGTTGTGTCCAAGAAATATCATAGAAGCAATCATAACTTTCATCTTCTATATCAAACCATTTTAATGCAAAATTTAAAGCTGTAGTTGTAATTGCTTTGTCGCATAAATGATGCTTGAACATAAGTTTGTCTGCAACAAATCAATCATCCAATAATTTTCA
>JBAQNA010000038.1:0-4643 GCA_049303335.1 Candidatus Aenigmatarchaeota archaeon
GAAGCCGCCCGCCTCCGATGCGGCTTTTGAAATTACGCTGTTCAAGTCAGTGCCGTCAGTCGTGCGCGCCGAGACCTTTATCCCGTCCTCGCCCTCGGCAAGCCCGACAAGTATCCCGCAAGTCTGCGACTTAACGAGGATTGAAGTTATCGTCCCGATTACGTTTTCATTCACGCTTTTTCCGGCCACAATAAACGAAGCTGACTTTTTCCTCACTATCTTGTCCTTGTTTTTTCCAGCCCAGTCAAGCGCGGAGGCTATCTGCTTCCTGTATTCGCCTATCACGGAGGCGGACTTTTTCTTTGCGTCTTCGTCACCGAGGCACAGCCCTATCCCGATTTCATATCTCTCCATCCTCCCGCACGCGTTGAGCATTGTCGAAAATTCGCGCAGGTCGGCGCCGTTGTGGAGGTAGAGGTCGTTGAAAATATCCTCGGTCTTCTTCCCGTTCTTTATGACTTCCATTATCAGCCTGTCGGAAAGAACCTGCATCTCCTCCTTTGTCAGGTCGTTAAGCGTCCTCCACGCGCTGCCGTTTTTCAATTTTATGCCGATGTTTGAGAGAAACTGTATGGCGGAAGATTCGCTTGACACTGAAGGTATGTCGCTGTATTCCAGCGTTTTGTGCAGCGGTCTTGTCCTCCCGTAAAGGCGCAGCCCTTTTTCCTTCTTGAGCCCGAACTCCTCGGCCTCGCTCACGATTTCCGGATTTATGCCGTACTCGTATTCCTGCATGTCGCCTATCGCGCCGACTATCGCAATGACAGCCATATCCTTGTTTTTCTGCGACATTTCCCTTGCGAGAACGTAAGTCACGCACGCGCCGGAAAGCGTCTTTATTCCGAAAAGCTCGGGGTTGATGTGGATGATGTCTTTCCTTTGTCCGTCTTTTTTTATCACGTGATGGTCCGCGATTATTATCTTGCAGTCCAGCTTCTCCACGTCCTCCAGATAGCCGGAGCCCAGATCGGTAAAGATAACAAGCTCCGGGTTTTTTTCTTTTATCTTTTCGATAAGCTCCGGCTTTATCTGCTTCGCGATATTCATCCCGAAAGTTTTTCCCGCGCGCTCGAGCGCTCTTGAGATGATAGCAGCCGAGGCGATTCCGTCGCAGTCAAAATGGCTCACAACTTCTATCCTTTCGGCTTTCATAATCTCTTCCGCGGCTTTTTTCGCGAGCTCTATCAAACGCTGCATGATTATCACATTAAAATCAAGAAATAATTACAGTTAGGCAGACTTTATTTTGGTAGAAATTGTATTTATGTTTGACTAAAGCCAGACTTCAGCTTCTCCGACAGGCTCGCCAAAAGATATTCTCATGCCGATTTTTTTGTTTGGAAATTTTCCGGAAATGCTATTTAAAAATGAAACCGCGACTTCGTCCATCATAAAGTTTTCGCAGTCCAGAAACGCAACTCTGTTTTCAGGAATGTTTAAAGAAATCTTATCTGCTTCTATTTTGATAATTCCGTTCTGTTTCTTAACTTTGATTTGTTCCATATTTTTTGGAACAATCATCTTGTCCATACAGTTCTCCGCTATTTCTTTAATCGCTTCCTCCATTTCCCAACTATCAACTTTCGGGTATGTTACATCACTGTGTGCACCTTTAATCATCAGAACCATTTCAACGGTATATCCCGAGATAACAACTTCATTCTGGAAATATTCCAGTGCGCCGCAACAGAAAGAAACTTTCGGAGATTTGATAATTTCATCTATCATATAATCTAATTATTTCTAGAAGTATAAAAACATCAAAGTATTCAGAAGTTTTACCCGCCCGTCTGCACTATCAGCTTGGCGCGCTCCGCGTCGTATTTCCAGCCTTCGGAAAGCTTTTCCTCGCGTACGTAGTATTTGACGAGCCTCCTTATCTTGCTCTCGAGAAGCTCAAGGCCGTGCTTCGAGTGGAAGTCTTTTTTGTTCTTTTCCATATGCCCGTGCAGTTTCACTGCGCTCTTGAGAAGGTTGAACAAGTCCTCCGGAATTTTCGGCGCCAGCTTGTTTTCCGCAAGAATCTGGCTGACTTTCTTTTCCGTAACGTTCCTGACGGAAGGAATCCCGTACTGGTCGCGGAGCGCCAGACCGATCTGCGCGGACTGCATCTTGTCGTGCGCAAGCTTCACCACGAGCTTCTCGACCTCGTCCTTCCCGAACTCGACCCACTTCGCTTTCGCGAGAGGCTTCTTGCTTCCCGACTTGCCGCGCTTTCCCGAATACATTCTTGCCATAAAAATCACATAATGCGCAACATCCGAGCAGAATTAACACACTCGGAGTTAACCCAGCCGAGACCGGATTAATCGCATTTTTTCTTGCCTGCGAAGCTATTTAAAGGTTTTTCATTTTTGCATATTTTATGACGCGGGTATCCTGCAACAGTATCCTTTTTGCTCACATATTTCCCTATTAATGCTGCATATTCCGCAGCGTAAATCACTATAATCAGGCATTCCAGTATTATATTGAATAAAAACTTTTTCCTTATTGTAAAAATACATATTAATCGGAAAAACAATAGAAAACAGAAACTTAAATCCTTAATCCTTCTTCTCCAGAAACTGCGAGATTATGTAAATTACGATTCCGACAAGAATCAGGAACGCGCCGAACATCGCGAGCAGTACGGTTCCGTAAACGAAGCTGCCGAGGCCGATTCCTGCCATCACAAGCAGCGCCGCAGCCACGAGAATCACAAAGCTGATGTTCTCAAGATGTTCCTGCCTGTCCTTGCCCTTGAGCCATTCGTTGAATTTTATCATATTCAGTCCCTTTTCGAATATCTTCCCCGTTTTTCTATCGCATCCATGCGCCTGAACACTGCTTCAGCATTTGGGTTCGAAGACTTATAACCTTTTTCAACGCTTTTCCACAAAACTTCCAGCCTGCGGAAGTGCGTTGACTTTATCGCCTCTTTCAACACGGACAAGTCCGTGGCAAAATCCTCCACCCTTTGCGAGACTTCCCCGAGCCCGAAGTCAATAAAATATATTTTTCCTTCAGACAAAATCATGTTGCTTGTCGTCAGGTCGCCATGAATGATTCCGCCGGAATGCAAAAGCGCGATTTGCCCGCCGGTTTTTTCTGCCATAATCGCCGCATCTTTTTCCGAAGCGTCGTTGAACAAAACTTTCAGCATTTTCCCTTTTATGAATTCCATTATAATCTTGCATCCGCTTTCGTCAACGGAAAATACTTTCGGCGTGTCAACGCCGCAGCGCCTTGCCTCGGATAAAAGCCGCGCCTCCCTTCTCGTCCTTTGCGAACGCAATTCCGAATCTATCTCCGGCAGGCGGTAGGATTTTTTTATCCTCTCCTTCACGAGGACTTCCTGTCCGTCAAGCTTTTCCCTGTACAGGATTGCCTCCGCGCCGCGCGCGATTATTTTTTTATCCATCCAACATCAACCTCGTCCGTTCGCCAGCGCGAATTTGTATCCGCTTTCTTGACAGGCTTTTCTCCGCTCTGGTAAGCAAGAATGCCAGTCCAGCTTATCATCGCTCCGTTATCGCCAGACAGCTCGCGCGGAACAGCAAAAAATTTCGCGCCGCGTTCTCTGCACATTATTTCCAGCATTTCCTGCAGCCTTTTGTTTGCGGCGACGCCGCCTGTCAGAAGAATCTCGTTTTTTTCCGTGTGCGCAACCGCCCTCTCCGTAACCTCGACAAGCATCGCGAATGCCGTTTCCTGCAATGAAAAGCAAACGTCTTCCAACGTTGCGCCTTTTTTTAACTGGCGGAGCGCCTCTGCCAATATTCCGGAAAAAGACAAATCCATGCCTTTCACAGTGTACGGAAGCCTGATGTATTTTCCCGCTTTTGCAAGCTGCTCTATTTTCGGGCCGCCGGGAAAATCCAAGCCGGATTCGCGCGCAAACTGGTCGAACGCGTTCCCGATTCCGACATCAAGGGTTTCGCCGAATATCCTGTATCTTCCTTCCGTGAAGGCAATTATTTGCGTGTTGCCTCCGCTCACGTAAAGTGTCACGGGGTCGCTCACGCCGGAAGCAAGCTTCCCGATTTCTATGTGCGCTATGCAATGGTTCACGGGAATTAATGGTTTCTCCATTCTGGCAGACAGGGATTCCGCGAACTTTGCACCCACGCGCAGGCAGGGCGGCAGCCCGGGACCCGCGGAATAAGCTATGATATCGATTTCATCCATGCATATTTTCGCCTCATCCAGCGCTTTCTGCAAAATTTCTTCGGCGACTGCGGAATGGTGCTTCGCGGCTTCCATAGGTATTATGCCGTATCCTTCCTTCGGCTTGTAAACATCTTTTGCGTTTGCGAGAATTTTTCCGCTGCCATCGGCTATGCCGATACCGAAAGTATGCGCGGTGCTCTCGATGCCGAGACATATTATTTCATCTTTCATAAAAGCCTTATTAACGCAGCGCAAATAAATAATATGGTTCTCGAATGGATTGCCGGATTTCCGGCGTGGGCGCAGGGGTTTGTCGCAGCCACGGGCTATCTCGGAATATTTCTTGTCTCGCTGATAGGGTCGGCGAGCATAATCCTGCCTGTCCCGTTTATCATCGCGGTTTTTTCCGCGGGCGCCTTCCTGAATCCTTTTCTTGTTGGCTTGTCCGCCGGCGCGGGCGCTGCAATCGGGGAATTGAGCGGCTACGGCGC
>JBAQNA010000039.1:0-19236 GCA_049303335.1 Candidatus Aenigmatarchaeota archaeon
GCTCCAGACGCGGACCTCGTCGATTGTGCCGCTGAAATAATTTGCATTTTGCGATTGTCCGATTCTTAAACTTGTTGTATCATAAACAATTGATTGCGTTGTCGAAGGGCTGCCAACATTTACATCATCTACATAAATATTTGTAGACGTGGCGGGCACAAAAACAACAGAAACATAATGCCACGAATTATCCGTAATTGCATTGTTATTTGATATTAATGTTTCTCCAGCGGTTCCGTTTCCAGTCACAAATCTTAATTGTTTGTTTATATCTCCGCGATACGCAAACGTGTATCCGATATTATTAGCTTTTTTTGAAATGATTGCATAATTTATATTGTTTGAATTAAATTTCACCCAAGCACTAATCGTAATCGCACTAGTGATGTTCAGGCTCGCCCCGTTCCCCGCATCGACATAATCGTTCGTCCCGTCGAATCGCAATCCGTTTCCGAATTTTCCCGATGTCCATCCCGATGTCGCGTTTCCCGAAGTGTTCATGTTGGTCAATATTCCGACATTCCCGTTCCCTGAACTATCATACGCATTGCCCCCGCTTCCCTCGTCGAAATTCCACGAGCCGGCGAGTCCGTCGGGATTGGGAATTATTTCCACAAGCGCCAACGCAACAGCAGCCCCATTAGAAATTTTCAAACTATGCTTTCCGAACGGAACGTTCCACAGTCCCGAAATATCTACAATGCTTGAATTGCCTTCCTGTATTGTTTGCGTATTCGCGCCCAATGCAATGTCATCCATCATCACGACAAGCGACTTGTTCTCAATCAATCCTTTCCCGCAATTCCTCAAAACGATTTGATTGCCGATTATGTTGTCAACCTGCATGCACATCGATAATTGCGCCGTCAATTGCGAAGCCTGCTGCCCGCCGGAAGAAGTTGTCTGCGCTGTGAGAGTCGACGAGAAAACGTAGAACACACCGATTAGCGAGACGGTGATCATCAGAAGCATGACGGTTGAGATTACCGCGGAGATGGCTTTGGTCATAAAGAAAAGATTAGGGAAGAGAAATATAAAGATTAAACTAATTTTTAAACCCGAAACACAATCATATTCTTATGCTATATTCAATTCTTGCGGATACTTACAATAAACTAGAGAAGATTTCGGGAAAGCTGGAGAAGACAAGGATAATCGCGGAACTATTGAAAGAAACTTCCGCGGAAGAGCTTGAGCGTGTCGTGCTTTTGCTGAACGGCTCCGTGTTCCCCGCATGGAGCGCGCAGGAAACGGGCGTGGCAAGCCAGCTTATGATTCGCGCAATTGCAAAAGCTTGCGGAATTTCCGATGATACCGTGCTGAAAAAATTCAAGCAGACCGGGGACTTGGGACTGGCAGTCGAAGTTTCGTGCAGGGAAAAAAAGCAAAAGACGTTCGCGTCAAAAAAGCTGACCGTGGAAAAAGTTTTCACGAACATCCAGAAGCTGGCGGAAGTTTCGGGAAAGGGCAGCCAGGAGCAGAAGCTTAACCTGATAGCGGAACTTCTTGTTTTCGCAAGCCCTTCGGAATCAAAATATGCTGTGCGCACAATACTCGGCGAGCTGCGCATAGGCGTTGCGGAAGGTTTGATAAGGGACGCGATTGCGCAGGCTTTTTCAGTTGACGCGGACACGGTGGAGAATGCTTGGTTCCTGAATCCCGATTACGGGGAAATCGCAACCATAGCTAAAACCAAAGGCGAGAGCGGGCTGAAAAAAGTCAAGATCGTTCTTGGAATGCCGATGATGGTGCAGCTCGCGGAAAAGTCGCCTTCGCTGAAGGAGGCGCTTGAAAGTTTTGATAATCCTTCGCTGGAATACAAGTATGACGGGATGCGCACAATAATCCAGAAAAAGGACGGGAAGATTTGGGTTTTCACGAGAAACCTCGAGGATGTGACTAGGCAATTTCCGGACATCGTGGAGCTTTGCAAAAAGGGAATCCTCGCAAAGGAATGCGTAATAGAAGGCGAGACAATCGGAATGGACAGGGGAAAGCCGCTGCCGTTCCAGCACCTCTCGCAGAGAATACAGCGGAAATACGACATAGAAGAAATGGTGAAAAAAATTCCCGTCAAAATAAACCTTTTTGACGCTACTTATCTTGACGGCGAAATGCTTCTCCTGAAGCCGCTGAAGGAGCGGAGGAAAATTCTTGAAAGAATAATAAAGCCGGTTACGGGAAAATTCCAGATGAGCGAGCAGCTTGTTACGCGCGACTTTTCCGAAGCGGACAAGTTTTACAAGAAGGCACTTTCCGACGGAAACGAAGGAGTTATCGTGAAAAATCTTGACGCGCTTTATCAGGCGGGCAGGCGCGTCGCAGGAGGATGGCTGAAGGTAAAACCAACAATGGAAAATCTTGACTTGGTGATTATAGGCGCTGATTACGGGACCGGAAAGCGCACGGGCTGGTTCGGCTCCTTTATCCTGGGATGCCGCAACGAGGAAGGAAAATTCCTGGAGTGCGGAATGCTCGGCACCGGAGTCAAGGAGAAAAAAACCGAGGAAACGGACGTGACGCTGAAGGAGTTCACGAAAATGCTGAAGCCGCTCATCGAGAAGGAGGAGGGCAACCGCGTCCGGTTCAGGCCGAAGGTTGTGATAGAAGTCGCGTACGAGGAAATCCAGAAAAGCCCGTCATACTCGAGCGGATACGCGCTGCGCTTCCCGCGCTTCATACGGCTGCGCACTATGGAAAAGCCCGCGGAGCAGGCGGACACAATCGAGAGGATTACGCACCTTTACGAGATGCAGAAAGGCGGGAGATGAAAATATCTAATTCTTTTCTAAGAAAATGTCAAAGTTGTCTCCATTCTTCTCTATACTTCCAACACCTTCGACAGAAACAGTGAAATTATCCGGGGCGCTGTTACAAGCGAGTTTAATAATAGGATATTTTAGAGTATTTTCCGTAATGGTAGATTTAGGTTTTAAATCCCCCTCAAATGAAACATCAAAGCATCCGAGTTCCTTCAAATTCCACACATAAATGTTGGCAGGACTATAACCAGTTCTAACTTTTAAAGAGCCGGCTCCTTTCAATTCAATATCCTTAATATTAGAAATCGCGTCCTTTATTTCTCCTTGCGCTGCCTTGTAATCCTGTATTATTTTATTTGCAATCTCTGGATTGAACTTCGTTTCTTTCGGCACGTTATCATCGAATAATTTCTGTATTTTATTTCCTGCTTCAGCTATTTTTGGCATGATTTTAATATCATTAAGATATTCTGTTGCCGGTTCTTCCTCTTTCATCGGGATGCCAATCACGCTTTTATATTTTGCTGTAATGCCTACATTTGCTAAAACTTTTCCTTTAAGAATTGCGGATAACGTGGAAACTTGCGGCTGGGTCGAATAATAATAACTGCTGCCGACACAAGAATAATCGCTGCCGTCAACGCTTACGGTATTAGGAGCGGCTAACTTAAGCAGTTCCAAGAAATAATTAGCGTTAGTGTTGTTGCTCATTCTTTGTATATTGACAGAAAAGCATTTAAGCTTGTTTCAGCCGCCGCCGATTATTTCTCCTTCTTGCCCTTAAGCTTCGGCACCTTTATCGTCGCGCCGCACTTTTCGCATTTCACTGAGAACGGCCTTTTCCACGGCGCTTCAGTATAGCCGTATTGCCCGCATTTCGGGCAGATGTATTCCGCTCTCGCTATCTGGTCTGGAAGAACGAGCACGCGCATTTTTCCGCCGTTGTCAAGCAGGCGCAGCGTGTGATAGACGCACTGGCTTGACTTCAGGCCTTTTTCCCTTATCATTGTTGAGATTTTGTCAAACATAATGTCACCGTATCGCTCAATTCCTATTTTTCCGTTTGCCATTTATAAAGATTTTTCAGCGGATTCTTTTCGCAAAATGCTGTCACATAATTAGCCTTAAATGCTTTACGGTGCAATAAGATATGAAAGGTGGTTTGAATGGCGGATATTTATGCAATATTTTCTCAAATGAAATCGGGTGCAGGAAAAACAGGCGTTGTGCAGCAACCATCTATTACGGAAAAGGATATCGAAATGAGAAAAATAGAAATGAAGCATTTGAAAGAAAGAGAGAAATACAATTCAATTATTGACAATCTGCTGGAAGAAAAAAATGTCAATGCTTTGCTTCTTTCAACTAGGTATAAGATTGAGATTCCAAAAAATTATGCAATAGCAGCCGCAGATACAATTGCAAATTCATGCTATGATGATGCTTTTGGGTCTGCAGTGAATTTAGCAATGAAAATTGGAGAATTCGACAGCTCTTCAGAACTTGAAGACGCAGCTTTGTCAACATACAAAAAATATGGGTTTGATGAAAAAGCTACAGAATTAGAAAGATATTTCAAGCAAAAATACAGCATTTCAATAAGATAAATATTCTTTCATTCCACCAGACTGTTCACAACTTTCTCAACGTCAAACTCCTCCAGGTCGCCGTAACCTTGCCCGATACCGAGATACAGAATCGGCTTCCTTATCGTGTGCACAGCCGAAAGTATTGAGCCGCCCTTCTCGTAAACGTCCGCCTTTGTTATTATCATCGCGTCCGCGCCTACCGCGTCGTTGAAATATTTCGCCTGCTCAACCACGTCGTTTCCGGTGAGCGCGTCTATCACGAGAACTTTCAGGTCGGGCTTGTTGACGCGTACTATCTTCTTCAATTCGTCAACGAGGTTCAGGTTCGTGTGCGAGCGGCCTGCCGTATCAGCAAGTATCACGTCAACGCCGTGCGATTCCGCGTATTTCTTTGCGTCAAAAATCACCGCTGCCGGGTCGCTCCCGTATTCCTGCCTTATGACTTTTATCCCGAGCCTGCTGCCGTGCTCCTCAATCTGCTGTATCGCACCGGCCCTCCACGTGTCAGCCGCGGCGAATATGCAGCTGAACCCTTTCTGTTTCAGGAGATGCCCGACTCTCGCGATTGTAGTGGTCTTCCCGACGCCGTTGAAACCGAGGAAAACCGCAAGGAAAGGCTTTTTCGATTTTATCTTTTCGTCCAGATTAAATTCACCCGCGTCAAGAATCTCCTTCACCGATTTTTTCATGCTGTCCTTCACCGCCTCTTCAATCCCTTTTTTCGGCAACGACTTTCCGACGAGCGCGCCCTTGAGGTCGGAGGCGATTTTTTCCGCGGCGCCTGCGGCGACATCATTTTCTATCAGCCCGATCTGAAGATCCCATAAAATGTCCTTTATGTCAGCCTCTTCGATTGTCTTCTCCGATATCGCCTTCCTTATTTTCTTGAAGAACGTCGCTTTTTCCTTTTCATCCTTTTTCTCGGCTTCGCCCGCGCTTTCAAAACCGCGAGGCAACACCGCTTCGGGCTTGGTTGGTTCAGGTTCCGGCTTGGCGATTTCTTCTTTTTCTTTTTTTGGCTTTCTCATTCCCAATTTCTCAAACAAGCTTTTCTTTTTTTGTGGAACTTCTTCCGGCTTTATTTCATCAACCGCCGCTTCCTGTTTTATTTCTTCGACAGTCACGCCTTCGGGCTCCTTTTCCGCAGCCCACTCCTCGCGCCTGAACTCCGGCAGCGCAACCTCCTCCGCGGCGGATTTTTGTATTTCTATCGTCACCTCTTCCGGATTGCTTTCCGCCTCTGTTTTTTGCTTAATTATTTCTTCGGCTTTTGTTTCGGCAATACCGTATTCCGCATCTTCCTTTTTTACCGGATAATCTTCAGACTGTTCTTCCGGTTTTTCATTATACGTTTTTTCAGCTTCCGCATTATCATCCCTTTCTTGAAAAGTTTCCTTTTCTTCTTCAATCACTTCCGCCTTTTCAGGATATTTTTCCGCTTCTTCGGAAACCTTTTCCGTTTCCTTGGAAACATCTTCCGCTTCATTTTCCCCAATAATTTCTTCCGATGTTCTTTCCGGTTCCTGTCCGCTCAATATGCGCTCCGCGGGCCTTTCCACAATTTCCCTGATTTCAGGCGTCATCTCATAGCCGGACTCCGCGATATTCTTTTCATTTTCTTTTACAATCTCCCTAATCTCCGTTTTTTCCTCAACAACCCTTTCCGCCTCCTCAATCTGCCCAGCCTGCACTTCTTCCGCTTCGCCGGCTTTTGCCACGCCCGATATTTTCTCGACCGCGTCCTTCAGTTTTTTCTTCAAAAATCCGAACATAATTATCACAATTATAAAATACACTACAACTGCATGAATTTTTCCGCAGCCTTAATTATTTCATCGGCAGAGAACTTCAGCTTGCCGTCCCTTTCCAAATAAAATAGCTGCGCCCCGTAATTGGGCTGTTTCTGCGATACGTCAAGATTCAGAAGTTCTGCTGTTTTGTAAACGTCTTCTCTTTCTCCTTCTATTTCCACAAAATTTCCCAAATGCTCGACTTTGTCAACGCATACTTCTGTGCTGTTTTTATGCCACATTATCCTGTGCTTTAAGACGCACCTTCTCATATTCATTATTTTTAAAAGAAGCTTTACAATTTCCTTGGGTGATGATATCTCAAGGGATATTTCATCCCAGATATTGTCTTCCAGATATTCTTTCAGCTCAAGCTTTGGCTTTCTGCCGCCGATGAGCCTTATTCTTACGGCAAAATATCCGGGCTTCAGGTCATCCCATGGATTCCATTCTCTCGGCTCGAAAATTATATCGCAGGATTCGAATTCCGATTTCTTCTCAAAGCCGAGTCTTGCCAGTTCGCCTGAAATATCCCTGACTAACTTAAATCTCATTTCAAACTCTTTCATAAGGTTCACCGAACCGTTTCCGAAAAATCATACTTTTCGCGCATAATTATTACCATGGCTTGTGTCGCAGAATTTATATTGCTATTGCATCCCCGCCAGCTCGCATGTTATTTTCTGGATTTTTCCATAGTCAACGCTTATCTTGGGGTTGACGAAAACCCTTATGTCAAAAATTATTTCCGCGTTCTTTTCCCGCGCGATTCCCGTTTCAGGCGGATAGAAATTATCCACATCCCTCTCTGGCTTGCGCACAAAAGCCTGGACGCACACGTCCGTTCTCGAAAGATTCAGCCTGTCGGAAACCGAGTCTGCAAGTTCCAGTCTTCTGTTCCAATTTTTGCATATTTTTTCCATGACACTTGAAGGGCTTGCCGAGCTTATTTCCGCAACCTTTTTGTAGAGAATCCCGCTTCTTGCTTTTTCTATAATTATTCTCGCGCCGCCGCAATTCCTTTCCATGTATTGCAAAGCCTCGTTGTCCGTAAATGCCAAGAATCCGTCCTTCAGGAGCTGTTTTCCCTTCTCCTCGTAAGCGAGCCCGAGCGCGCGGACGAGCATTCCTCCCTCGGAAATATTCGTGTCGCCGTAGACTATTTCGCCGTAAACTTTCCTCCTGCACTCCTTCCATCTTTCCACCTCGCCGGAAAATTTCCCATCCAGATACAGGCCGCCGTCCTTGAACATGAACGCCTTCACAAGATTCTCCGGGTCAGATATTCTCCCGACCCTTCCAGAGCTGAAGCCGTACCTTTCCGTGTTGTCCATGTTGTCAATATCAATGGCGTTGTTCATCAGCTTTCCCATCGTCCCCTTTCCGTTTATTATTTCCGCTATTTCGCCGAGCGTGTATCCGTATTTTTTTATCGCGTCTTCGGCTGCGGAGCCTTTTAATAAATGCCCGATATACTGCTCGTGCCTCATCCCGGTCAGTTCCTTGAGCAGATGCTCGCCGTTGTGCGAAAATGGAGGCGCGCCCGCGTCGTGGCATATCGCGGAAAGAAGCAGCGCGTTCCTGAATTCCTCGAACTCCGGCCTGAAATCGCAGAGAATCTCAACAAGATGGCTGATGCCTATCGAATGTTCAAACCTGCTCGCCATATCATTAAAGTATTTCGGCACAAGAAACGTGTCCGGCACCGCCGACAGGGAAATATTTTTGAGCCGCTGGATTTTTTCGCACGCCAGCATCTCTTCCACGAGATTTCCGGTTTCAATCTTCCCGTACAGCCTGTCGCAGAATTCCATAAGAAGTTATCGGCAAAAACGGATAAATACGTTATTTCGGCTATGCAGAAATCCGCAATATGGAATAAAACAAAACAGGAACGCCAATATTGGTTCCTATCAGAATCGCCGAAAAAGCCGCTCTGATTGTGGAAACCCGTTTCATATTGATAGGATTTCTGCAGAGCAATTATCTCCTTGCCTCGGACTGCAGCATATGAAGCTCGTTCTCCATATGCGCAAACTGCATCCCGAGCTCCTGAATCGCAGACTTGGCTTCCGCAGCCCGTTCGTCAAGGAATTTGAGCGCGTCCTCCGGCGACTTTTTTATCGCTATTCCGCCGCCCACGCCGACAAGAACCTTTTCCGTGTCCGAGACCTTTCCGGCGACGAAGTTCCCGCTTCCGATCGGCATGAGTATCTCGCTCCCACCCTTGACCGACTTCATTTCGCCTATGGTCTGCTTCGTCTCCTCGAACTCCTGCAGCCTTGCGGAAAGCGCGCGCTGCCTCTCATGGATGACCTGCATATTCGCCTGCAATATCTGGAACTGCATCGACCTTCTCTGCATGTCCTCCTCGATTTCCTCCGGGCTTTTTCCCACGGGAACTTTTATGTCGCCTGCGGGTTTTTCGTCCCTTGTTTTTTCTTTCGGCATAAGAATCATCATAATCTTTATTGTTATGTTTTTATTTATTTGTTGTATTTTCGTCTTTTATATATCAGCCGAACACCTCGTCAATCCTCTGGAGCTCCGGACCGGAAGCTTCCTCGGAAACCACGATGCCGCTGCCGTTCGCGATTATTCCCGCTTTCACGAAAGGCGAGCCGCCGATGCTTCCGATATCGGTTTTCACCTTCAGCAATTCCTCTATCCCTTTCAGCTCATCCTCGCCCGCGTCCCTGTGGCAGAGACAGCCCTTGTTTGTCGCAACCGCGGCGGAGCCGACAATATGAAGCCCTGCAACCTTTCCGACCGCGGTTTCGCAGTCCAGCGCCTCGGCTATATCCTTCCCGAATTTTTTCAGCATCGACGAGATTATGCAGCCCTTGTCGTTGCATACCACAAGGTTTCCGATTGCCGTCGCCTTTGCCTTGATTACAAGAACGTTTATCCCGAGCGCTTTTTTTATTTCCTTTACTTCGCGCGCATCGGCTATCTTCGAGACGAGAATCCCGTTCGAGTTTCCCGCCGCGAAAATCCCCGCAAGCTCGGTTCCCGCCATCTGCGCCGCGGAAATTTTTACCTTTAAATACTCTTCCATCTTCTGCCTGTGCTTCGGAAGGTTTCCGAGAAGGCAGTAGCCGTCGGAAGCGAAGCCGTACAGGCCGATGTTCGGGTCCCCGTTGAAGTTCGTTCGTATGAATTTCATAAGACTTCATCGTAAGGAAAGGTTTTAAAGGTTCTATTTTATTTGAGCTTAAATGCTTTTCCAGAGAATGGAAAGATATGATAGAATATGCCGTTTATCCGTTTGCTGTCTCCATGTATTTTCCCGCAAAATATGTTTCATCCGTTGCAGGCTCGTATTTGCTGAAAAAGCGAAACATGATAAAAAGCACGGATGTTGTGTGGAATGTAGGATGCGGAATGTCCGGAGTGGAAACCTTCGGAATAGGCGCGTTCGCAAAAGAATGTTATGGCATAGACCCTGACCTGTGGTTTCAGAAAAAGAAAGGCAAGTACAAATTAGTCAAAGCAGAAGTCAGAAAAATAATCGACAACCCCGATATTCCAAGACCCGACTTTGTTTTTTCAAAGGACTATTCCGGCATTCAAAGGGATATTGAAGCTTTGTTTCAAATCGAGCCGCCGCCTTCCTTTTTTATCTCGCCATGCAATTGCAGCGGCTGCAAGAATCGCTACTATAAGAAAGACTATCCGTTAAGCAAGAAAATGCTTGATGAAAAAGGAATAAAGACTTACGCGAAAATAAACCCAAAAAAGCCGACAAAAGAAAGCATTCTTGATATGGCGTGGCTCTCTGAAGAATACAAATATCGCTGGAAAATGTCTGACACAAGCTTGTTTATAACAAAAGATGAAAGCAGATTTTAAAATTATTATGAATTTTTTGCACAAACCACAAACAGCTTTTCCCACGGGATTTTCTGCTCCGCGATTATTTTCGCGACAAAGCCGCCGTCCGAGAGTTCTTTCAGGATATTTTCCGGATTGCTCAACGAGCTTATGACAATCAGAATTCGTCCATCATCATTCAAGTGACGCTTCGCGTTTTTTATGAACTCCGTTACAACTTCCATATTTTTTCCGCCTGCCCAAGTCCTGCTGTCCTCGGTTTGCTCTTCCGGAAGGTAAGGTGGATTGAAAATTATCAAGCCGAATTTTCCTTTTATTTTTTCGAACAGGTTCGACTGCGCCGCTTTTATCTTGACATTGTTCAGTTCCGCGTTCCGTTTCGCGCATTCGACGGCTGCGGGATTGACGTCGGCGGCAAGAACAGCGCAGCCGCGCTTCGCCGCGATTATTGAGAGCAAGCCCGATCCGCAGCCGATTTCAAGAACTGATTTGGTATCTTTGATTTCCAATATTTTTTCCAATTCTGCCGCAAGAAGCAGCGAGTCCTCGCGCGGCTCGTAGACGGATTCCAGAATTTCCAGCGATATGGTTTCGCCGTTCTGCATTTTGTAGTAGAACATAAATTTCACTTGCAGAATTTGCAAAAAGAAAAATCAGCTGCAGGAGCATTTCCCGCGTTCGTAGCAATCTGCAGCCCTCGCGCTAAACTCCCCGTAAATGTCTTTCTTGTGTCCGCCGTACAATGAATCCGTTGGGCTGATGCCGCTTTCTTTCAAAATCTTTTTCATCACGCACGTCTCGTAAGGATACGCGACCACGTCTATCCCGAGATATTCCTTCAGCGCCCCGGCAAGGCCCTCAATCGCCTCCCTCCCGTATTTGTATTTTCCGCTTTTGTCAATCGCGCCCGCGTCTTTCTGCAGTTTGTGCACTATCGTCTCCTCGGCAAGGACTTCCGTCAGGCTCGGCTGCCTCATCTTGAGCCCGTATTCCTTCATAATTTTTGAGAACTCCGTGTCCTTGAGAAGTATCGGGTCGATAACAGCCTCGTCTTTCACAGGGTCGTAATAGCCGAAAACCTTTTGCACGTTAGGCACGACGAAAACATACAATTTTCCCTTTTCCTTTTTCATATATTTTTCGAATCCTATCTTTCCGGGCAGTTCCCGCAGCCTTATCTTTCTCGGGAGCGCCGGCTTTATTCCTTTTTCGGAAAGCTTTTTGTCAGCGTTGCTGTAAACAGATTTTATGCTCTCCAGAAATTTGTCCGCAACATCTGTATGCCCGCCAAAATCTATCTGCGGCATAGAAAAAGCGTCCGGACTCTGCGCATTATGATTTTTAGCTTGAGTTGCATTTCCACTTTGAACCATCGTATCCCTTGAGAATATCGGAACCTAATCTTTATATTGCTATGCGATTTCAGGACTTCGCTATTGTGCGTTTTGTCAATTACTGTACAGTATGCTGTCCGTCTCCCGCGGATTGCTGCTCCGCGTTCTGTTGTGCGGCGGACGGGCTTGCATTGCCGGAGGCTTTCCTCTTTGCCTCCGCCACCATTTCGCGCAGCACCGTGTCGGGCTGCATCCTTCCGCAGTCCTTGCACACGAGCGAGGAGCCGTCCTTTTCAACGTCCTCCATCCTTCCGGAAAGGCTCCACAACTCTAACTTTGAAGAGCCGCAATTGACGCATTTTGGCATAAAATATCACCCTGATTCCGCATTTATTATTGTTTCATTTTTCGTTTGGAAGTATTTATAATTTGCGAGTCCTGTCAAAAACGAGCAGGAATTGACATTTAAATAACGAATACTGTAATATGAGTTATGAAAGTATTTTCTGATAAACTATGGTTGCTGCATCGTTCAAAAAATAAAAAAGTAGATGCAAATGCATTGGCAGAGAGCACTAAGATGCTTATAGAAATTAACAAAGATGAGATGAATTTCTGGACAAATGCCTATTTAGCTTCTCAAGGTGTTTTAGCTACTATATTTGCAACACTGTTGTCATTATACTTATCATCTTATATTTTTATTTTACTAATTATTGAAATCATAATTAGTGTAATTTTTGTAATCAAAATTAATTCAATACAAGAGCTTAATAGTTCGTTAATAGAAGCCTATATGGGAATACAGACAAAAAAATCAGGCTGCACATTAATTATGTTAGAAGGAGATAATATAAAGAATCTAATAAAATTTGTAAAGCATAAATTAAGCAAATATAAAGTAAAAATAAGAGAACTGGATGAATTGTAGATTTTATTACATAATCAAACCCTGAACAAATATTTGTCCAAATCAATTTTTTCTTCCTTGATTTTTACGCCTTCCTTTTCCAGGAGCACAATCTTCTTTTTTATTCCAAAGGCGTATCCGCCAATCCCGCCGCCGGAGCAGACAACGCGATGGCAGGGCACGGCTACCGGGCGCGGGTTTGAATCGAGCATTTTCAGCGCTGCGCTGCTGCCCGTTTCATACCATGTCGTCAAAAGAAGCTATGCGAAATGGGACAAATGGGAAGAGCCGGGATTTTAGCTTTTCCGTTTTTCCGGAAATTCATTTCAAAAAATCGCTTATCCTTTTCAAATCCTCAAGGGTGCAGCAGAAAACGCGCTTGCTCAAAAGCTCCGCTGGAATCTTTTCAATATTCTCCGCGTCAAACTTTGAATCCTTGAGCGCGGCTCTCACCACCTTTTTTTTGTGCTGAAAAAGCTTCGCTACAGCGCCCCAGAAAAAATCGTCCGCTTCAAAAGCCCGCTCCTTTGGCGCAAGCTTCACCATCATCGAGTCCACTTTCGGCTGCGGCCTGAACTTTCCCCTGCCCACGGTTTCCAGTTTTTTCGCGGAGCAGTAATAGTTCGCCGCGACAGTCAGGCGCGAGTAATTCTTTTCGCAGGGCTTGGAAAAAAACCGGCGCGCAAACTCTTTCTGGTAAGTCAGGACTGCGGACGACCATTTGAATTTGTCAATCAAGCCAAACAATTTGAATGTTACCGGCGAAGAAATCTGGTACGGGAGGTTCGAGACGATTTTGCTGAACCGCGGAAAATCAATCTCCATCGCGTCCCCGTGAATTATCTCAACGTTGAAAATCTTTTTCTCGTCAACGATTTTTTTCAGCAATTCGACAAGATGTCCGTCCTTCTCAACCGCTATGACATTTTCCGCTTTTTCGGCAAGCAGCACCGTAAGCCTTCCGTCGCCCGCGCCGATTTCCAGCACGGTATCGTCCTTCGAGAGCTTCGCATATTCCGCCATCCTCTCCAGGGCCGCGCGGTCGTTCAGAAAGCACTGCCCCTTGCGCTTTGAAAGTTGCATAAGAATCAGAAACTATTTATTTCTCATTGTTTTTATAGAGTTATGTTAAATGTTCCTATCCGCATAGCTATTGATATAAGCGGCGTGCCTCCTGAGACTACCTATATAGGATTGGCAAGCTTCAATGTTTATGGCTTCAATGAATTTGAGAAACATTTTAAATTCAAATTTCCTAATCATTTTAGGTCAAGGTGGAAAGGCTCTAAATTGGATACTAACGAGCTTAGGTAAATAGTGCGATGTATGAATGACAATGGCGTTAGGATGGGTTCAATTTCCATTTCTTCCCAAGAATGGACAAAAAGTATTATTGGATATAAAAATATTGGCAAGGGATTCATCAAAGAGAAAATAATGGGTGTTTTCTATTTTAATCTTCTGAGAAGCTTCACATTTCCAAAATCAATATATAATGGTAAATATGAAATCATTGTCTGCAATGATAATTCATTAGACATAATTAAAGTATTGGAATCATGCAAAAGGATTTCAGGCATGTATGGTCGCAACTTTGCTTTCCAGACGAGCATACAAAAATTTAGTAAAATATTGAAGTTTGCGGATTATGTTGCCGCTGCTCACAGGAAACTTCCTGAAAAAGAACTTATGGCACATAATAATTTTAAAATAATAAAAAAACGTCCTGACTCATCTGACTTTATAAAAGTCTTCGGTTCATATGTCCAAACTTGAAACAAAGAATGCGCGATGCGCCTCATCCCCCGTAAGCGACCTGCGCTGCAGATAAGCATCTTACAGAGTCTATTTGAGGTGATAAAATGGTTTTGATTATAAGTTCTACCACTTCACCTAAAGATTATAGTTCTTTATAGATATATAAGCTTTATTCACTGCTGAACTCCGCCGTCCGATTGAGTGTTTTTCTCTTCCGCGACCAGCCTGACTTTCCACATTTTTCCGCTCTTTTCCAACTCGTCAGGTTTTACGAAGTGCCATTTCCTCTCGCGCGTGAGAGCGACGAAAGGCTGCGCGCCGAAAGCCCGCGCGTACTTTTCAAGATCCGCGACCTTTTCCGGATAAATATATTCGGAAGTCTGAACCTGGAAGGCGAGAAGCTCGTGCCCGCCTTCGGCGGACGGCTTTCCCGCGAGAATATCTATTCCCGTCTTGCTGGCACTCGAGCGCATCACAAGGTAGCCGTCATTTTGCAGCTTTGTCTTGAGCGACCACTCCTTCCTGATGCCGATGGACTTGTTTGACATGATTATCAAATTTGTTTTGTTATTTTGAATTTATGAATTCTTTATTTCACAACTTTTACCGCCAGATTCTGCTTTGCGCTTGAAGCGTTGTATCCCTGGTTCGCTATCGACAGCAGGTACGTCCCCTTTCCCCAGTGCGCGTCGTTGGTTATGTCCGTGCCGTTGAACTGCAGGATTAGCTGAATAAGATTGGTTTTTGCATAGCTGAAAGAGACGAGCGGGGACAAAAATCTTTTCAGCTGCGCGTCGGCGGCATGGTTCCTGAAATTCACACAAGCTCCTTTTCCAAACGCAAGGTATGCCTTGTTGTCGGAAGTGAAGCTGACGTTGATGTTGTAGTCCGAGGAGAGATTTCCGGATTGGGCGCTCACGGGACTTTCGGACGTCAGCCCGAACCAGCCGCTGCCGTCCTGCATGCAGTCGTAATTGTTTCCGTTCTGCAATGAGTCGTCAGCGAAAACAGCGCCGAGATGCAGCGCAAGGTTGAGAGTTATGTTTCCGATGACTCCCGTGGTTGTAAAGAACACGATTTCAGACTGGTTCATCGCGCCCAGAGTATTATTGCAGTAGAACCTCACGCTGGCTGTTCCTGCGGAAGGAATGGAGAGGTTGAGCCACCATTTTCCCGTTGTGTTGGCTAATGTCTGGTTTGCCGCGCCGTCAAGCGAAACGCCGCACCAAGAGCCCGCCTTGTTCAGCGTGGCGTTTGACCATATCCATTGCCGGTCGTATGTCCTGTTTTCCGGGGACTGGATTGTTATCAGCGGCGGGAGCGAGACCGTGAAATAGACGGTTGTGGAGTTTGACATCGCGCCGCCCGAGGTGTTTGCGTAAAAAGTCACATAGTGCTGCCTGTCCGACATTGTCGAGTTGAGATTGTTCCAGTTTCCCGTGGCGTTTGTCAGGGTGACGTTCGGGGCGCCGTTCAGCGAGTAGCCGGCCCAGCTTCCCTGCTGGTCGAGAGAAATGTTGAACCATATCGAATTGGATGAATATGTTGCGTTTGAAGGCGACTGCACCGTTATTGTTATAGAGCCCGTCAGCCAAGTGACATTCCACTGCCTCAATATCGGCGCTGTCAGAGTCGGGTCCGACGTCTCGAGAACGGCGTAGAGCGAGATTGGCGTGACGTTTCCGGCGCAACCCGCTATCGAGTAGCCCGCCTTCGCCTGCGCTGCCGTGATTCCGGCGCACAAAGTATTGTTCTGCTCCGAGCCGATAGAAAGCGCGGAGGGCTCGAGGGAGGCGTATTTTCTAACAAAGGAATATTCTTGATAAAATGTGCTTGAACCAGAAATAGTATCAACGCTTAATCCCATATATTCATCAGGAAAATTAGAATATAAAGCTGTATTTGGCTCGGTTCCATTAATATATCCTCTAATCGAGCTTCCATTATAAACTATTTTTCCACGATACGCGGTTCCAAATGAAAAAACAGTGGCACTTTGCGAAACTGATTGTACACCATTATTACGCGTATATAGATTCAAATCTGAATCTTCTGGATTAAGGTCTATTGTATCTCCGGTATGTATCTGTGTATTAGCTACACCAAAATCCAAGTTTCCACTGGCAGTTTTCGTAAATTTAGTTTCATATATTAATGCGGAGGGAGGTATAATCAACGGGTCCGTATATTCCGTTGTTGCGATTCCATGCCATTGAATAAACGTATTATTTCCTCCCAGCGAATTGTTATAAGTCGCTGAAGGATTGCCGTAATACATAAACAGCGTCGTATTCGCCGTCGTCGACGCCGTCACATTCGGCACTTTCACCCACGCCTGATTGTCGTTCTCAAGCCAGTATGAAATGTTCTGCTCTGCGCCCGATGTTTGATTGAGATATGTAAAGCGCAAGTCCTGCAAATCAAGTCTTGCCTTGCCAGCCTGATACTGTTCTGCAATTTCAGCAGCGGAAAGAGAGCGGTTGTAAATTCTGACTTCGTCGATGGTGCCGTTGAAATACCTGCCGGGATTATGAGAATCATCACCTATGGATAGAGCGGTCCCGCCATCGCTCATTGTGCCACAGGTTGTTGTGTTCTTGTCTGGCAAACCATCGAGGAAAATTATGACTGTCCCACTTGAAGAATAAGTAAATCCTACCTGATGCCACGTGTTCAGTGAAAAGGACGAAGTTGACGTAATGGTGCAACCCGAACCTTCATTAATCAATAATTCAGGACTTGATGCTCCAACGGTTGATCTAAAAGTGAATCCATTAGTCCAACTTTTAGAGAGATACGTTTGTCCACCGCTACCAGTAGCTGAAACTTGCTTTACCCAAAGGATTGCCGAATAGCCCACAGGATTACTTGTAGAAAGGCTTGTACTGTTCGAGATATTCACATAATCATTTACTCCATCAAACACGAGTGCGTTCCCGAACTTTCCTGCCGAAACCCAGCCGCTTGAAAGATTTGCGTCAAGCGTTGTGTTCATGTTTCCGTACATCGTGCCGTCATTCCCGAAGCCCGAAGAATCCGCTGTCCTGTTTCCGGAGCCGTCGTTGAAGTGCCAGCTTCCGACAAGTCCGGTGTTGTTGTAAATTGCCGTAGTGAGATTAATCGGAATTTGATAATCCGACAAATTAGAAGTCGAGCCATTTATTAGAATTGCCTTGCGATATTTCCAGTCCGCAAGCCCTGCGTTGCGCATGATTTTGTAATTCACATCAGCAACTCCGGCGGAGAAGTCGCCGGATGTGTCGGTTGCGCTGACGGTTGCGTTGGGCTCGGGCGAGGTGTATTTACGGACAAATGACCAATAATGAATCCAATCCCCACCCCCAGCATAAGTTCCAATACCTAAAGATGAAGTTGGTAAATTAGTAGATACTCCAGACTCAATTTCATCATTATCAACAAAAAAATGTGCTTCTGCATTATATCTTTTGATAACTAATCTAATTATCGAACCCACATACGGATGTGTTTCAGATATATCACTCCAGGTACCATTGTATGAACCAGCATGGATAGTAGTGCCTGAAAATGGCTGAATTTCAAGGGCATTACTCCAACTATTAGTAGTATCTAATAATCCAAAAACATTACTTGTTCCCGCAGAATTAATAAGTATTTTTCCTTCATATACGATATTGTTTGGAGTAATACTATTAGGGTCTTTAAATAAAGTTCCTGTTTCTAATCCATGCCATTGAACAAACGTATTCGCCCCATCACTCGCCGCCCCCGCCGCACCCGTATTCCCATAATACATATAAACCGTCGTATTCGTCCCGTTCTGCAAAAACGGCGCCTTTACCCAGACGCTTGAGTTCGCTGTGGCGTTCCACGACTCGAGCCAGTACGGGACTTCCACATAGGATGAATTGATGGAGAATTCAGTGGAGGAGACGGTTATGTTTGGTTCAGGCGAGGTATCTTTACTTAGTCTGACATTCTGTACATAACCATTATAACTTCCTCCATTACTAGCCCCAAGTGCTGAAAGAATTAATAGCGTATTAAAATTTACGATTGACGTATCATTGTAGGTAAAAGGACTCGTCCTAAGAATCGTTCTTGCGGCATCGGTATATGTGGTTAAAGTAACCGTATGTCCTGCTCTAGTAAATGTGCCGTAATATAATGTGTTCGGAGTATATGTGGAAGAATCACAGCTGGCTAATAATGTTCCTGCTGTTGCATGATCTATTTCAAGCGTATTATAGGCGCAATTTATTCCACTGCCAACAAATAAACCATTTGATACCCCCGCCATTGTGTTTCCCGAATCTGCCATACCCACAATACCATACAAAGCACTATCCGTTATTACATTAGATTCAAAATTGATTTTGAAATCACTGTAACTTGCTGGAAGTGTGTAATAAGCCCACGCGTTAGACGTTCTTGCATATCCGGTTATATCGGTACGTGTTGAATTGGTGAGTGTTATCTTAGCACTATCAGTACCGCCTTTTGTAAGGCTTAAATGGTTAAAAAAATCAAACGTATTCGTTCCGCCCGCCGTATTATTATAACTCGCCAAAGAATTCCCATACCACATCCAAACTCTTTTATCCGAATTTCCTGCGATGCTCGGAATCTTCACCCACACTTTCGCTGATAAAGTCGTCGAGTTCCACGACTCAACCCAGTAGCTTAATTCCGATTTCGTGTCAGGATCGTAGAACCTGATGTCAGAGCCGTCGGATTTGGCCTTTGAGAAGTCGAAGTTCTGGCTGTTTCCGCCTGCTCCATCAAGGGAGACAAGCACCTGATAATCTGTAAGAGTTGTCGGGTTCTGGCGGTTGCTAACGGTTATTTCTTTTTTATACTGCCAGTTCCCGCTGCCGGAATATGAAAGCGGAGCAGTAAATCGAATGTCGTCCCCGTTTGCCTTTGCTTTTGATGAATTGAAGTTCGTGCCGTTTATCAGAAGGACATTAACCTGATAATTCGTCAGGTTTCCGGCAATGTTTGAGATGTTTATCTCCTTTTTGTACTGCCAGCCGAGCAAAGAGTCCGCGGATAATTTGTCCCAAGTCTGGAAATTCGTCGGCGTGATTTGCACAGAGCCGACAGAGCCGGAGCGCGGTTTGTTCTGCTCCGAGCTGACTGAAAGCACATTCGGCTCAGGCGAGGCGTATTTGCGGACACGGACGTCGTCGATATAATACGTTCCTGAATAACTACTATACCTAATTTTTTTATTTGTTTCTGTTCCGCTTGCTGTTGTACCAAGCTGACTGCCAACCA
>JBAQNA010000040.1:0-7408 GCA_049303335.1 Candidatus Aenigmatarchaeota archaeon
TGGTTGGCAGTCAGCTTGGTACAACAGCAAGCGGAACAGAAACAAATAAAAAAATTAGGTATAGTAGTTATTCAGGAACGTATTATATCGACGACGTCCGTGTCCGCAAATACGCCTCGCCTGAGCCCTCAATGCTTTCAATCGGCTCGGAGCAGGCAGCTTCAAGTAGCGGAACTTACCTCTCAAACACGACAACGGCTTCCAGCGTAATAGGCTCGATAACTCCTACTTGGAACGCAACCAACTCAACGAACGTGAACTTCACGGTCGAGATATCCGCGAACAACGGCGCGAGCTGGATTGCCGCGAGCAACAACACCGCCTACGCGAGCGGCGGCGGAATCGGAAGCGGAACGCAGCTGGTGTACAGGATAAACTTCAGCACGAACGACACGGGCAGGACTGCGGTTGTTTCTGACATAACGCTGAATTATATTCTTGCTAACACATCTCTAACCTGCGATGCGGGCGGACCTTATCTCGCGAACTCTTCCGTGATGATAACAGGAAATGTTTCTTCCGGCACAAGCGCGCTGGCAAGCCAGCCCGTAACCGTGCAGATAAAGAACAATACGGTTGTTCTCAATTCAACCGTTGTCACAAGCGACGCAAGCGGAAATTATTTCGCGAAACTGTTTGTGAACACCACAAACGCAAGCTCTGTCTTTGTTAACTCCACATATCTGGGAGTTTCAGGCAACTGCACTTACTCGCTTTCTATTCAGTCACAGGCAGTGACAGCCGCGAACGCAACCTGCACAACTAACAGCACAGCCTGCTCGTTCCAGACTTATCCGGTTTCGGCTTGGGCAATGGACTCCGCAACCGGCGGGCTGATTGGCAGCGGAACCGTAAAGCTCTCCGTCAAGGAAACCGGAGACACATATTCAACAACATTCAGCAGCGGCTACTTCTCAATAAGCCCGCAGTTCTGCCTCTCGCCGGGAAGGGTTTACAGCTTCGTGCTTTCGGTTGAAGGAAACGGCAGGCAGGGGCTCATAAGCTATACGAGAGCGGGAAAGGCATAATACGGATGATGGTATGAAAAAAGGAATTTCCATACTCGTGTCGCACGCGGCGTTTCTTGCAATCGGGGTGATGGCGCTCCTGATAATATCCGCGATGGTCTGGAACGTTTACGACAGCGTCATAAAAGAGAGTATCAGAAAGGACTTGACATCGGTTTCGCAGACGGTTGCGAGCGAGATTGTAAGGCTTTATTCGCTGAAAGATTCGCCTGCCGTGCCTGAGGCAAACACGTCCGTTCTTCTTGGCGAGTCGTCGCTGGCCTTGCAGCAGAAGGCGGGCGGAAGGCAGTATTCCATCGCGCTGGAAGAAGGCGGCGACTTTCGGATTTATTTGAAAACGCTTGCGGTTAATGCGGGAAGCGTTGCCTTGTCCGGATACGCGCTTTATGCGGGTAGCGGAGCCGCCGGGAACGGCGCTTTCATAAACGCCACGGTTGTTGAAACCGGAAGCAAAAACGCGACAGTCGCAAACCAGACCGGGCATTTCAATCTCACGATATTCACGTCGCTGTCCGAAAGAAAATACTACGCGCTCACCGTAAAAGTCTCGGACGGCGGCGGGAAAAACTCCTTTCTTTCGGAGAGCATAAACCTCAACGACACAGCCAAGGAAGAAAATAACAACAACAGGCTTGCGCTTGAATCTGAAAATCCGATTGTCAAAATCGAGCGTCCGCTTTTTAACATTGAAACAAAAATGCAGGGCTCGGCTCTTTCAGGAAAACCCGTCCGGATTTCCTATTACAGGTATAATTCCAACGGCGCCGTCGAAGACAGGATTGTGCTGGGCAAGGCAGGCGTGTTTGTGTCCGTGAGCGGCATAGCCAACTCCACGGTGCGCGGCTATGCAAATTACGCTAACGGCAGCGTTTTCTCCGGAAACGTCCAGGCAAAAATAGGCGAAACCGCGGACTTTGCCTCGAACGCGACAACAAACGGAAACTTTACGCTGAACCTTGCCTCGTCAAGCATGGCTGCGGGAAAACCATACACGGTTTCGGTTATCGCCTCCGACGGCTCCTCTTCCGGACAGGTGCAAAAGCGCTTTGTTTACGGGTAGCCTGCGGCATTGAAAAACATTTTATATCGCCCCTGCAATTAATATTATGAGAAAAGGCGCGTCGCACATAGATTTCGCAATGGCCCTGTCGGTGATGGTCGTAGTGATTGCCTTCTCGATGTTTTACATAACAAACTATTTTTCACGCGTTTCGCCGAACGACAAGAATTCAGAGCTGCGGTCGTCCGCCGCGGGAATGGAAAAAATACTTTTCGAGTCTTCGGGAATCCCGCAGAACTGGGAAAACAACATCTACGCGCCCGTGCGCGCCGGGCTGAAAACCGACCTGAAAAGGATTGCGATAGCCGCCGCGGAAAAGGGCGGAGCCAACCACAGTTTTGAGGAGGCTGACCTGCACGTCGTCTTTGATGCAAATTGTTTCAACACAACATACAACAATTCCATCCGCATTTACGACCGCTTTATGAACGAGACGCCTTTCAGGATTTACAATTCCTCGGAGTGCGCCGCCAATTCCGGCTTTCTTCGCGAGGCGAACATAGACTTTCTTTTCAACATAACGGGAAACACGTCGCAGGTATTCTGGCTCTATTACACCAACAACACGGCAATTCCGAAAAAATCCGCTTACAACTTTTCCTACGACCCGTCGCTGGTCGGATACTGGAAATTTGATTCCGTGAACGCGAGCAACTACACGCTGGATTCGACAGGCAACCACAACGACGGGAAATTGATTAACTATTCATGCGACCCCGCAACCTGCAACATTACCGCAGGCCTGATTTTTTCCGCCATTTCTTTCAACGGAACAAACAGTTATGTGAATGCAGCCAGCCTCGCAAATATGGGGGTTTCGGTTTCGTATTGGAAAAAGAACGGCACGGATACGGGATGGTATCACATAGCCAACTCGTCCGGAACGCTTTATGTTAACGGCGCCGCGGGCTCGGGGCAGAAAATTTTTGTAACAAACGCTTCGGGAAATGTTGTCATCGGGAAAGACGTTTCGGGAAATTATTTCAACGGCACGATCGACGAGGTGCGGATTTACAACCGCACGCTTTCCGCCGAAGAGATAAAAGCATTATACAATTATACGAGGCCGAATTACATTGTTTCTTCCGGAACAGTCCCGGCTGTGGCGGACAAAAAAATAAGCGCGCTGCAGAATCTTTCATACACTGATGTGAAAAATTCGCTCGACCTGAAGGGCAACTTCAACATCACCGCGTGCGAGTACAGCTTCGGCAGGCACGTCCCGGACACGGTGAATGTATTGGCTTCATCATACCCATTTATGATTATAAATTCGTCAGGCTCGGTGAAGCCGTGCCTCGCGAGCGTGAACGTTTGGTGAGAATTATGCTTGGCAAAAAAATGTCTAAAACAAAAGGGATGATGTACACGCTGGAGGCGGTGATAGCCGCGGTCCTGATACTGGCAGCCCTCATATCGGTTTACTCGTTTTCAAAGCAGGAAGCGGGGTTTGACGCGGCAACCATAAAGGAAAACGGATACTCCTGCATCAGGGACTTGGACGGCCGCGGCGTGTTGAGATATTACGCGCTCTCGAACGATTCTACCGGGATAAGAAGCTATTTCCAGAGCTGCCTTCCGCGCTCGCTGAACTTCTCGATGCAGTTTTGCGCGGCATGCGCGCCGGACGTTCCGGGCAACAGGACGATAGTGTCCGTCAATTATATTATCGCGGGGGAAGCCGCGCTCTTCCAGCCCACGAATGCGAATTTGTTTTTGTGGTCGATTGTATGAAAAACAATAAAGGGAAGAGCGGAAAAAGAAATTCAAGCTCAATAAGAGGAATAGGGAACCCTTGGGGGCGCACGAAAAACCGAAGGTTTTTCGGCGGAGCCAGAAACCCGAAAGGTTTCCGTGCCAAACCTAAGGTTTCCCCCGGACGGAAGGGCCAGATGTTCCTGATAACGGGAATATTCGTGCTGCTCATACTTGTGCTGCTCAAGACGGAAACGTCGCAGACAGGAAAAGGCGCGTTTTACGCGGGACTGGACTGGAAGAGCTCGTTTGACAACCTTGAAAACGAGTACCAGAAAACCGCGGACATATCGCTCGCGCAGCAGAATTCGGAGCAGAACCTCGAGATGAACCTTGACAATTTCTCAAACTTTTCACAGGATTCGTTCAACCAAAGGGGATACGTCCTACAGCTCTTCTACTCGCTCGCGTTCGTGAATTCGACGAACATAACCGTTGCCGTGGGAAATTTCCAGGGAAGCGCGGTTTCGAACATCAGCGTCAACACGAGCTCCGGCTGGAGCGTTTTTTTCTCCTCGCTCGCAAACAGGATGTCAAACTCCACCGTATTTCCTGTCTCAAACAATTTCAACACGACAGTGACATATTATCTCAACGGAACAATGAAAACGTTTGCATATTCCGCGGATGCCAACATCACGTCCGCGCATTATGTCGCGCTGAAACTGCGGCAGGCAGATTCTTTTGCGGACGACATCCTGGTTTTCAACAGGACGCTCGGCTGAAACTTTATTAGTCGCAAGTCAGATTATTGTTTATGACAAAAGCCATCTCCGCTGTAATCGCCACCGTTATGCTTCTGATGATCACAGTCTCGCTAATCGGCGTGTTCTACGTTTTCTCGTCGACTCTCGCAACACAGACAACTGGAGCAGGCGGCCAGCAGGCATCGCAATTAACGGCGCAGTTGTCGATGTGCATGCAAATTGACAATATTATTGGAAATCAGGTGACGCTGAGAAATTGCGGAAAGGGGGTTATTGAGAACAAGTCGCTGGTTGTGATGATGGATGACATTGCATTGGGCGCGAATACGCAAACAATACAGGAAGGCAACTCGAGTGTTGTGAATGTTTCGGGACTGTGGAATATTCCTTTCGGAAAGCATAGTTTGAAAATATCGAACGGCGCGGCGGTTGCGCAGAATCTTGTTGATGTCCAGCCGAACAGGGACGGCCTTGTCGGAAGCTGGGGTTTTGACGAAGGAACTGGCGCAATAGCTTATGACAATTCGGGAAATGGAAATGTCGGGGCATTGACCAACATGAACACGACTGGAAACGCGACAAGCGGCTGGGCTGAAGGAAGGTTTGGTTCTGGATTATTGTTCGATGGGACGAACGATTATATTGATGCCGGGAATGCAAGTAGCTTGAATATCACGAATGCGATTACTATGGGGGTGTGGATAAAAGGAAATACACCAAGTAAAACAGAATTTATAGTTTCAAAGCGCGCAGGAAGCGAAAGTTGGCATATTACTACAACCACGGATCATAAAATTTATTTTGCAATATATCAATCAGATACATCCTACAAACAAACAATAACAACGTCTTCTATTTCCACTGACTGGAATCATATAGTTGCTGTAGCTGATGGCAGCTTTGTCAGGTTGTATATAAATGGAATAGAAGCAAGCACCCCAACAGCGTATGACGGAACTATACATTCAACAACTCAATCAGTTAAAATTGGTTGGGCAAACAGTGTGGGATATTTCAACGGCACGATCGACGAGGTCCGCGTCTGGAGCCGCGCGCTCGCGCCCGACGACACGGTTGCGATGAAGCAGATATTATGAAAGGCAAAAAAGCAACATCTTCTAACACCTGCCGTAACGAAAGTTTATTAGATAAAACTCCATAATATATGTATGAAAAAAGCGGTATCCGCGCTGATTGCAACCGTCATTGTTGTGGCATTCACTGTGAGCGTGGCTGTGATAGTCACATCCTTCATGACCGGCGTGATAAAATTCCAGACGGACTCGGCATCAAGCCAGGCGGTGTGCGCGCAGAAAGGCTCGCTTCTTATCGACACCGCGATGTGCACGCGCGTGCGCGACAACTCGCTGGTCGGATATTGGAAGCTGGACAGCGTGAACGCGAGCAACTATACCGCGGACTCGAGCGGATACGGGAACGGCGGACTGATGAAGAATTTTGCGAATCCGCCGTCGCAGAACTTCACCGCCGGGCAGATTGCGAACGGCACGCAGTTTGACGGCGCGAACGATTATGTGAACGTAACATCAATGTCAGGCATGGGCGTCACTGTTGAGCTCTGGAAAAAGAACGGCACGGACGCCGGCTGGCTCCATCTTGTCAACTCGTCCGGAACACTTTATGTTAACGGCGCCGCGGGAAGCGGACAGGTTATTCCGGCGACAAACTCAAGCGGAACCGTGATCATAGGCAGGGATAATAGCGGAAACTATTTCAACGGCACAATCGACGAAATGAAAGTTTACAACCGTACTCTGTCGGCGGATGAAATCCTGCAGCACTATCAGAACGGATTGCAAAAGTTCGCGGTGGACGGATATTTCAAGACAATAAAAGCGTCGGTGAGAAACATCGGCTCAACGCCGCTCTCGAACTTCACGGTGTTCGCTGACATCAACGGCAGGCTTTACCAGAACGACACGCCGCTGAACGGCGGGCTGACGCTTCCTGCGGCAAGCGAGCCGCTCACGCTCCAGGCCTACACCTATTACGACGGGCCGATAAAGACGCTGAAAGTCTCGGTGCTGAACTGCCCGATATCAATGACAATGACGAACGACAGCGCCGCCGTAGGGACTTGCTGAAAACTGCGGAATCGTAAAAAGTTTATATATCAAAAAATATCAATAGTTCTTGATTCTTATGAGCGCAAAAGCCATTTCACCTCTGATAGCAACAGTCCTTCTGATAGCGTTCACGATGGCCGCCGCGGCAATTGTGTTCGGCTGGGGCACTGGATTCATAAACGCGATTTTCAACCCCATTTCGGACAAGGGACCGAAAACCGTGCAGTGCACTTATGCGAATCTGGATGTGCAAAAGGCTGATGTTGTTTACAACTTTTCCGGCGTTTCAAGCAGCGTGAACGTTTCCATATACAACAGCGGCGCGGAGGATTTGTATAATTTTTCGCTCGGCATAATCACGAACAGCGGAGTTTACACTTTCAACCCGACAAACCAGTATAACGAGACAACGCCGCTGGCAAAAGGCGTGGCAACGCTCCTGAAAGCCGTGAACTCGTCATCGGGCGCGCCCGCTGGCGGGGAAACTTTCAAGACGCTAAGGATAACGGCAATCTGCCAGAAATCCGACAGAAAAAGCTATGAAGTCGACATGACCTAATAGCGCATGGTTTATATTAAAGTTTCTGCATTTATTTTGCATGATAATGCAAAGACAAAAAGCCATCTCCGCGGTTATCGCGACAATAATGCTTCTTATGACAACCGTCTCGCTAATCGGAGTGTTTTACGTTTTCTCTTCAACTCTCGCAACACAGACAACTTCTTCCGGCTCCGAGCAGGCTTCGCAATTGACGGCGCAGTTGTCGCTGT
>JBAQNA010000041.1:0-26731 GCA_049303335.1 Candidatus Aenigmatarchaeota archaeon
CCCCTGCTTTGCGCGGTAGCCGACCGCGTGCGCCCTGTCCATGCGCGAAGGCTCGCCAACCCGCACGATAGTCGCCTGCTTGTTCCAGACTATCACGTTCTTCTTGCGCTGCTTCTTGTCGTCAAACGTTTTTCGCAGATATTTGAATAATGACATAATCGCACCATGATAATTCGTGAACTTATATTTTGCAGTAACGTTTATAAGCTTTTAATCGCTTCCAGAATTTATTGTCGAATCTTTAAATACGTCATCCTGCAATTGATATTATGTCAAAGGAAGAAAAGACATTTTTGCAGAAATACAAGCTGCCGATTGCAGCCGGAGTAATTGTTCTTATAGTTCTCGGCGTGATAGCCGGCGCTTACAACAATTTCGTTTCCCTTGACCAGAACGTGAGCGGCAAGTGGAGCGAGGTAAACAACCAGTACCAGCGCCAGTCCGACCTGATACCGAATCTTGTTTCCACCGTGAGCAGCGCCGTGAATGTTGAGGTAAAACTCTTAACAGACGTTACAACGGCGCGTTCGCAGTGGCAGACTTCCCAGAGCACATTTGACAAAGATGCTGCGGGAGTCCAGATGACCAACGGGATTAACGCTCTTATTAAGGCCGTCTCAACTTCGGAAAATTATCCGGTTCTTCAGGCTAACAAGCAGTATGTCGCGCTCACCGATGAGCTCACGGGAACGCAGAACAGGATTGCTGTCGCGCGCGGCAGGTACATTGATTCGTTGCAGTCTTACAACACCGCGATAAGGACTTTCCCGAGCAACATTTTCGCTGGCTGGTTCGGCTTCGCGGGGAAGGAATATTATCAGGCGCAGAGCTTGGTGACGCCGCAGATTGGAACGGGACAGCTTCCATAATCATCTGTTCCGTGAACGGATTGTCTTATCAATCTACATATTTCTAGAAAGGTTTGAACATCTGTTCCCGCGTCACACCTTCAAAAATTTGGCGTATTTATAATTTTTCACAGTAGTAGCTATAAGGGTTATATTTATGCCAGTGGCTAATCATGGAACGCCTTTTTTGGAAGATATTCTAAAGAATGGATATATCATATCGCCGGAAAGGGCGAAATATGAAAGGTATTTGGCAAGAATCGAAATAATATCAGATGCTTTAAGGAAAAAAGGAAAAGCAGACTTTAATGATGATAATGAATTGGTTGAATACATTAAAAGAACAAATCCCTTGGATATCTTGGTGGACGTCAACAAAATATCAGGCGAAGAAATGAGAAAAATTCTTGAATACCCGCAAGTAATCAGCTTTTTAGACCATGTTCGGAGCGTGGTATTTTTTAATCAGGCTCTAAAGGAAAAAAGGCTTGAAGGAATCCTAAAGGAAGAAGACTTTATTTTCACAGCCAAGAAACCGGATTATTCATTGTTTTATACCATTAAGTCCGGCAGTTCTAAGGGAATCTTGCAATTTGAAATGCCAAATAATAAAATATATGAGGAAGGAGACTGGTTTTTCAAGACGTTGGGAAAAATCGACTTAAAAGAAGAAACCGAAATAAAAACCATTTATACAATAGGAAATCTTGAATATGTTAGAGGTTTAATAGAAAAATTTGGATACAATAAAGACGTTAAAATCAGGCAATTACCAGAAGATAAAAGTCAGGTGCGCATTAGCCATCTTTACTGAGAAGCGTTTTTATAACAGTCAAACCAAATTAATACCGGCTGTTTATTATGAAAACCATTTTTGCCGCGATCTTTGTTTTTATTCTTTTATCCGCATTCTCTTCCGCGCAGGGATTTCCGCAATGGCAGGACAAGTATGTGAATGATTTCGCGGGATTTCTCGATTCCACAAGCGTTTCGCAGCTGCGCGGCTTGCTGTCGGCTGTGGAGCAGAACACGACAGCGGAAGTTGTTGTAGTGACTGTACAGACAACCGCGCCGGAGACGCCGTCGCAATACAGGACGGAACTTTTCAACAAATGGAAAATTGGAAAAGCCGCGAACGACAACGGCTTGCTGATTCTTTATGCCGTCAAGGAAAAGCGAATTGAAGTCGAGGTCGGATACGGGCTGGAGGGGATTTTGCCCGACTCGAAAGTGGGAAGCATACTGGACGAATTTTACGTGCCGAACCGCGATTCAAACCGGACCGTTCTCGGAATCGTGTTCGCGACGCAGGAATTTGCGCGGATTATTAACGCGAACGCCGACGAGGTTCGCGCGGGGAACGCTGGAAGACAATTCAGTGGCGATATTTCCAGTCTGATTATTGACAATCTCCCGTTCATCATATTTGCGGCTGTTTTGATGTTTTCCATAATCCCGTCGCTTTCAATTATTCCGCCGAAATGCAAGGAATGCGGGAAACGGATGAAATTCCAGAAGACAGAAGGAGACTATGACATTTACAAATGCGAGAACGGGCACTTGCTGAAAAAGAGAAAACGAAGATACGGCAATGCTGTTGTTTTAGGCGGATTCGGTGGGGGAGGCGGAGGATTCGGAGGAGGTGGCGGATTCGGCGGCGGGGGAAGCGGTGGAGGAGGAGCAGGGAGGTAATGCAATCTTTTAAGTTTTGACTTCTATTATAAACGCATGAAAAATGTGAATACGGACGGCGGCAGGAAAGAGCGCGCGGGAATTCCCGAGGTTGTTTTTTCGAAGTTCAAGGACAATGACAGCCTGATAAATGCTGTTGAAAACCTTCTGAAAACTAATGGAAAGGTTCTTGTCACGAAATGCTCCGCTGAACAAATATTGTTGCTGGAAGAAAAATTCAGGGGAAAAATAAAAAGCGACAGGACCGCGGGAATATGCGTTGTAGGCGAGACTGACGCAATCCATAATGCCGGCTCGATTGCAGTCGTGTCCGCGGGCTCGTCGGATTATTTTGTCGCGGAGGAGGCGGCGCTTTCCGCGGAATTTCTCGGGCTGGAAGTTTTTCGCCATTATGACTGCGGCGTCGCCGGAATTCACAGGACGGAAAGCGCGTTGGAAGCGATAAGAAAGGCGGACGTTGTGATAGTTGTCGCGGGAATGGAGGGCGCGCTTCCCTCGGTAATAGGCGGGCTTGTGAAGCAGCCCGTCATAGCGGTGCCAACGTCGGTTGGCTACGGCACGGGAATGGGCGGTTTGTCCGCGCTGATGTCGATGCTCAATTCCTGCTCGCCTGGAATAGCTGTCGTAAATATCGACAACGGTTTCGGCGCCGCCGCGCTTGCGTACAAGATGATAAGCTGGCTGAAAAAGAAATAGCGATATGAGGCAGGTGATAAAAATATGAGAGCGATTGTTTTCAACCCGTTTTCCGGAGCGTCCGGCGACATGATAATCGGAAGCCTTGTCGACTTGGGAGCGGACGCGAGCGCGGTGAAAAGCGCGATGGAATTGTCCGCGAAAGTTTCCGTAAGGATGGAAAAAACAAAACGAAAGGGCATCGGCGCGACAATCGCGGTTGTGGAAACAAAAAACGAGGGAAGCAGAAGCTACGCGGAAATTGTTGCGCATATAGAATCGCTCAATCTGGATCAGGAAATAAAAAAGGACGCGCTTGCGATTTTCAGGATAATGGCGGAAGCGGAATCAAAAGTTCACGGCGAAGGGTTGGAGCACCTTCATTTTCACGAGCTTGGGCAGGAGGACGCGATAGCGGACGTGATAGGTGCGTGCGCTGCATTTCACAGTCTCGACTCCCGCAGCTGCAAGATATTCTGCGCTCCGATTGCGGTCGGCTCCGGATATGTGGAGATGGAACACGGAAAATTTCCCGTTCCAGCGCCGGCTACGCTTGAAATCCTGAAATCCTCAAAATTGATTTGGCATTCGGGGCCGGTGGAGCACGAGCTGCTCACGCCGACGGGCGCGGCGATTCTTGCGCATTTTGCGGAGCAGGCGAAATCGATTCCGCAGATGGCGATAAGTAAGATAGGATATGGCGCGGGAAGCAAGGACTTCGAAATACCGAACGTGCTTCGCGTTATGGAAGGCGAGACGGATGAAGCGCTGATAGAGGACGACATTGAAGTGCTTGAGACGAACGTGGACAACGTTACCGGCGAGGTTCTGGGAAACCTTATCGAAAATCTTCTCGCTGCGGGAGCGAAGGATGTTTGCGTGATACCCGCGACCATGAAAAAAAGCAGGAGCGGCCACATCATTCAAGTAATTACGAAACCGGAAAATTCTGAAATGCTTTCGCGAAAAATAATCGAGGAGACGGGCAGCCTCGGCGTGAGGGTGATTCCCGTAAAACACAGGCTGATAGCCGCGCGGCAGATGGATTCCGCAAAAATAATCGTGAAAGGAATGGAGCATCATGTGCCTGTCAAAATCGCGCGCGACGCAAGCGGCGTCCTGCTTAACATTTCCGCGGAATTCGAGGACTGCAAAAAAATAGCCAACGCCGCGGGAATTCCAGTAAAAGAAGTCATTCGCATCGCGGAGGAGGAGGCAAGAAAAATATTTGTTTGAGCCGAGATTTAGTGAAGCAATATTGATGAAGATGCGGGTATTAATGGAAAATAAATCTTAGAAATAATTAGGAATGTATCGGAATCACAGACTCTGATTTTACTCCCCCCTTCTCTTCGGGAGTTTTCTCTTTACGGTCAGCGGAATCACGAAAGCGTCGTATTCCATTTTTGCGAGCGCGAGCGGAGTCATTTTTTCCTGCCCATCCATTTTCAGAAGGAATGGCGCACCCATCGAGATCTGCAGGGCGCGCGCGCCGATTATTCTCGCAACCTCGAAACGCGTGTAATCGTTTTTTCCTGTTATCATAATCAGAACACCGGAAGATTTTAAGCAGTATAATAGATACGGAAAACTCTATTTAAGCTTTGCGGTTTGCGCGGCTTTTCACTTTCTCGTTCCGAGCCATTTCTTTATCGAGAACGCGGCAACCGCGCCGTCGGCGCAAGCGGTTATTATCTGCTTCAGCGGGTTGTCGCAGATGTCGCCCGCCGCGAAAATTCCGGGAACGTTCGTCATCTGGCTCTTGTCCGTTGTTATGAACCCGTTTTCTGTCACGTTTACCCCGACTTTTTTCGCAATCTCGACCGCCGGCACCTCGCCTATCGCAACAAAGACACCGCTCACGGGAATTTCCTTTCCGTTGTCAAGAATAATTTTCTCAACCATTTTGTCTCCTGCGATTTCCGCGACCGTCCGTTCAAGCTCGAATTTTATCCCGATGTTTTTCGCCTTCTCGACGTAAACTTCCGCGGCGCGGAACTCGTTCCTGCGATGGACGAGCGTTACATCGCAGCCGAGCTCTTTCAGGAAGATGGCCGCAACGAGCGCGGAATCGCCGCCACCAATTACCGCGACTTTCCTGCCCTTGAAGAAGAAGCCGTCGCACGTCGCGCAGTAGCTCACGCCTTTTCCAAAAAATTCGGATTCGCCTTTCACCTCCGCTTTCCTGTGCTTCGCGCCGGTCGCGATGACAACCGTCTTTCCCTTGTAAGAATTTTTTTCAGAAACAACAACAAAAACATTTCCTTCAACTTTAATGTCGCCGACCTTCTCATACCTGATTTCAACGTCAAACTTTTTCGCGTGCTCCATCATTCTTTTTGTGAGCTCCGCACCCGTCACGTCCTGAATCCCGATGTAGTTGTCAACAAAAGGCGTTATATCGACTTGAGACGGCTGCTCCGGATTTGTCAGGATAATGCAGGAAGAGCCGTATCTTCGCAGATACAGCCCCGCGTTCAATCCCGCGGGACCCGCGCCTATTATGATTGAATCGTAGACCCCGTCCTTCACTTCCTGTTTCTTGATTTCTATTTTTGTTCCCATAAGAATCAACCATTATTAGTTACATATGAACTTAAATCTTTTAAATAGAATAAAAATCGTATGAGGGATAATGAATCGATAATCATCATGTCCAAATATCCAACTCCTGGAAATTCAAAAACAAGATTAGGGAGGTATATAGGATATGAAAAGAGTGCAAGAATCGCCAAATCCTTGCTTGATGATACCTTGGATATAAGCCGAATGTATACTGATAGTGTTTATATTTCCTGCCCGAAAAAAGATGAAAAGCTTTTTGAAGAGAACTATCCTGATATAGATTTGCTTTCTTCACAAAAGTCTTCTGGGTGCATGCATGATTCTGTTATAAGTTTGGAAACAGTCTTTAATGAAACATTGTCAAACAAAGCAGCAATTATTTCTCCTGATACTCCAGCATTTGATACTTCTTTCTTCAGCAAGGTTTTTGAAGAATTGGATAAAAATAGATATGTTGCAGGGTTCAACCGCGACAAGAAACCATATATGCTTGGATTAAATAAGAAATTCGCTGAATCGAGACAAAAAGATTTGTTAAAGAATTTGCCAAATAATTTTACTAATATTATAGCCAATTCTGCATATTATCTTTTCAGAAGACCCTTTTTCAAAGTTTATAGAGAAAAAGAAACGATAGATATAGATACATGCAGGGATTTGGCTGATGTTGCTCAAAAAATGCATACGAATTATAAAAGGACAGGTTATACCATCTCTGAATATACAAAGTCAGAAGATTTTGCTTTTGATTTATGCGGCGGCATAGCAAAAGAGTGCGGCTTCATTTCTTCAAACATGCCTGTAAGTGCATTGGCAATAAAAGACAATGAGATAGTTTCTTCAGGACACAGGTTTGAAACAGGTTTTGGAAAGCATGCAGAACATTGTATGATAGAAAAAGCTGAAAATAATCTAAAAAATTCAGCTGTTTTTGTAACATTAGAACCATGCACGAATAGGATTGCGAATTTAATGAAAGGATGTGCTCATAAATTGGCTGAATCTGGTGTGAAAAAGGTAATTTTTGGAAAGTATGACATGAATCCTAAAACCAAGGGAGTTGAAGAGCTTGAGCAATTAGACATTGAGTGTTTTCATTTGCCTGTTTTTGAAAGCAGAATAAATCATTATGTGTCTTTCTGAAAAACATTTCATATTCTCGCCACTCCGCTTTTTCTCGCAGCTTCCGCCACAGCCGAAGACACGGCTTCAGCGACGCCGCTGTCGAACGGGCTCGGGATTATTTTCTCTTCCGACGGATTTTTCACAAGGCCCGCGAGTGCGTGCGCGGCCGCGTGCTTCATCTCCTCGTTTATGTCGCTGGCGCGGACATCAAGAGCGCCGCGAAAGATTCCCGGGAACGCAAGAACGTTGTTGATCTGGTTCGGGAAATCGCTTCTGCCCGTCGCCACTATCCTCGCGCCGCCCGCCTTCGCGTCGTCGGGCATTATCTCGGGCACGGGATTTGCCATCGCGAAAACGATCGCATCCTTGTTCATTGTCTGAATCATTTCCTTTGTCACCGTGTTCGGCCCGGAAACGCCGATTAGAACGTCCGCGCCTTTCAGCGCGTCCGCAACGGATCCTGTTATTTTTTTCCTGTTCGTCCTTTTCGCGATTTCCTCCTTCGCGCGGTTCATGTTCTCCTTCCTGCCTTCGCAAATCACTCCCGCCGTATCGGTCATAGCTATGTTTTCCGCGCCGCACGCGAGCAGAAGTTTTGCGATTGACATTCCCGCAGCGCCCGCGCCCGATATCACTATGCTGACGTCTTCCATTCTCTTACCCACGACGTTCAGCGCGTTCATCAGCCCAGCAAGCACTACTATCGCGGTGCCGTGCTGGTCGTCGTGAAAAACCGGAATGTCCAATTCTTTTTTCAGGCGTTCCTCGACTTCAAAACAGCGCGGCGCGGAAATATCCTCAAGATTTATTCCGCCAAAACCGGGCGCAATCAATTTCACCGCTTCCACAATCTTGTCCATGTCTTGCGTGGCAAGGCATATCGGGTAAGCGTCAACGTTGCCGAATTTCTTGAACAGAATTGCTTTTCCCTCCATAACGGGAAGCCCCGCCTCGGGGCCTATGTTTCCCAGCCCAAGGACAGCGGAGCCGTCCGTGACAACCGCAACGCTGTTCTGCTTTATCGTGAATTCGTAAACCTTGTTCTTGTCGCGCGCTATTTCCATGCACGGCGCTGCGACGCCCGGCGTGTATGCTATCGACATGTCGTCCTTGCTTCCCAGCGGAACCTTGCTCGCTATTTCCAGCTTTCCCTTTTTCTGCCTGTGCATTTTCAGCGACTCCTCGGCATAATTCATAATATCACCTTTGTAAAGAGAATCTTGTGGCATCATATTATTTAAGCGTTAGAAAAATTGATACAAACAATCAGGCGTTGCACAGCACCTCGGCCTCGTCTATCAATTCTTTCAGCTTTCGCCTGCTTATTCCGGTGTCAGCCTCGAGCTTTTCAATCTTGTTCCTTACCAGGTCCCTGCAGAACATAAGTCCTGCAGCTGCAAGCTTATCCTGCGAAATCCTGTCTATGGTTCGCAGCGCGGTTATCGGGTAAAGCTTCTTTTCGTCAAGCATAATTTTCAGGCTCGGTATGGCATTTTTGTCCCTGCTGTCAACATTTTCCGGATACTTCCATCCTATCAGAATTATATTCTTGCAGTTCGCGTACTTTATGACATCCGACGAGAATTTCGTGTTTGACGCGAGCCAGCACTGCGTGAATTTTATTTTTGAAAATTTCGCGCCCTGCTGCAAGTCCTCAAAGCGCGCGTAAGAATACAGCACATCCTTCACACCCGTGAATATTCCGGATGCGTTGTGATACTTGCATTCTATCATCCCCGTCTCCTTTGCGCCATCGATCGTCTTTTCCGCTATCATGTCAACCTCGTGCTCGATGCAGAATCCCCTGATGATGTTATGCACGGAAGTCCGGTATCCGTATTCGCGCAGAATCTCGCCTATAAGATTTTCAAACTCGAACCCCGCGGGCCCGAGCCGCATTATCGCGCCTTTCAGGTCGTATTTCGCGGCGACGTGCGGCATTTCCCTGTCCAAGATGGAGAGCGCTATCTTCAGAATCTGTTTTGTGGATATTCCCTCGAAAATCTTTTTTTCAACTTCTTTCACGACTTTGCCGGCAAGCTGCCCGGAAGCGCCCGCGCGCAGGCAGGTCTGCCTCAATTTCTCGGGATTGAACTCCTCCTGTTCGCCTGAAGCTTTCGTGACAAGCATAGAAAATGTTGGAAAAAAGGATAGAAATAGTTTTCGCTAATCAAGCCCATACCTTATTCTGAACAATTTCACCGTCATTATCAGAAACTTTTCTGGTAATTTCTTTCATCGAGACATTCAGGATCCATTTCTCAATGTTAAATTTCACAAATTCTATGCTGTTTTCAATATTTTCTGGAATCGGTTTTTCAGGCAGCAGATTATGCGAACCGCCTATGAGCAAGGCAAGCTTTTCCACGGAATATTCATGCCCGTACGGAGGCACTCCAAAAGAAGCAATTAGCGATGCGCCATTTCTCGCATTTTTTAAACGAAAGTCAATTGATTTGCGCCCCTCATATCCTGTTTCAAAATATTCCTTTAGATTGAAAATTCTTCCATTATAAACGTTTCTAAAGTCTCCTGATATCTCGCTTTCCTTCTCAGGTTTTGCAGGATCCATTCTAAGAGCTTCTTTTCTTGCCTTGAGAATTAAATCAAGACATTTTGAATCCGCACGACTTGATGGAGAATGACGGGAACTGCCCGAGTCACCGCCATATGAAAACTCAATATCAGTAATATCGCCGGCACTTTTCTTGAAATATACATAAGCTATTGGCAGCATAAAAACACATAATTATGTTGCACGAAAAAGCATTTAAGCCTTACACCACGTGAAAAATCGCGGCCACGTTTTTCCTGCGCGAGAGCTTGTTGAATTCGTCCAAAGCCGCGGAAGTCGGTTTTGCGATTATCTCGATGCCAGCGACCTGCGCGTCAACCGCTCCTGCAGGCTCGACACCGCAGATGTTGCTGTGGCCCGTCCCTATTACAATCGCATCTGGGTTTCCTGCCATAAGAATTTGCATCTCGCCTCTTGTTACGGAAGAATTGTTCTGCCGTTTTGAAACGCGTCCTCCGGATACGACAACGTCGTGGTCGTATCTTGTCCCGTCTATGATTATGTAGCCGCAAATCGCGCAGTCAACCCGCATAAGAATCAAAAATTGTTTTGTTTTAGGATACTTAAATGTTGTGGTGCCCCCGCCGAGATTCGAACTCGGGTCCTGAGGTGTTTGCATAATATTTTTTTCTATATCGTTTCTTTTGCTAAAGGTTTTCTTTTTGAAAGAAAACCTTTTCCGCAACCTCATGTCCTGTCTGCAGCCCTTTCTTTCCGCGACTTTCGGAAAAACTTTCCTGAATTTTAATTTTCTTTTCCGCAAGCGCTTTTCTTTTTCACTTTCGCACCAAAAAGAAAAGGGCTTATCCAAGCTAGACTACAGGGGCGCATCTAAAATATAATTCCCGTCTTATTTAAAACCGAGAAAGCAGAAAGACTTAAATAGGTTCAACCAGAGAATAGGAATACCTAAATTTAAGGGAGGTATCGGAACCGTAGGTGCTAATTATGAATTTGAAATGCTCGAATTGCGGAATAAGCCTTCTCGGTCAGGAGGACTTCGTGAAGTTTCCCTGCCCGGAATGCGGCGAGACAACGGTAATGCGCTGCAGCCAGTGCAGGAAACTGTCAAACGGTTACCGCTGCGAGAAGTGCGGATTCGAGGGGCCATGATAATGTTTGGTTGATTCTGATGGAGGAACTCCAGAAAAAGACTGCTGAAATAAACACGTTTTTTGAGCAGAAAATTCGCGAGAGGAAATGGACACCTGAAGTTATAATGACGGATTTGATGGAGGAAGTTGGCGAACTTTCAAATGCAATTTTGGTGCGGGAAAAATTTAAATCGGAAAAAAGAAAAAAAGCTGACTTGAAGGATTCCGTCGCGGACGTTTTGTTTGACTTGATATTGATTGCGAATTATTACAATATTGACGTTAAAAGAGAATTTATGAAAATGGCTGAAGAGTTAAAAGAAAGGATTGACAGCGGAAAGATGAAATGAATTTTGGTGAATCTTATGGGAATGGTCGGAATGAATATTAGGATAATGCCGGCTTCCGCCGAGACTGACTTGGAAAAGGTAAAGGCGGAAATCGCGAAAAAGATAAAAGTCCAGGACTCGAGAATCGAGCCGATCGCCTTCGGCCTGAAAGTTCTGAAAATTCTCGTGATTGTGCCCGACGGGCAGCAGGACGTAGAGGGGGAAATCCGCAAGATAGAAGGCGTAGGTGAAGTTGAGGTTGAATCGACAACGCTGCTGTAATTGTTCGTTCTATAACATTTGAGGATTTGATTTTTTTATTTTTTGATAAGCGTACAATCCTATTGGAAGAATAAGCAAACTTAAAACATCCGTAAAGATTCCCGCCAAAACACCGCAGGTTTCTCCATCAAGAGAATGATCGTCTTTAGTGATGTTTTTTTCACTTCTCAAAAAAGCCCTATAGCCAACACTGTTCTTAATATTAGTGTCAAATGATATTCGATCCACCTGCTGCAGATACATGTTTTTGAACTCTCTGTAAAATCCCATCTTCCCACCTTTGTAAATTATTTGCAGCCAAACTTTAAATACTTCGCTCCTGCATTATCTGTTACACCGCGCGAAAGCGCAAAAAGAAATCCGAGAAATCGGAAAGAGGATGATGGAAATGGTAGAATTCGAGACATTGGAAACAAAAGAGGTAAAATTCGGGACGAACAAATTTTTGGAAGTCGCGAGAAAGAGGGCAAAAACGCCTGAGGGGGATAACAATTTCATCTCCATCTCGAAGGGCTTCGTGCTGCCGACCGGCCAGAAACGCTTCAAGAACGCGCTCGGCTTCGAGGCAAAGAAGGAAGTCGTGCAGGGCTTGATAGAGGCGCTGACAGCGATAAAAGATTCTATCGAGTAATAGAATCTTGCGATTAGCTGAAGAATTTTGCGCACTATGACCTTACGGAAAAAAATCCGGTAAGCGAGTTGGTTTTTCTTATTTCAATAATCGTTTCTTATCATATCCTGACCTTTCCCCTGCAGATTTTGCACCCGTATTCAAGCAGGCAGTCTGAACAGACGGCAGCGCCGCAGGCGGGACAAGAACGAAGAAAAGCGATTTTGCCGCAGGACTGGCATGCGCCTTTTTTGTCGGGCATATGAAATATTTGCTTCAGGAATTTATAAGTTTCATACCGAAAACATTTTGCCGACTATCTTTGCGCTCTCGATATCGAGTTTCCTGATGCAATACATCCATATCGGAACAATGCAGCCGCAGGTAGTGCAATCGACTTTCTCGCCAAGAACGCACGGTGTCTTGACGGACAAGTCGGGATAATAGGAAACAGTAAACTTGCTTCTTAGGAAGCAGTCTTTTACGTGCTTTTTTGTTTTGAATGTGTCTATCATCATTTTGCTAAGAAGCACAAAATCAGGATTTTCTTTCTTCGCTTTCTTGAGCGTTGAAATCACGTAATCCAAATCATCCCCATTAAGCAAGAGCCTGTCGTCAGGATTGTCTGCGGTATACAGGCTGAATATGATGCCGAAAACATTCGCTTCCTTCGCTACCTTGACTATCTCTTCTATCTGCTTGAAATTTGTTTTGGAGAGCGTGGAAGCTATGACAACCCTTTTGTCGTTTTTTATGTTCTGCATAACTTTGTCAAATATATCCGCGCCCCTGATTTTATTGTGCGTTTCCCTGTTTCCGTCAAGGCTCACGAAAATTCTCCTGTTTATATTCTCTGGAATTTTTGCTGTCCCGTTCGAGACTATGAACACGCCGTCAAAAATCCTGTCAGCCATTTCAACAACATTCTGCCGCAAAGAAGGTTCCCCCCCCGTGAGCATCGCATATTTCATCCCGTTCTTCTTGTGCTCCATAAACGTTCTTTCCCAATCTTCATCAGAAGGCTCTTTCTTGCTGTATGAGTATTTCTTCCAATAGCAGTGTTCGCAGTTCAGGTTGCATTTCCAAGTAATGTCGTAATTCGCGAACTGCGGTTTGTTTGTCAGAGTGAAGTTTACAAAGTCCCTGACAAGACTTAACCCGTATTTTAGATTGCCCATAAAAACCACAAAGACTTATTAGGAATGTTAAATCTTTATATTAGTTACCCTTTATTTAAATTCTTGCGGACAACATAATCATGGTTGAACCTTATGCCTGAAAAAACAATCACGAAAACCCAGTCACTTTGCCCCGAATGCCTGAAGTTTCTTGAAGCCGAGATTTTCGAGCGCGGCGGAAAGGTCTGGATAAAGAAATCCTGCGCGGAGCACGGCGATTTTGAGGACTTGTATTACGGCGATTTCGAGATGTACAAGAAAGCCATGAGATTCTCGCACGATGGGAAAGGCATATCGAACCCGGGAATAAAAGCGGATTCCATCCAGTGCCCGAAAAACTGCGGGCTGTGCAAGGAGCACAAAACTCACACCGCGCTCGGGAACATCGTCGTTACAAACCGCTGCGACTTGCAGTGCTTCTACTGCTTTTTCTACGCCTCCGCGATGGGTTATGTTTACGACCCTTCGCTTGACCAGATAAGGCAGATGCTTCGCTTGATGAAAAGCGAAAAGCCCGTGGCTGCGAACGCAGTCCAGCTCACAGGAGGCAATCCTGAATTGCGCGAGGACTTGGTTGACATAATCAGGATAGCGAAAGAGGAGGGCTACGGCCACGTGCAACTCAACATAAACGGCACGCACAGGCTCGCGCCTGACCCGGAATTCGCGAAAAAAGTCAGGAAGGCCGGCGTCAACACCGTCTACCTCAGCTTCGATGGCACAACGCCGCAGACGAACCCGAAGAATTATTGGGAGATTCCGAAGATTTTCGAGAACTGCAGAAATGTTGGAATGGGCATAGTCTTGGTGCCCACGGTGATAAACGGAACGAACGACAAGGATGTCGGCAACATCCTGAAATTCGGACTGAAAAACATGGGCACGGTTCGCGGAATAAATTACCAGCCCGTTTCCCTCGTCGGCAGGATAACGAAAGCGGACTTGAAAAGAATGAGAATAACGATTCCGGACGTCATCGAGCGGCTTGCGCAGACCGGCATTGTTGAGAAGGAGGATTTTTATCCCGTGCCCACGGTTTCCGCCATCACGCACTTTCTGGAGGCGCTCACGGGAAACGCAAAATACGAATTGAGCACGCACGCGGTCTGCGGGATGGCGACATACATTTTCAAGGACGGTAACAAGTATGTGCCGCTGCCGAGATTCCTTGATGTTCCCGGCTTGGTGGAATATCTTGGGGAAAAAGCCGAAGACGTAAAAGTCGGCAAGAACAAGCTGCTTGCCGCGGGAAAAGTCCTGATGAAACTGAACAGCTTTATTGACAGCAAAAAACAGCCGAAAGACCTGAACCTCGCGAACATAATGTTCAGCATCCTTACAAAAGGCAGCTACGAGGCGCTCGGCGACCTGCACAAGAAAACTTTGTTCATAGGGCTGATGCACTTCATGGACCTGCACAATTACGACATAGAGCGCGTGAAAAGGTGCTGCGTGCATTACGCGCAGCCTGATGGAACGATAGTGCCTTTCTGCGCATTCAACGTGATACCGCAGTGGTACCGCGACAAGATACAGAAAAAGTATTCCGTTTCGATAGAGGAATGGGAAAATAAAAATGGACAGAAGCTGAAAGATAATTTCTACAAGCGCGACGTCGCGGCGATGGAAAAGGCGTTCGATTACAAGAAGTTCTACGCGGTGTAAATGACCTTTGTTAAAAATTATTTATACCTTGCAGGACATCTGTTTCTTATGAGCGAGAAAAAGCCGGCTGCGAAAAAGAAGACCGCTAAAAAACCGGAAAGAAAGAAGTTCTATCTGACAACGGCGATAGCCTACACGAACGGCCCGCCGCATATGGGACATACGTACCAATTCACCGTAGCTGACACCATAGCCCGCTGGCACCGCACAAAAGGCGAGGATGTTTTCTTTCTTACAGGAACGGACGAATACGGGATGAAATTGAAAAAGACAGCCGAGAAACTTGGCAAAACGCCGGAAGAGCTTACAAACGAGAACACAGAAAAATTTAAAGAACTTGATAATCTTATGAATATCTCATTCGATATTTTCAACAGGACAACGGACAAGCAGGCGCATTGGCCTACCGCGCAGAAAATTTGGAGGCTGCTTTCTGAAAGCGGAGACATATACAAGAAAAAATACAGCGGGTTGTATTGCTACGGCTGCGAAAGCTTCAAGACCGAAAGGGAAATAGTAAACGGCTTGTGCCCCGAGCACCAAAGAGCTCCCGAGGTTTTCGAAGAAGAAAATTATTTTTTCAGGCTTTCAAAATATACCAAGAAAATATCGAAGCTTATAGAAGACAGCGAGATTCTCCTGGTGCCGGAGACAAGAAAGCAGGAGGCGCTGAACATTCTGAAAGAAATAGATGACATAAGCTTTTCGCGCTCGACAGCTGCGCTAAAATGGGGAATTCCTGTTCCGGACGACGAGTCGCAGGTAATTTACGTCTGGTGCGATGCTTTGACAAATTATCTTTCCGGAATAGGATTCATATCGGAGCCGAAAAAATTCAGGAAATACTGGCCCGCGGATTTGCACGTGTTGGGAAAGGATAACTTGAAATTCCATTCAATTTTCTGGCCTGCGATGCTTCTTTCCGCAAAGCTGCCGCTTCCGAAAAAGATATTCGTGCACGGATTCGTCACGTCCGGCGGGCAGAAGATGAGCAAGAGCATCGGCAACGTTGTCGACCCGTTCGAGATGATAAAATTATACGGCGCGGAATCGCTGCGATACTTTTTGCTGCGCGAGATTCCGAGCGGAGAGGACGGAGACTTTACGGAAGAGGCATTCATGCAGAGGGTCAACTCGGACCTCGCGGACAATCTCGGAAATCTCGTGAACAGGAGCCTTGTGCTGGCGGAAAAATACTCTGGCGGCGCAATTCCAAAGACCGACAAGCAATCATTCCTGAAAGAAAAATCCGAAGAAACGATAAAAAAAGTGGACGGACATCTTGAAGAATTGAAATTCCACCACGCGCTTGAGGCGATTTTCTCGCTTTCGTCCGATGCGAACCGCTACATAAACGAGACGGAGCCATGGAAAATAACGGAAAAGGAAAAGCTCAACGAGGTGCTTTACAACACGCTTGAGGCGATAAGGATAATTTCAGTATTGCTTTATCCTTTTATGCCGCAGACCGCGGAAAGGATAGCGGAGCAGCTCGGAGTTAAAAAAGATTTTTCCGAGAAACAGCTGAAATGGGGTCTGCTGAAAGCGGGAACAAAAACAAAGCGCGGCGACGTGCTTTTCAGGAAAGTGATGAAGGTGAATCTGGGAGAGTAGAAATGCTATTTGGATATATACTTCTTAAACGCAAGAATCTTCGTTATATTATCGATGTTTTCCGCTCTCTTTTCTAATTAGTCCTGCTACAGCAGCTTCAAACACTTTGTTTCTATTTTCATAGAGTCCTGATGCTACCATCAAATCTACTATTTTCAAATGATAATCTGTAATTCTCACATCCGCTTTTTCCATATTCTCACACAATAATTATTGATTAACTTCAGTTTTATATAAGTTATTATCTTTATATGCTTATGTTACCATATCGTAGTTAGTGAAAGTATGATAAATGAAATGAGACCCAACACTAAGAATTATGCAATCAAGTCGGATGCTGGAAAAGAAGAAGGCAATGGAACTGTTATTGCCGTGCCTATAGAATTCGATAAAATTCCTGAATTAGCAAGAAATGGAAATGTAGATTGCATTGTTCGCGTAGACACAAATGAGAAATCTATTTACAGAATTCATTACGGAAATAATATAGCCAAAGAACCAGGCGAGATAAAAGCTGCCATTTATATTTTTGGTTTGGATAATCCTTGGACATTCGCCAAAAATTATGATTTTGAAACGGACGGTTTTAACGCTTAAATAAAGCAAATCAGAATTCTCTTTCTGTCGGGCTCGTAGTCTAGCTTGGTTTAGGATTCCTGCCTTGGGAGCAGGAAACCCCTGATGGGCTTTTTTCTTACGAAGAAAAAATCCCAGGCAAAAAAGAAATATAAGAAAAAAAGTCCAGGGGAGTTCAAAAATCTGAATGAGAATCAGGGCGAGCCCACCACTTATATCTTCCTCGCAAACACGAGAAATCCCGTGAAGATTCCGCCGGAACGCGGGCGGCTTCTCGTCTTTCCGTCGAATATATTCATTCTCCATTCGCGCTGCGAGGTTTCCAAAACCCTCGGTTCCGTAAACGTCAGCTTCCTTATTTGCGCGCAAGCGGAGGAAGCGTGCTCGATTGTCGGCGAGTATACGGCAAGCCATCCGCCGGGTCCGAGAGATTTGTGCGCGTGCTTTATCGCTTTTTCAGGCTCCTCCATATCAAGAGTTACCAAATCGACATCCCTCTGCGGAAATCCTTTTGAGGCGTCCCTGTTTTTTATCTCGATGTTTTTCGCTCCCGCGAACTTTATGTTCTGCTTTGAAATCTCGAAAAATTCCTTCCTGCTTTCGTACGTGAAAACCCTTTTCACTGCGTTTGCCAGAAAGATCGCGAGAAAACCGGAGCCCGAGCCCGCGTCAATTACTATGGAGTCTTTCCCGACGCCCGTGACGGCGATAATCTGCGCCGCATCCTTTGCGAGCACAACCTGCGGGCCGCGCCTTGCCTTTCTCATCAAGTCGGCAACGTTCGGCTTCAATGCAATGAATTCCTCGCCGAGATGCGCCTTTATTTTTGTCCCGTAATTTTTGTTTATCAGCCTTTTCAAGTCAATTTTGCCGTACTGGCAGTGGAACTCTTCCTTTCCTGCAATTACTATGTAAGACCTTTTCCCAAAAAGAAGGACTTTGCCGCCGGAGCGGATTTTTGAATCCATACGGTTAGATAGAACATTCAATAATAAAAAGACTGTTTTGAGTCTTTATTTTCATCCTGTTATTTTTATGCTTTCGGCAAGACATTTAAGCCAGGGCGCCAAAAATATGCGTAAGGATAATTATGATAAATGCGGATTTCCATATGCACACATACTTCTCGAAATGCTCCAACATGGCCCCCAAAGATTTGATAAAGAAAGCAATATCCGAGAACTTGGATGTTATAGGCATTGTCGACCATGGCAGCATAAAAGGCGGTCTGTCCGCGAAACGGATTGCAGGAAAAAGGATTATGGTGATTCCCGGAGAGGAAATCAGCGCCAGAGAAGGCGAAATTGTTGTTTTTTTTTCTGACGGAAAATACCGCGGAGACCTTATAGAAATATGCGAAAGGGCGCGGGAGGAAAACGCGTTCGTCTTCGCTCCGCATCCCTTTGATTTTCTAAGGCATAGCCTCGGTAACAACATCTATGAAATCAAGAACTGTCTGGATGCCGTGGAAGTGTTCAATTCAAGGTGCATTCTTCCTTCCGCCAACAAAAAGGCGGAAATTTTCGCAAGGAAAAATTCCATTCCAGAAATCGCAGGGAGCGACGCCCATTTTCTGGGGGAAATAGGAAATGTTTCTTGCAGGGTGGACTGTGAAAAAGACATCGGCTCGGTTATTGAAGGTATTAAAAAAGGAAAAATAGAAATAACCGGCAGGAAAAGCCCGATAACAGTGCATGCAAAAACTCATCTTGTCAAGTTTAACAGGAAGCTCTCAAGCTTTTCCCTGTCGGAATAAATCATATAATTAACATTGTCAATCCCTTCCTTTACGCTTTGCGACATCGAATTCGTCAGATTCTGCTGTACGGCATTCACGGATTCGTTCATGCTTTCGTTTATCTGCGCCCCGACAGGATTTTGCGCAAGGAAAAAAAGAAGGATAAAAACAAACAAAGAAAACACGTTTATATATTCGCTTGATTTTAGTTTCACTGTAGGATCTGAAAACCTCATTTTTCCGGCAGTCAAAGAAATGAAAATGAGGATGGGTATTAAAAAGAGAAGCTGCAATTTGAAAGGATAAAGAAGTATGGAGATTACATAAGATGCTACTGTTAGAGATACAGGCACAAAAAATAATTTGTCTTTTTTAATTCTTTTTGTTAGTGCTATTGTTGCTTCTTTCATGCTTTTCCTTTTGTCTTCATCATAAAATATCAGTTTCTTCTTATAGATAAGATAAAAAGTTACATATGACGCCGCGAATGCCGTGAATATAAACAATGGAAACTTGTCCAATGTCACCGTGAGTGCAAACCATCCGATGGAATATTTTATGAACTGCATGACAAACATTCCTGATGTAACCGCCTTGATTCCTATCCTCTTCATCACGATGCTGTGCAGCATGTTAATGAAAAGCAGCCCTGCAATAAGCAAGCCAAAAAGGTTGTTTACGGCAAAGGAAATTGGCAGGCCTATCAGCAGAGAAACAAAATAATAAGCGACAGCCTCTCTTTTTGTGAATGCTCCGACTACAAGCGGCTTCTTTCTTTTGTTTATCGCGTCTTTCCTGTCGCTTTCATAATCGATGATGTCGTTCAGGTAATATACGGAATTGTAGGATATCACGAAACCCGCAAGGCCCAGAAGGAACATGCCGGCATCAAGACTTCCAAAAAATGCGAAATAAAACAGCGCCCCGAAGCCGTATTGTATCGAATTTTTTAACCAGTCTATAAATCGATAGACAAACATATTTTTCACTCTTATAATGACGCTAAAAATGCCATTAAGGCGGTATCTAACTTATAAAAATCCGCATATTTAAACCAGCATACGGCGCAAACGATTATACTGCAGAAACAATGGAAACATCTCGGCTTTTTAGCCGAATATTCTGTCTTTTATTCAGGACAAAAAGCATGTATTTGTTCGGGCTCGTCGGAATTCTGAAGCTTTTTTTTGCGACGATATCCAACCCGTTTTCCGAGAAGGTTTTTTCCCATTCCGGCACGCTTTTGAAGTTGAACGGTATGTTTATCTCGCCTGACTGAATGCGGTTTGCTATCCAGTCGACAACCTTTGTCCTGAACTTTCCTAATGCGCTTGTGTAATAATCCTCGATAACTATTACTTTCTTTCTTGAAACCCTTACGCATTCCCTCAAGGCGGCTTCCGGGTCATCGCAATGGTGAAAGACAAGCGAAGAAACAACCGTATCGAATTTGGAGTCGCCGAACGGTATTCTTTTCCCGTCGTAGAGTATCAGCCTGTTCTCCGTGAGATTATAATCCACGCTGTCGATTCCCGTAATGGCAACTTTTCTCTTATTTTTTATAACGTTCGCCACCATCATATTGCCGCATCCAAAATCAAGGACATCCTCGCCATTTTCAATGAAATTTGCTATTTCCCCCCCTACTATCCCTGTGCTAGCCTCAACAAACCTCCTTATTAATTTATCAACAAATTTCAATTGCATCACTTTGTCAGCAGAATTTTTATTATTGCACCGGTTGAATATTGTTTAAAGCGATATATATTTAAAAAAGGGAATATAGAAATAACCGGCAGGAAAAGCCCGCTGTTAATGCATGCGAAAACTCATTTTGTCAAGTTTAACAGGAAGCTCTCAAGCTTTTCCCTATCGGAATAGATCATATAATTAACATTGTCAATTCCTTCCTTTACATTTTGCGGCATTGCGTTTGCAAGTTTCTGTTGTGCATCATTCACGGATTCATTCATAATATCGTTTATATGCGCCACGGCCGGATTTTGCATAATGGAAAAAAGCAGGATAAAAACTAATATAGAAAACACGCCTATTCCATTGCCTATTTTAAATTTTTCTGCATGATCTGAAAACCTCATTTTTCCGGCAGAAAAAAAAATGAAAATAAGGAGAGGTATAAAAAGAAGAAGTTGCAATTTGAAAGGATAAAAAAGTATAGAAATTACATAAGATATCACACTTAGCGATATTGGAACAAGAAGCAGTCTGTTCTTTTGAAATATGCTTTTTGATAACTCTATTGCTGAGTCTTTTATATTTTTTTCCTTACCATCTTCATAGAATATCAGTTTCTTTTTGTAAATAAGATAAAAGACTATATATGAAAACGAAAATGTTGCAAATATAAACAATGGAAACTTGTCCAGTGTTGCCGTGAGCACAAACCATCCTATAGAATATTTAATGAATTGCATAACAAACATTCCAGATTCAACTGCTTTGATTCCTATCCTTTTCATCACAATGCTATGCAGCATGTTAATGAACAGCAACCCTACAACAAGCAAGCCAAAAATATTGTTTACCACAAATGAGAGCGGCAGGCCTATCAGCAAGGAAATAAAATAATAAGCAACAGCCTCCTTTTTTGTGAGTGTGCCAGCTATAAGCGGCTTCCTTTTTTTATTTAATGAATCTTTCATATCATTTTCATGGTCGATAATGTCATTCAAGTAATATACAGAATTGTAAGATATCACAAAACCTGCAAGCCCCAGAAAAAACAAGCCGACATCAAAGCTTCCAAAAAACGCGAAATAAAACATCGCCCCGAAGGCGTACTGTATCGAATTCCTTAACCAAGATATAATGCTATAGACAAACATATTTTTCACTCTTATAAATTAAGACAATGCCTAATTAATTTATTAAAATCTGCATATTTAATGCTTCTTTATAAGTTTACTTTTTTAATTTTTGTTTATGAACGTGCTTATTTGCCCGAGCGGCGAGGGATTGGGACATACGACAAGATGCCGCGCGCTTGCGGAAGAATTCATCAGACAGAGGCATAAGGTCGCATTTGCCGCATATGGCAGCAGCGCCGAATATCTCAGGAGATATAAATTCAAGGTCTACGACTCAGATGCTGAGATATCCCTTGCAGGAAAGTCAGGAAAATTCAGCATGAGACACACATTGATGAATTCAAAAGGCATATTCTATAAGATGCTGAAGGCGGCATACAAGGAGTGCCGCGCCATAGAGGATTTTAAGGCGGATATAGTGATTTCTGACTCGAAATATTCCGCATTGTTTGCGGCCAAAATCAAAGGCTTGAAATCGATAATAATTATCAACCAGAATACGATGAGTATGCATGGAATAAAGAAATTCATAGGTTATGTTGTCTACGGTTCCATCAAGAATCTGAATAAGATAGCGGACAGGATTGTAGTGCCGGATTTTGCCCCGCCGTACACGGTATGCGAATACAATATTTCCCAAAAGAACAACAAGATGTATTTTTCAGGGCCGCTTATTGTAAGCGAGAAGTGGCGCAATGAAAACAGAGGCGAAAAATACGTGCTCTCGCTTATAGGCGGCTTCGGATACAGGTCAAGAATCCTTAAAAAAATAAACATGCTGGCACTGAAGAGAAAGGATAAGATGTTCAAGCTTGTTTGCGGAATTTCACGGATAAATGGACTGAAATGCGGAAAGAACATAGAAATAATAAATTTTGCAAAAAACATGGACCAGCTTTGGACCTATTGTGAGATGGTCGTCGCCCACGGCGGGCATAGCACCCTCATGGAAATGGCATGCTTTGGAAAGCCCGGAATAATAGTGCCCGACGCGGGCCATTTCGAGCAGGAGAACAACGCAAGAAAAATCTCTGAGCTTGGATGCGGAATAACAGTCATGCACAAGGATCTTTCTCTGGGAAGCCTGAATAATGCGATAAACCAGATAAGCAAAAATGTAAAATACAAGAGTAATGCAAAGAAGTTGGGCATGCTTGCAAGGAAATACGATGCAAAGAAAACCATTGTAAAAATGGCGCTCTCGCTCAGCGAAAGTCGGGCAAAGCCGACAAGTTATTGGAAGAAAATATTTCTTCAGAATTAATGTTGCAGACCTTTCAGATAGCTGTTCTTTATAAAACTTATGTAAGTTAAAGGCTCCTTCATGACAATTCTTATTGCATCCAGGTCTGATTTAAGAAAAATGCTGGATTCCCTGAAACATTGCTGTAAGCATTTCTCACAACTATTGCTTTCTTCTTTATATGGAAAGAACTTATTTACATCCGTCCCGTTTCCCCTGTACATGCAAGGAAAAACTTTCATATCCCAATCAAGATAGAATATTTTTTTGCCGCCGAGGCACGAATGCCTGCTTTTTCTGCCGTCAAGAAAGCTTAAGGCGTCTTCCAGAAAATCCCTGCAGTTGAATATGTTCCTATATTTCTTCTTTAAGCCTATAATATGCGCTATTACTCTCTTCAGCTCATCTTTGCTGAACTCCACTGATTTGCCTCCCAAGGCAAAGGAAGTCTTGTTTATTGACATTGGCGTGCAAAATGAAACGCTCAGTTTCAATCCTTTTAAAAATTTTACTATATCCTCAATATCCTTATAATTGTCTTTTGTTATAGTACAAAGGGCAGAAACGGGGACGCCGGCCTGCCTTAAATATTTTACAGCATCCAAAGTCTTTTTCAGGATATTCTTGTGTCCCGATATTTTTTCAAACACCTCCGGGTCAGAATGGTGCATTGATATGCTTACATGGTCCACTTTGCTTTCCGCGAGCTTCTCGGCTATTTCCCTGTTTATCAAAATGCCGTTTGAAGGGAAGAAAACAATGAATCCCAGCTTTTTCGCAAAGCCGAGTATCCTGAAAAAATCAGGATTCAACAAGGGCTCCCCGCCCGTCAATTGAAGAAAGCGAAAGCCGCGACTGTAGAATTTTGTCAATGCTTCTTTTGCTTTTTCAAAACTTACAACTTTTTTTTCCTTCATTTTCCATATGGAGCACATCTTGCAGCGGTTGTTGCATGTGTTGTTCATTGCAAAGAAAAGCAACTTTCTGTTATCAATGCCGCCCAATAGGTTCTTGATCATAGCAATTAGTTATAAGAAATGCTTATAAACGTTTATTTTGTTTTGCAAGTTATTGGTTAAACATTTAAATAGGTAACAATATCAGTAAAATAGAAGAAAATATTTTTTGCTGTTGTGATTTTATGGATCCTGTAAAAGATTTGCCGGCGCAGCCAAAACCGGAGACCGTGCTTGTTTTTGTCGAGGTGCCGAAAGGATGCCCGATAAAATACGAGTGGGACAAGGATTTGGGCGTGATGTCTGTCGACCGTTACATTTATTCGCCGATATTTTATCCCGGCGATTACGGGCTCGTTCCGCAGACGCATTGCAACGACGGCGACCCGCTGGACTGCATCGTGCTCGTTTCGGCAGCAGGCTATCCTGGAACTGTCGTGGAATGCAGGCCTGTCGCGGTAATGAGAATGGATGACGAAAAGGGCGGGGACGACAAGATTGTCGCGGTTCCCGTGAAGGACCCGCGCTTCGCGCAAATAAAGGACTTGAAGGACATACCTGAACACACGGTAAAGGAGATTACGCATTTTTTCGAGGTGTACAAGGCGCTTGAGCCGAAGAAGTGGGTGAAGGTCAAGGACTGGGGGAACGCTGAGGTCGCGATGAAAATCCTGAAGCAGTCCATGGAGCTTTATAAAAGGATGGAAAAATAAAATATCTTTCAATCCGGAACCGTTTTTATTTTTTGTTTTGAGCTTTTCGGATTTCGCGCAACCTATTTATATGTTTCGCAACTTGTTATCTGTATTGAAAAAGGCGATATGAATGTACCAGATTGTCACGATAGAGGATGTTGTCCGCGTGCCGCCGGCGAAGTTCGGGCTGGACCTGAACGAGGCGCTGAAGGCGAGCATCGGGGAGAAAATGGAAGGGAAGCTTGACATGCAGATAGGGATAGTGCTTTCCGTGATAGACATAGACGAGGTAGGCGAGGGAAAAATAATTCCGGGCGACGGCGCAGTCCATTACACGGCCAAGTTCAAGGTGCTGAGCTGGATGCCGCGCGAGCACGAAATTGTGGAAGGCGAGGTTGTCGACATCACCGAGTTCGGCGCGTTCATAAGGATCGGCGCGATAGACGGGCTCGTTCACATCTCGCAGGTCATGGACGATTATGTGAGCTACGACGAGAAGAACTCGCAGCTCGCGGGAAGGGAGTCGCACAGGATTTTGAAGCAGGGCGACGGCGTCAGGGCAAGGATAATTTCCATATCATTCAAGGAGCAGAACAAAATAGGACTGACAATGAGGCAGCCTTATCTCGGGGCGCTGCACTGGAGCGATAAGCCGGCAGAGAAAAAGGAAAGGGCCGAGAGAAAGCCGAAGAAGAAAAAGCAGAAGATAAGGTACGAGAGGGGGGCGTAATAAAGAAAACATCGCATAAACAATACGAATAAAAAAGTCTGATGCGAAAACAATTCAAAAAAGACGGTGCCAAAAGATAGAGGATTTGCAATTCAAACTATATTGTGTGGTAACCATGACAGAACAGGCGTGCAGGGTTTGCAGGAGGCTCGTGAAGGGCAGCATGTGCGCGGTCTGCAAGTCCTCGGACCTGACGAAAAACTGGAAAGGCATACTCGTGGTGCTTGATGCGAACGGCAGCGAGGTCGCGAAGGAGGTCGGCATAACCGCGCCCGGAAGGTATGGGATAAAAGTGAAATAAAAAGATTTTTCCGCAACTGATGCGTTTATTGAATGAGAATAATAAAAAATCGCCTAAAAAAGAAAACATGCAAAATCATAATATATCAAGAAAATCAAAAATAATAAAGAGGTAATTTTGTGGAATTCAAGATCGTTTCCGAAAAGCACAATCCCGTGATGAAGAGGCGCGAACTGCTGGCGGAAATAGCGTACGACAAGGTCACGCCGAGCAAGGCGCACGTCCAGGAGCACGCAGCTGCGAAACTGTCCGTCAATCCGGAAAACGTTGAAGTCTCGAAAATACTCTCGGAGCACGGCAAGCCGAAGGGAAAAGCGTGGATAAATATCTGGGAAAGCAAGAAGATTCCGCTGTATGCGCAGGCAAAAGCCGCAACAGCGGAGCCGGCAAAGGCGGAAGAGAAGAAATAGGCCTTTTTCTTTTCCCATGAAAAGAAAAACTTTTCAGGGGCGCCGAAATCTCCGATTTCGTGCGCAAAAGAAAAACGCCTGCGAAAAAGAAAGATTATCAAAAAATGACAAACTTATTAAACTAATTCAATCTATAACGAGATGATAATATGCCAAGGGAGGGAAAAAAGCCGCGAAGCAAGCAGAAGCACAACAACGTGCAGGTCTGGAAGAAATACAAGGTCAGCGGGGACAAGGTCACGAAGGGAAAGTTCTGCCCGCGCTGCGGTGCCGGCGTCTTCCTCGCCGAGCATAAGAACCGCCTGACTTGCGGGCGCTGCAAATATTCGGAGCAGAAGAAGTGAATCGGGATTTAACCTTTTCTACCTAAATATAAGAGTATGAAATGTTCACGCTGCGGTGAATGCTGCAAAAGTCTTTCTGAAATAGTAATCTATGAAGAAGATATCGGGAGATGGAAAGAGGAGGGTAGAATAGATATTCTGAAACACTTTTTGTTAAGTAAAACCAAAAAGCCAAATGAATATCTGGCTGATTTTGTTGAAGATAACGGAAATGAAACGTGCAGTTGTCCATTCTTGAAAGAAAAAAGAAACATTGCAGAATGTTCAATTTATAATACGCGTCCAGTTATATGCAGGGAAAATCCTGAAATTGATGTAGATATATGTAATAAGAACGCATACATTAATGCTACACTAATTCCTATTCTCGGTTGATAATAACAGGTTTAGAAAACTCCCAGTATCCAGCTTATGCTGTAAAAGCCCGCGTATGCGACAATCAGATTCGCGACAATCTTCCCGAGCAAGGTCGCGATGAAAAACTTTTTTACCGGATATTTCATCGCCCCGCTCATCAGCCCGACAACGTCAAAAGGCAGCGGAGTTGCGGCGAAAACAAATATCACGAAAAAGCCGCCGTGTTTTTGGAACCAGCTTTCTGCGAGATTGAACCATTTTTTGTGTTTTGTTATCAGCGTCTGCGCGCCGTAGCCAGCGC
>JBAQNA010000042.1:0-4578 GCA_049303335.1 Candidatus Aenigmatarchaeota archaeon
AGAAAATATGCGGATTATGTTTCTTCAAAGAACTGGTGGAACCAGTTCAAGGAAATAAGATTGATGTGCTTTGTTCACAACATTGACAGAAGTTTGGTGATTGTTGTCGAGGGTTTCTACAAAGCTAAAAAGCTGAAAGAGCGCAGCGTTTCATAAACAAACAGCGCTTTACCCCGCCTTTGTTATCTTCTTCACGAACTCCGGAAGCTCGTCCGCGTGGTTTTTCAGGATGTGGTCGTTCCAGAGCTGGTCGAGAATCATCACTGTAAGCAGAATACCGGTTCCCGTCCCGATTGCGCTTGTCAAGTCCGCGAATCCTGCGAGGAAGCCTACGAAGGCTCCTCCCAAAACGGCGAGAGCCGGAATGTACTTCTGCAGCACACCCTCTATTATTCTCGGGTCGCGGCGGAATCCCGGTATCATCACGTTCGCTGCCTTGAACTGCTCGGCAACCGAATGCGCGTCCATTCCCGCGGTGTTTACCCAGAACATCGAGAATATTATCGAGCCCACGATCATGATGAGCATGTAAACCGCAAGATGAACAAGGTCCACGGCGTCAAGCATCGGGAAGCCTATCAGGCCTAGGACAACGGTTCCGATGAGCCCGCCGATTATCCCTCCCGCTATCGAGGAGCGTATCACGTATTTTTTCCAGACCTTTGAGGCAAGCAGCGCGAACGCGAGCATGAATATTCCCGCAAACACGGAAACTATCATCAGCGACGGGATGCGCGGATTTGAAAGCAGGTAGGCAAACGAGATTCCCTTTACTGGCTGCCTGTTCGTGTCGTATTCGCCAAGGAATGTGGAGCCGCCCGCGGACATTATGCCGCCGAGAACCTGCACGTTGGCAAGAACCGCAGCCGTCAATATTACGGGAATATTGCTCGCGTATATGAATTTCAGGGACCAGCGGCGCGCCCCGAATTTTCCGAAAGGCATGGAGAAAGCCATAGGTATCTCTATTTTCATCGACTGTGCGTAAAGAACGATTGCAAGCACGAGAAGGGTCGCAATAAGCGGCAGCGTTGATTCAAAAGCCATAAGCGGGTTGCCCGCGCCAAGTTGGACAACAAGTTTCCACAATATTCCCACAACGGAGCCCGCGTCACCGCCCGCGAAAATCAGCTTTCCCGCGGTGTCAAGCGGGCTGAATATGCTCAGAACCATTGTTTTTGAAACTCCGGCCGCGATAAACAAAGATATTCCCGAGCCGAGACCCCATTTCGTTATGACCTCGTCCATGAACATTATTAGTATTCCGCCGGCGGCAAGCTGCAAAATGACAAGCGGCGCAAGTATCGCTTCAGTTGGAGCGATTGCTCCCGCGGAAACATAGGCTATCGCCTCGAAGAAGGAAAACGCGATGGCGAGAATTTTCTGCGTTCCCGCGAACTTTGCCTTCCCGTCTTCGGAGTGCATATCCCATCCGAGTATCTTGCTTCCGACCAGCAATTGTAAAATAATGGAAGCCGTGACTATCGGCCCGATTCCCAGCGTTATCAGCGAACCGAACTTCGAGCCGAACACGATTTCAAGGAAGTTCGCCTCCTGGCTCACGACCGGCTTCACGCCGAATACCGTGACCGAGCCGATGATGAAATACGCTATCAGGATTATTGCCGTCCACTTCAGCTTCTCGCGGAAGCTCAGCTTCGTTATCGGCTTCGCCACGCTCGGCAGGTATTTCCCAATTTGCGCCAAATCAAACATAAAAATCATTTTGTAGAATCAATCGAATAGGCTCTGTCTTCTGATTTCTAAAATTGGCAAAAGAAACTTTATAAAGGTTGGGGAAAGTTCCTTAAGAAACGTTTAACCTTTTAATTTAATCTTATAAACCGTATCCACTCTGGCATGATCTGACATTGCCTTAATTCTGATAACCGGATTGAATTCATATTGAATCTTTTCCATGGATTTTTTCATCTGCCCTGCAAACATCTGCAAATATTCTTCTATAGACTTTTCAGACACAGTCACCCCCGCAGGAGACGCTTCTATTTCCTCTATTATCGCGGCATAAACCTTTTTGGAATGCTCGTCATAGGATGGCGCGGAGAGAGCTGCATAGTTTATCAGTTCTTTCGTTATTCCGTGCACAAAAAATGCTTTTGGCGGATTGTAAAAGAGATTTGTCACTGCAGCATCTATCAGATTTAGCTCCTCTGTCTTTCTGTCTTTTTTAAGATTCATTCGAACAAAGTCGCTAAAAATATCTTCCTCTCTTGAAGAGGGAACAGCTGTTATAAAGTTTGCCGCAGTCCTGTATCTTATTTCATCCCAAGGATTCTTTCCCGTAACTTTTTCGTAGTTTCTAAGATTCATCTTCTGATTCATTTTTACTCACCGTTTTTCAATCCTTTATTCTCGCCAAAAGTATTTATGCTTGAAGCGGCTCATATTCCGTGCTTTGCAAGTCTTCCGGTTTGACAACTCTTGTGCGCGAGTTTTCGAACAAATCGTCGGCTAAGTCACCCAAGCCGCGCTTTCTTAGTTTAACACATTCTGAAATAATCTCTCTTTCTCTTTTCGTTTGTTCTGCTCCATTAGTGTTAACTATTTTCCAATGCCTGCCTGACCTGCCCCTCGATTTCGCAATACTGGCTTCTATCTCTTTGTTTGCTACAGCCTTCCAGCTTTCCGACAGTATCAAAGCTGTGGCTGTGTATTTCATGTCTTCCTGCAGACTACCTCCTCTCCTTTCCCCTTTAAGTTCCAACGATAAATTTTGTCTGCATTTAAGATATTCTTCCTCCAAATCAACAGCATAACCAATGACATCTGCAAGAGATTTAATTTTTGCGCCGCCGCTAAACCATTTTCCGCGTTTTTCATCTTTGATGCATTCCATGCAGTTTTCTGTTATTTTACCATCATCAAAAGGAAATTCTTTTCCGTATGCAAATTTTCCCCTTTCTATTCCTATCATGCAGAGCGAATCATTTCTCAATACTGAAGCAGAAGAAGACTTGTAGTCTTTGAAGACCTGATTTATTCTCCATGCATTATATGCTATTCCTGTAGGGAGCATCCTCCTATCTTTCTGTATCATTCTAACCACTTTTTCCAGCCTTTCCGCTTTGCTATAAGGTATTATCGGATTGTCTTCCCTTGACTCTTTCATCGGCACAATATGCGTAAACGGGTCGTAAGATGCATCGTCAAATTGTATCATCATTTTTCATCACTTTTTGCAGATTATTTTTCATTTCGATTTGTCCCAAAAACAAAAAACCTAAAGATTCCTATCGGGCGTAAAACGGCTGTTTTCAGAAATGCACGAAAACGAAGTTTTCGGCATACCGAAAAACCTTCGGTTTTTCGTGCAAATTGAGGGTAACGGTCATCTAAAATATAGAATCATCCCAACTCAATAGCATGTAAGACAAGTCTTGGAAGTCTTGATGGAACGATTCCTGCAGCTAACAGAAACGTGCACTCTCGGTGACGCTGCGGAATTAAACATATCAGAATAATTGGCTCGCAGATATAAATACTTAACGGCTGTGTTATTTTTTCGCGCCATTGTCGCGCGAATGCAAAAAAAAGCCAAACAATTTCTTTTTATTCACGCGCCGCGATTATTGTTTATGTTTGGCATTCACAAAAGCGGTTATTCAGCGGAGAAATCTCCGAAGCTCACGCACCTGCTGATATCGGTGATGGTCGCGATATTTCTTTTGGAGGTTTATCTCGGATACGCCTACGGGGAAAAAACGGTTTCCGCGCTGTTCCAGAATTACGGCTTCTCGCTCGCGGGATTCGTTTCCGGAAACTTCTGGACTCCGCTTACATCGATGTTTCTTCACGCAAGCCCGATGCATCTTTTGCTCAACATGTTCGCGCTTTATTTTTTCGGCAGGGTTGTGGAGCAGCAGCTCGGCTGGAAGAAAATGCTTCTGGTTTTCATTGGAACGGGAATCGCGGGAGATGTTGCAATATCGATAACCGCGATTATTGGATTGTCCTCCGCGCTAATCCCGACAATAGGCGCGTCTGCGGCGATATTCGGCCTGCTCGGCGTCGCGATGTTTTTGAAGCCGATGGAAATCGTGATGTATCCCTACATCGTCCCGGTTCCGCTGATTCTCGTGGCGCTGCTGTACGTGCTGTACAACATAACCGCTTTCGTGGCTGTTGTAGCCTCGGGACAGGAATCGGAAATAGCTTATGTAGCGCACATAGGCGGACTTGCCGCGGGAATTCTTGCGGGACTGAAAATAGAAGGAAAGAAAAGAGGGGCTCTGATACTGCTTGCGTTCATAATACTGATTATAATAATCCTTGCCGCGTGGAAATACGTCTCGCTGTTAGAGGGCGCGAACTATCTTTCCATCTTTTCAAACGCGGTAAAATAATAGTATTTATCCTTTTATTTTCAACTTATGTTGTATGATGGATAATGGGACAAATCTTATTTCTGTTTCTGTTTTAAAAGAATCTTTGGCTCTGTAGAAATCCTATGATTATAGGGTGAGACAGCACATTCTTGTTATCTACGCAAGAAGGTGATGCCTCATGTCAAATAGGAAGCGCAAATATTTAAGGATTGTGAACAGGCTGAAGAAAGCT
>JBAQNA010000043.1:0-1819 GCA_049303335.1 Candidatus Aenigmatarchaeota archaeon
TCCCTGCCCCTGCCCGCACAGCCCGAACATCCCGAACCCTTTTCCCTTTCGGTCTTGTAGACGGAATTCCCGAAGCTGAAGGTATATTCCACAGCTATACATCCTCTTTTCCTCAACCTCCCTAACGCCCTCATCCCATCATTTCTTCAAGCTCGAAAATATTCCGATACAAACCACCCCGTTATTATATAGGCTTCAGGTTTATTTATTGCTGAGCCTATTTATTCCTATATGTTATTATGTATAAGTGGTATATAAATGCGAGATAAGGGAATACGGCAGGGAGCGAACTACCTTTTGTATATCTTGTCGTGATGGTCAATCTCAAGAAACTCAACAAGCTTTTCATTCTCGTTTATAGAGAATATCAGTACAAACGGGTCAAGATGAATGCGCCTTATGCTTTTCATATCATATTTCAAAGGCTTGTAATGGTTTGGGTTTTCGATAACTTCCGCGATTTTCTTTTGCACTCGCTGAAAAAGAAGCAGATTCTTTTTCTTTATTTTCTTCAGCTTCTCGGCTAACTCTGGCTTTATCTCGAAAGAATAAGCCATAAAAATCACTTAGAAAAATATTCGTCAAAATCCTTCATGCTGTCGAATCTTACGCCTTTTTGGCTTTGAATGCTTCCCAACTTCTTTACAAATTCAGGATTAAGCTCCCTGTGCAAATCAGAATTTATTTCATTGATATCTTCTTCCATAACAATTATTTTCTGTTTCATCAGAGAGACATCACTCTGTATGTGTTTCAGTATTTTAAGTTCGGGTTTTTCTTCCATCTCAAGTTTCATATTCTCACCGACATACATTAGTTTCAAGACTTTAAATAGATTTATTTTATTCGCACTTGCTTGCAAAGACGCTCGCACCATAGCAGATTCCGCCATTTGCGCTTGCCGAATGTTCAGGCTTCAATACTGTATATGAGTGAATTACATCAAAAGCTTAAGTATCTTCATATCTTGCGGAGCAAATCCGTGTTTTATATTTCAGTCTTTCCAAATTATTCATATGGCAAATCTCATAAAGGATATTTTTCTTTCAAGAATCTTTAACTCGCGCGGCGAGCCTTCCGTGAAGGTTTCCGTCCTTACGGAGAAGGGGCTGTTCTCAAGCTGTGCGCCGCACGGGGCTTCTTCCGGCAAGTACGAAGCGAAAAATCTTGAAGTCGGGAAGATAGAAAAGGTGTTTCCGAAATTGAAAAAGAACTTTATCGGGCTGGAAGCCGACTTTTCCGTTGTCGACGAAATGTTTGGGCAATTTGGGGGAAAGGATTTCGCGAAGATAGGCGGGAACTTTTCAATCGCGCTCTCGCAAGCTGTCTGCAAGGCAGCATCACAGAATAATCCTAACAGACTTTTCGGTCAGGTAAAATATTTTCCATTTCCTCTCGGAAACGTCATCGGCGGCGGCGCGCACGGCGGAGAAACCGATATCCAGGAATTTCTTGTGATTCCGACAAAAGCGAAAACAATTCAGGAAGCGGCTGAAACGAATTTCGAAATATGGCGCCGCGCCGAAAGCGCGCTGAAAGCAAGAGGATTTGTCGCGGGAAGGAACGACGAGGGCGCGCTCGTGTCGAGGCTGAATGACTTGAAAACGCTTGACCTGGTTTCAGAGATAGCGGAGGATTTCGGCGCAAGGGTTGGGCTGGATTTCGCGGCATCGGAACTTTACGGCAAAAAACATTATATTTATGAAAAGCTTGGAAAGAAATTTTCCGAGAGCGGACAACTCGACTTTGTCCTGCATCTGATAAAGACATACAGGCTCGCATACGTTGAAGACCCTTTCCACAAGAACGATTTCTCGTC
>JBAQNA010000044.1:0-1694 GCA_049303335.1 Candidatus Aenigmatarchaeota archaeon
CAATGCAATAGACCTTTTTTGGATTAAGTATCTGCTCCTTTTCGGAAAAGGAGAATTTTTTCACAAAAAAAATCAGATACGCGTCGGAAAAATATCTGGAAAATCTTTCAACCGTATCAATGCTCAGGTTCAATATGTTTTTGATTTTATTGAATGATTGCAACGAGGAAACATTTGACAGGTAATATTTTGCCAACTCCTCAAGCTTTCCGATATTTTTTATCTTGTGCCTCATCGCTATATCTTTTATCAGAATATCCCTGAAATAAATTCCAAGAAGCTCCTTTTTGTCCTGCTCGCTTTGCAAAAGGGTTGGCTTAGGAAATCCGCCCCATTTCAGAAATTCCGAAACCAGCCGCCTTATTTCATGGCGCTTTGAAGTAATCTCGATTTTTTCCTTTATCTCGACGCCCCTGAATTTCAGGAATTCCCGGAAAGAGAGCGGATAGACCTCCATATCAACATGCCTTCCCGCCAGAACAGTTGAATATTCGGAACTTAGCAGCTTTGAGCTCGAGCCTGTCAGAAAGACATGCGCTTTTTTGCTTTCATGAAGAAACCTTGCAAACCTTTCCCATTGCCGAACAACCTGAATCTCGTCAAGAATGACATAATGCTCTTTTTTTGGATTTAATTCGGTCTGATATGTTTCATAAATATTGTTCAGCGTTTCAACACCAAGCTCCCTGAAGCGGGGGTCCTCAAGATTAACTATAAGAATATCCTCCTTTCTCACGCCTTTTTCCATCAAAGATTTGCAGAACTGCTGAAGCAGGGTTGACTTGCCGCTTCTTCTCGCGCCGGAAACAACAACTATTTCATTCATCTTTGAAAGTCTTGTTATCCTGCTTATCAATCCGGGCCTTTCGATGCCCGTGTCAATATCCTTCTTCCAGAAGTTCCAGTCCAACAATATCTCCATGATTTCAGAGCTTTTCATGATATCTTTTAGGAAAAGCGCCTATTTAAAGCTACCGATGTATCGGCAGGTTTTGGCATAAAGCTAACGATGGATATTATATATGTGGTGTTTATGTTGCGGCAATAATTCAGGGGCGAACTACTTTCCGCAGAACCCGGCAGCAGGATGGTCCTTACACACGATTGACTTCAGCGCATCATTGTCGGACTTGAGCTGCGATATCTGACTTTGCTGCTCCTTCACCGCGTTTATCAAAACAAAAGTCAAAGCGTGCGAGTTGAAGTTCAAGAGTTCGGTCTCGTTCGTATCATTCACGTTCAATTTCGCCTTGTAGGTGTTCACGGTGTACGGGGCAACGTCCTTGATTTCCTGCCCGATGACTCCTATCTGGTCTTTTCCGTCAGCCGCAAATCCCGCCTTCCCGTTGTACCTGTACCAGACCGGATTTATCTGTTCAATGACTGAAAGGCTGTCTGTAAAGTTGCGAATGTCTGTCTTGATTCTTTCATCGGATGCAATTGTCCATGTGTTTGTCGAGGGCTTGGCTGCGGAGTCGGTTGAGAGCTGGAGCTGGTAGGTCGGACTTGCCGTCCCGATGCCGACGTAACCGGTTGAATCTAAAACAACAAGGGCGTCAACTTTGGTAAGATAGCGGATGATGACAACGCCATTGCAACCAGTTGATCCGCCGTCGCCCGCATTTGTACAAGTATTCTCCTGATTTCCGCCGCCGCCGCCCGTAGCATAAGTAACAGAGCTTCCCGAAATAGAA
>JBAQNA010000045.1:0-8745 GCA_049303335.1 Candidatus Aenigmatarchaeota archaeon
TTCCAAGAACGGCAGAAGTAAACTTTTTAAGTCTGGACTCGGAATTCATCATAGAGCATCACCTTACTTGTATTCGTCATACAGTAAAGTGGTGTTCTACTAAATTATAGGGTTTCTACAGAGCCAGAAAAATGAAAAAATAGCATTTGTTGGGTTGCCCTGCCATGTCGCCGCCGCCAGCAAGTTGCGTGATAAGTTCAACATCGAATACCTTATTGGAATAGCATGCGGAACAAACTATGATTACATGAAATTTGCAAGTCTTGTGAAAGAACATGGAATTGAGCCTTCTGAAATAAAGAGATATACTTTAAGAGATACGAGAAACTTTATGCCGTATTTTCATTTTGAAACCGAAGACAAAAGGATAGAGATTCCTGTGAGCAGGACTGTTGATTGCAGACATGATAATTGCAAGAAATGCGAGGATTATCTTGGCTATGAATCAGATATATCTTTTGGCACTCTTGGCTCCCCAAGAGGCTGGTCAATAGCGTTTATAAGAAACAGTAAAGGTAAAGAGTTGTTGAATTTGGCTGAGGAAAAAGGCTATGTTGAAACAAAGCCGGTAAAAGACAGCTTTTTATCCAGATCATATCGATTCTTTCCAAGAAAAACATATCTTTATTTTTCATTCAAGACAGATAATCTAACAGGGACATATTTAATGGCTGACTTCAAAAAGAACTATTTAAGAAAAATCTAATATGATGAATTATAGAAAAAATCAAGATGCCGCTAATCTTGCAGTTTTCTTGCATCAAATAAAGCGAATTATGCAACATATTATATTCAGTTGATGGCGGAGAATCAAGTTCGAGTTTATATTCAGGCAGTTTTCTATTTATATAATTCAAAAACCAATATCAATCAAGTGATTTTTATGTTAGTCCGCGATGTTATGAGCAAAAACGTGCTGACGCTCGGGCCGAAGGACACGGTGAGCAAGTTCATCGGGCTGATGGAGCAGCATCGCGTGCACGAAGTCCCGATAGTTGACGGCAAGAAGTTTCTCGGCATAGTCCATTACAAAACCATTGCGTCAAAAAGATTTTCCGATCCTTCGAAGGAAAAGCTTGAGACTCTTATTGAAAAAATCCAGGCATTGGGCGAGGACAACACTCTTGAGGAGGCTGCGGACATGATTTTTAAGGCTGGTTTCCGCGCGATTCCGGTTTGTTCCGGCGGCAGTGTTACCGGAATAATTTCCGTTTTCGACCTTCTTAACGCGTTTTCCAAGCGGCAGGAATTCAGGGAAACCTCGGCGGAAGGCATAATGAGCGCTTCCGAAGTTATCGGGATTGACAGCGACATAGGGAAGGCGCGCGTTCTCATGAGGGAGAAAAACATTTCGCGCCTGCCCGTAGTTGACGCGGAGGGAAAACTGCGCGGAGTGGTTGCGACTTTTGATTTGCTTAAGACGATAAAACCAAGCGAGAAGATGACATGGTACTCGATGGCAGCAGAGAAGGAAACAATTATGGGAGTCCAGATATCGGCAATAATGAACGACGAGCCGCTGACAGCCGAAAAGAAAACCAGACTAAGCGATATAGCGGACATGATGATCAAGTACAAAAACACGGGGGCTGTCATAGTTGAAAACGATGCGCCGATAGGCGTTGTCACAACGCGGGACATGCTGGAATTTTACTTGAGCAAAAGGGAGAAAAAAGGCGCTTACGTCCAGATTACAGGCCTCGGAAACGAGGATGAGATGGTTGCAGCCGCCGCGGACAGTATGATTCGCGACTCGCTCCAGAAGATATCATCGCTCCTGCCGGTCCAGTTCCTTTTCCTGCATGTGAAAAAATATGACAAGGGCGGAAAAACTAAATACTCCGTGCGCTGCAGGCTGATGACTGACAAGGGAATTTTCATAAGCCGCGCAATCGGCTGGGACTTGCGCGACGCGGCGGGGCAGGCGCTGGACGAGGTTGAAAAGATAATAATCAGGGACAAGGAAAGAAAGCGCGACAAAAACATTCACAGGAATCGCGCAACGAAGAGTAGGGAAGAGTAAAAATTAATCAACACTTATTTCCAATATGGGAGTTTTTTTATTATCGTAAACTATTCCTGTTCCGCTTTCTTCATTTGCCGAGATGTCAAACAATTTATTTCCAGAACTATCTTTAACAGAATACGTTCCGTCTTCTTTGGCGCTCGTTACTTTCAATACGGCTGGTTCCGGCATAATGAAAGATAAAATACAATCTTTAAATAAAGCTTTTCAATCGGTGTTTCGAAATAATCATATGCTCAAAAACGCTGAAGCGTTTTTGGCAACGTGCACGAAAAATAAAAATTTTCGGCATGCCGGAAAACCGCAGGTTTTCCGTGCAGTCTGGTGACCTTATGAACAAGATTGCGTTTGCAGCCGCGATTCTGGTGACCGTGTCCGTATTCCTTATTCAGCAGGCGGCCGCCAAGCCCTCCGCGGAAACGGCTTTAGTTTCAAGGGTGATAGACGGAGACACTTTCGAGATTGGAAACGGCGCCGAAGTTCGGATTCTCGGAATAAACACGCCGGAAAAGAAGCAGCCGCTGTATGAGAACGCTTCGGCTTTTCTGAAAAGCCTCATTGGCGGGAAGAATGTCACAATGGAAAAGGATATTGTCGATACTGACAAATACGGAAGGCAATTGAGATACGTTTTCATCGGCGGAGCTTTTGTTGAGGAAGAAATCCTTGAAAAAGGGCTTGCGAACGCATTTATAATTCCGCCGAACGAAAAATATTCCGAAAGGCTGAAGGAAGCGGAGCAATACGCGAAGGAAAACGATTTGGGATTATGGAATTCAAGCGGATATTATTCATGCATTTCAATCCCGGAGTTCAATTGGGACGCGCTCGGCAACGACAATGAGAATCTTAACGGCGAGTCTGTTTATTTGAAAAACAATTGTGATGTTACAATAAGCATGGCTGGCTGGACGCTGAAAAATTCCGGGACAAAAATTTACAAGTTCGGAAAGTTCTTTCTTGCGCCGGAGCAGTCGGTGAAAATCCATTCCGGCTGCGGCAGCGATTCGGGCGCGGAATTTTTCTGGTGCGGCAAAAAGGCGATTTGGAACAACAACGGCGATACGCTTTATCTTCGCGATGCGGGAGGGCTTCTTGTTTTAAGCGAGACGTATGCTGGAAAAGGCGGATAAAGACAAGGCTTAAATAATTGCGGAAAACAATCTGATTAAGCGGGTCTATAGTCTATCGGTTGAGCTTTTTTCTTTTGGTAACGAGCATGAAAAAGAAAAAATCCCAGGCAAAAAAGAAAATAAATCATAGAGAAAAGCTTCGATGGAGGACGCTACCCTCACACGGTAGAGAGCCTGGTTCAATAAGCCCTTTTCTTTTTGCAAAAAGAAAAGCGCTTGCGGAAAAGAAAAATTTGAAAATCCGGGTAGACCCACCAAATGGTTTTTCTTATATTTCTCAATATGCCCCTTTTCGATTGGTTTCGCTTGAGCGAAACGAGACAATTATATTGGTGAAAAACTTTTCTCGCGAGAAAAGATTCACGGATAATTGAATTCCGTGGAGCTGAAGAAGCCGCTGCTTGAGAGGTTGAAGCCGAATCTCACGCTGCCGCACGAGGCAATCGTGTGCGCCGCCGTCATTTGGATTCCCTGTTCCGCAAGCTTTCTTGAAAAGAAGTTCTCGGTCGAGGAAATTTCCTCGTCAAGGGCGCCGCAGCTTGAGATAAAAGCAGTATCGTTGAGGCTCTTTTTTATCATGCCTATGTACCCGAGCTCGCTCATTTCAGAGCTTTCCGTGAGGCTTATGGCGCCGAATCCCGAGAAATAGTGGCTGATTATCAGAAGGAGCGACGCTATTATGACCGCGGATATTATGAAAAACTGCCCTTTCCGAACCGCAGGGAAAAAGTTGAGTCTGTTTCCTGCTTCAGTTCCATGGATGCGCGAAAAGTAAGATTTTTCGGCACACCGGAAACTTTCGTCTCCGTGCGATTCCAGATTCTCCAATATGTTCTTTTTGTTTTTCATAACAATCATACTAAGCCATTCCCAGCCTTAATGCTATCATGAATATTCCGAACCCGGTGGCTGTGAGTATGACGCTGTGCTTGACGCCGGCCAGCGCGGAGTTCGAGCCGATTTGCCCCGCAATCAGGCCGCTGAAAATCCCCTGCACTATTATCATCGAGAAAAAAAGCGCCCTGTAATAGCTCATGGCTCCGGTGCCGAACGAGAACATCGCGGAAAGCGTGGTGAACGTGGAGCAGGAAATGCACATTATGTTTCCGGCGGTGCAGGAAGCGCAGGGGTCGTTGAATCCGCCGCTATCGCCGCCGCCCATGAGCCCTCCCCCAAGGTTCATTTCCAGCATTGGAAAAAGCGTCTTGGAGAGCGATATGACTATGGCGATGAACACGAAATAAATTATGTACATTATGGATATGTGCTGCGTCATTGCGCTGGTCCTTTCCTTCTGCGATTCCTTTATTGTGTTCACGTCCGTTGCCACGGATTCCATTGTTTCGGCTATGTCGCCGCCGCTGCTGTATGCCTCGTTCATTATTCTTGTCGACCTTGTGATTATCTCGGAATTCTTCATCCTTCCGGAAAACCTGTTCAGGACCTCCTGCAGGGGTATTCCCCACGAGAGCTGGTCGCTTATCTTTTTTATTTCCTTTGACAGCTTCCCGTAATCCGTCCTTGTCGCGGACCTGAACGCGTCGGGCAGGCTCGTCCCGGCCTTCTGCGATTCCGCTATATCCCTCAAAAAAATCGGAAACTGCTCCTCGATCGCCCTTATTCTTTCATTGTTGAAATACGCGACGAATATGAAAGGCAGGAATCCCACGAGCAGCGATATTATGACAAAGTTTCCGAGCAGCCCCGCATCATTGTAAAAAAGGACAATGCCGGCCAGAAGAATTATGCCACCGATTACCGGCGGAATATGCGTGAAATCCGAGAAAAATCCCTTTTTCTGCTCCTGATATTCATTCATAATCATTCACTTTAAGGCTTGTTTCAAACCGGCATTGGACGGATTACATCATTGACGGAGAGATAGTTTTTAACAGCATTATAAAGCCAACGGACACCGCGGGCATCACCAAAAATATTACCATAAACTGCGCGAACGAAAGCGTGAGGCTCATATCGCTGCTGAAGAGGGACATTATCGAGCTCAGTATCACGAAAAAGATGGAGCCGACTATCAGGACGGTCAGGTAAATTTCTATGAACATTGAGAGCTTTTGCGCGAACTGCTCGAGTCCCCTCCTGTACTCCTGCATGAAGCCCTTTGACTTTTCTCGGAGAAAGGACGGCATGTCGCTGCCCGTTGCAAGCACGTTTGACATTCCCCAGAGCAGCTCCTTCAGTTGCGCGGACGGCGTCCTCAATGCGGTCTTTCTCATGGCGGCCTGCAAGTCCATCCCGAAGACTGTGACGTCCCTGTATATTTTTTTCGCCTCCTTGGATATCTCGCCGTATTCGCCGAACTGTGAGAGCACCTTGAACATTGTGATCGGCGGGGCCCTGCTTCCAGCCACCGTGGCAAGGTACGTCGTTGCAAACGGGAGCGCGCCGTCAATGCTCTTTTTTCTTTTTGCCGAAATCATGGAAGGGTAGGAGTATAGCACGAAAAACAGGGTTAGCGCTATGAAAGCCGTCGCCGTGAACGAGAGGAAAAACCCGACAAGCATGTTCTGCGTCAGTATGCTGATTATGAGCGCAAGAAGCGGAAACTCAGTCATGAAAATGATGAAAGGCAGGAAAACTATGGCATAGACGTATTCCGCAAGGCTAAGCGATATGTCGGACATCTCAAGGTCTGTCTTGATGCTGTCGAAATACTCGACGTAGGGCTCGAGCGACTTTCCGAACAGCTTGAACGACGCGTTTTTCAGGGTATTCCACAACTTATTCACCTTTCCATTATTTCCTCGAGCCTGTTCTGCTGCGTGTAAAACATTTTCATCACGTTCGCGAATATCCTGTAGTCCGTGAAATTCTTTTCCGAAAGCCATTCGAGTATTTTTATCCTGTTTCCGATATCCTTTTGTATGGCCGCCTCGTTGATGCCCGTGCTTCCGGATATTTTTCTCAGGACTATGCTCGGGTTTACGGTCACGAACTTGTCGTTTACCGGGTCCCATCTGAAGACTTCGTTCGTCACCGGCGCGTTCTTTTCCCTGTCAAAGCCCGTGACCTCGAGTATGGACGATATCCTTCTCACGTATTTGTTTCCGCGCTTTACCCTTTCAATAAAGATTATCGCGTCAAGGTTTTCTATAAGGCTCGGCGGCAGCTCTATCGGCGGCGTGGTCAGCCTGTCCACGAGCTTTTCGATCGTGTCAGCGTGAATCGTTGCGATGCCGGGGTGGCCCGTGGCAATCTGCTGGAAGAGCACGTAGGCTTCCTTGCCCCTCACTTCTCCCACCAGTATGAAATCGGGCCTCTGCCTCAATGATTCGCGCAGCAGGTCGAACATGTCAACCTCCCCCATTTTCTTTCCCCCGCTTTCCGATATGGCCTGCCTCGCGACCTGCGGCACCCAGTGCGAGTGCGGAAGCCTTAGTTCCGCGGTGTCCTCTATCGTGACAATCTTCATCTCGGGCTTGATGAAGAGCGAGAGCGCGTTGAGCAGCGTGGTTTTTCCCGTGGCAGTGCCTCCGCCTATCAGCGTGGACTTCCCGAATTCCGTCAGCATCCACAGGTATGCGAGTATTTTCGAGTCGACTGTCCCGAACTTCAGCATGTGTATGGGCGACATCGGCTCTTCAGTGAATTTTCTGATTGTGAAATTGCTTCCGCGCCTTGCTATGTCGGTGCCGAGCGTCAGCTGTATTCTCGAGCCGTCCGGCAGTGACGCGTCCACCAGCGGAGACGCCACGGAAATCGTCTTTCCGCTGCGCTGCGCGAGCTTGTTTGCGAACGAGTCGAGCTCGTCCGAATCCTCGAACATTATGTTCGTGCGCAGCGTGCCTATGCTGCTGTTCCTGTGGTAAATGAATATCGGTATTCCCACGCCGTCGCAGCTTATGTCCTCGATGTTCGGGTCCTGCATGAGCGGTTCAATTCTCCCGAGCCCTATGAAATCCCTTTCCACGTAATACATGATATTTTCCTGGCTTTCCGGCGGAAGCGCGCCCGCCATAAGCCTGACGGTTTCTTCAAACCCTTTTGCAAGGTATTTTTTGGCTTCGCCTTTTCGTAGTTTCGTGAAATCCACGTCAAATTTTTCTATCAGCGAGTTTTTTATTTTCTCCATGAGGGATTTTTCCTCGTCGCTCAGCTTGGGTTCCAGCACAAAGTAGACAAGCGATGATTCTTTTTGGGACCACAGGATATTCGCGGACGCGTATATTTTCTGGTCGGGTGCGGGGCGTTTTGGTATGAGAGGATACGACATGCTCAGCCGTTTTTCCTCTTCAATTTTTTTCCATACTTTTTTGTCCGTCTCGGCTGTTATTTCTATTCCTTTCATCTGCACGTTTTTTTCGCCTTCGGCTTCCTTCTTTTCCCGTCCCGCTTTTCCAAGCATGTTCGCAAGATTGTTCATTAATATGATTTCCGGATTTCTTGCCGCTTCTGCGCCCTTATTTCTCTTGTAGCCCGCCACAGCCTTCCTGAAAACCCTTTGCATGCTTATGTCGTCCCTTTTTTTTGCGAATTTTATTTTTAACCTTTTCAAGTTCCCACCTTAGCTTAGCAAAATTTTTCCGCCCGAATAGAATATAATCACTTTTCCGGAGCTGCTGTATGCGGCGCCATTCTTAACTGTTGTGTCGATTCCATATAAATTTAGGCTTTCCGATTCCGCCTGCGCATCCATGCAGCCTGCAAGAAGGTTTCCGCCGACGGACGTAATCTTGTAGCCGCATCCTGAAAGCTCCTTTGGAATCTCAAGAGAAAGGCTTATCGAGGAGTTTGTGGAATTGCCCGCGATGAAAACCCTTGTTATTCCCGCGCGTACGCTTTCGCCTTCCTTCGTAAGCTGCTCCTGCAGCGCAGCGGAGCGCACGCTGTCCGATATGCTGGAAAACGTGGCGTATATTGCGATAACCATGGCGATTCCCACCGCGAAGAAAAACATGTTTTCAAGGGTTATGTATTGTCCTTTCATGGCTTAATATTGGGTTTGCCATATTATTAACTTTCTTTCCGGAGGTTTTTTTCATATTATCCGCTTCATGCTCACGGTTTCGTCAGGTGAAAAAGCTTTGCTCCAGATGCGGACCTCGTCGATTGTGCCGTTGAAACTTGTTGTTGAGATTTTTCCTATGCTGTTTTCCCCGTAGGCGGTCGGGACGGCCGCAAAAGTGTTCGTGTTTAATAATAATCCGTCCACATACAGCGCAAGAGTTGAATTAGCGCCGTCGCTTGTGAAAACCCCAGATATAAAATGCCATCCAAATTCGTTTGTACCCAGCACATAGTATGAGATTCTCGCTCCCGCATTATCAAACCTGAAATTAATTTGATTTGTTGTTGTTCTATAATGAATATATACTCCGCTTTTCAGCCTTATCACCGCCTGCGAATTATATACATCTACACCGTTTGCCGCGAGTTTCGCCCAGAAAGATATTGTCTTATTGTTTGTGAGCGTCAAGTCAGATATTGTTTCAGGCAACGCAACATAATCGTTCGCGCCGTCAAACTGCAAACCCTTCCCGAATTTTCCCGATGTCCAGCCGCTTGTCGTGTTTCCCGTAGTGTTCATATTAGTCAGCGTTCCAATGTTTCCGTTTCCGCTCGTGTCGT
>JBAQNA010000046.1:0-26225 GCA_049303335.1 Candidatus Aenigmatarchaeota archaeon
GGCAAGCTCCGACCTTGCGGCGATTGAGGCGCAAATCCTCCCGAAAGGCGTTCCAACTGTTTACGGGGCGGAACTTGGAATAAGCTATGATGACGTGGATATCAACAACGCGCAAAAGGCGAACGCCTTGATAGCGAAGCTTGTTGCGCTGGACGATCCGAACCCGAAGAACTCGCTTACCGCGGACCAGCTGAAAAGGTTTGTTGAAATAGGAAATATGATAGGATGCGAATATTGCTGCGGACTCGGTGTAATGGTAACCGCGGACGGCGGCAGGCCTTGCGGCTGCCAGCACTCTTGGGCGATGCGCGGAATAGCGCAATACCTGATAAAAAATCATTCTGATATGACAAACGACCAGATACTCGAGGAAGTCGCAAAATGGAAGACGCTTTTCTTCCCCGACAACATCGGGCAGAAGGCGCTTGTGCTGAAGCAGCAGGGCATCGAGCTTAGCTACATAAATCTCGCCTCAAGCAAATACAAGGACGTTGAGAAAGGCTCGACGAGCGGCGCGAGGCAGGTCGGCGGCTGCTGATTTTTTTTAACGGATTAACAAACCAACAAAAAACGGTGATAATATGTTCGGGCAAAAGAAAAAGGCGAAAAAGAAAACAGGGGAGAAAAAGGAGGAAAGCTGTTGCTGCTGCAACGGATAAGGTTTTCTTCCGGAAGAAAACCTTAAGCAAAAGAAGCGATATTGTGAAAAGATATTATCAATAAAAATCGCGTATAAGATTCAAACAATAATGCAGGTGATATTATGGCAATAAAAAATGAACATGTGCTTGCGGCCGTGCTTGTGGCGCTGATTGCTGTGGTTGCGCTTCAGACCGTGCAGCTGGTCGGATTGAAGAACAGCATATCGGGCAACGCAATCGCTTTGGGCGGCGGGACAACAGGCGACTCATCGCTATTGGCTGGCGAAACAGTGGAACAGATGAACCAGAGAATGCACGGGACGTCATCGGGAACTTCCGCTCCGGCGGCATCAAGCTCTGCGCCAAGGCAGGTGGGAGGCTGCTAAAAGCCGGTTTTTGATTTTTTTATTTTTAATATTGTCTTCTGAAAAGGCAGACATCGAAAAAAGGTTTCATTTATGGCAAAAGAAAAACACCATCCAAGAAATGAAAAGCATTCCGGAGAAGCGCATCATGCGCCTGCCGCGCACCACACTCGAAAGAAAGATGCGGCGATGCAGAAAGTCATAATCGCGCTTGCTCTGGTTTTTCTCGCGATAGCGGCTTACGGGACTTATCTTGCTTACAGCTCGAATGCGATAGTCAGCGAAAAGCTTGCGGCTGCAGCCGAGGCTGCAAAGCCTGCGAACCTGCAAATAACAAAAATTCTTGCGCAGGGCTGCACGGACTGCTTTGACGTTGCGCAGGTGGAAAACGCCGTAGGGCAGCTTAATGTGAAAACCTCGGAAAAGACGCTTGACTATGCAAGCGCCGAGGCAAAAGAGCTGATTTCAAAATACGGCATCAAAAAAATACCGACATTGATTATAACCGGCGAGACTGAAAAAGCGGGAATAAGCTTCTGGAGCCAAGTCGGCACGACGGAAAGCGACGGAACCCTCGTGATGAGATTCGGCGCTCCATATGTAGACCCTTCCAGCGGGATGGAACTCGGAAAGGCGGAACTCGTAAATATAGCGGACAAGTCGTGCGGCGCGTGCTATAATGTTTCGATGCAGGAGAATATACTGAAGAGCAATTACGGCTTCGTTTTCAGCGGCATAAAGACCTACGACATAAACTCAACGGAAGGAACAAGGCTGGTATCGCAATACAACATCACGAAAGTTCCCACAATCCTGATATCGCCCGATGCGAAATATTACGAGGGTCTGCAGGGAATATGGAAGCAGGTTGGAACGATAGAGGCTGACGGCTGGTATGTGTTCAGGGACATGCAGGCGCTGAACGGCGCCGTCTACAAGGACTTGAGCCTGAACAAGATAATAAACGCGACAGCGCAATGAAAATCGGAATTTATACTAAAAGATTAGATTGATTGGGCGACAACAGAAAAAAAAGCGTTCCTGCTTGAAACGCTCTAAAAATCGATAAGACAGCAAAGAAATATTTCAGGTTCAAACGATAATAATGTGTTTTCTATGGCATTGTGTCATCTTGCTGCAGCGGAAATCGGAGCGCTGGTCGTGCTGCGCGCGCTCGGGGTCCCCGACGTAATAACGTTCACGCTCTTCGGGATGATAATAATCACGCTCGCGTACTGGATTGACAAGATGCTAAGCACGAAAGGCATCCGCATGTTCGGCAGGAAGATAATCGGGAAGCGCGAAAGCAAATACCAGAAGGTTGTCTTGGTCGGGCTGTGCTTTGTGATAACGCTTTTCGCTTACTGGATGATGGGGCTGCTGTGAAACGGGATTATGGGATGAAATACAAATGATAACGCCGATGCGTTCAACAAACAAAACTATTGGTTGGCGTAACTGCAACTCAATCCATATTGCGTGATATTTATGAAAACTCTATACATTCTTGCCGCTGCGGAAATCGCAGCTCTTGCCGCCTCCAAAATTGCGCATCTTCATGACGCCATATCCTATACCATTGTCGGAATGATGATCGTGACGTTCGGCTACCTTTTCGAAAACCTGCTCGCGGACAAAAAGAACTTTCCGCACAGGAGAAAGGCGATAGTGGTTGCGATTTTCGCGGTAGTGCTTCTGGTGTACTGGCTGATGAAGTTCATTTAAATTTAAGGGCTCTGCAGGCTTTGCCCGATAAGTAATAGATTGCATTATTATCTCAGCTTTTTGACCGGCACAATTATTCGATTTAAATTATAATTTCAGACTTTTCGGGCAAAGCCGGCTTTAAGGCAACCTTTTTATATTATGCTGACCAATTTTAGCCAAGTGTTTCAATGCCAAAGAAAAAAGTCGTTTACGGGATTGTTGTTCTATTGATAATCGCAGCAGCCGGAGCGTATTTCTTATTTTTCAGCCAGCCTGTTTCGCAGCTCCCGCGAACGGAGCATTTTCTCGGAAGCGCGGGCGCGAAAGTCGTGATGGTGGAATACAGCGACTTCCAGTGTCCCGCGTGCGGCGCGGCGGAGCCGGCCGTGGAACAGGTCATACAGTCTTATGGAAACAGGATAAAATTCGTCTATAAGCACTTTCCACTGACGAACATACATCAGTATTCGCAAAAAGCGGCAGAATCATCCGAATGCGCGGGAGCGCAAGGAAAATTCTGGGAGATGCACGACAAGCTCTTTGCGAACCAGAATGCGCTGCGGATAACGGACTTGAAGATCTATGCGCAGCAGATCGGGCTGAACACCACGGAATTCAATTCCTGCCTCGACGGCGGAGCTGCGGCGGCCAATGTGAAAGCGGATTTCAGCGAGGGGCTTGCGGAAAAAGTCAGGGCAACACCCACGTTTTTCATCAACGGCAGGAAGATAGAAGGCGGCGTGCCGTTCGAGGAGTTCAAGGCCGTGATCGACCAGGAGCTCGCGGCGGCAGGGTAACACAAAATAGCATTTATCTAATTCCTAACTGTTCATCCAAAGGAGGATTTGAGAAGTATGCGCGCACACCAAACTCGGAATCTTTGAGTTCTATCATCTCGAAATCCTCGCGTTTTATTAATCTGAATCCTTTTTTAGGCAAATACTTTTTCTTGAAATCAGAATAATCGGAAACCGTAAAATCCGCGTCGCCTCTTTCAGGCCTTGTGCTGTCAGGAAGGCGAATCTTTAACAGTTTGAGTTTTCCAGAAACAGTATTCATCGGACGAATATGAAATAACAAACCTGTCGGAGTTTCCTTCATTACAGTTCCGATTTTTCGCGCGGCTTCAAGCAGAGTTTCGTATTCTTCCATATTTTGGGAAAAAATGCAGGCATAATTTACAGGCGCGCTCTTCTCGTTAGTGTGCTTGTTTTTCAGGACGCTTGCATGGTCTACTATATTTTTAACTGTTGCTTCCAAATCATCAACGCCTATTTTCTTGATTTTTATCACCGGATTATTTCCTCCTGACCCTTACTCCGCCGTCCTTGTCCTCGATTGTCCAGCCCTTTCCGGAAAGCTCGTCCCTTATTGCGTCCGCTTCCCTGAATTTCTTCTCCTTCCTCAATTGTTCGCGCTTTTCGACAAGCGATTTTACTTCTTCAGGAATTTTCTCCGCTTCGGTGCTTTCTTTTATTCTCAATCCGAGAGCGGTGTCAAGCTTCAGGAACAGGTCATAAATCTCCTTTGCGTTCTTATCCCCGATTTTTTTTTCGTCGACAGCCTTGTTCGTCTCGCGAATGAAGTCGAACATCGCGGAAAGCGCGAGCGGCGAGTTCAGGTCGTCGTCCATCGCCTCCTCGAACTTCTTTCTCATCTCCTCCGCCTTTTCGGAAAGCTCCCCGTTGTATGTTCCTCCTTTTATCTCCTTCAGCCTGCGCACAAAATCGTAAAGGCTTTCCAAAGTTTTTTTCGCTGCGCCGAGGCTCTCGTCGGAAAGGTTGAACTGCGAGCGGTAGTGCGCCGAAAGCAGAAGATAGCGGAAGTCCATCGCGGAGAATCCTTTTTTCTCCAAGTCCGCGAGCGTGTAAAAGTTTCCGAGCGATTTTGACATCTTCTGCCCGTTAACCATCAGGAATTCGAGATGCATCCAATACATGCTGAAAGTTTTTCCCGTGAAGGCTTCGCTCTGCGCAATCTCGCACTCGTGATGAGGGAATTTGTTGTCAACCGCGCCAGTATGAATATCAAGAGTGTCGCCAAGATACTTTCTGGACATTGCCGAGCACTCGATATGCCAGCCGGGATAGCCATCGCTCCACGGGGACTTCCATTTCATTATGTGCTGCGGGTCGTTTATCCAAAGCGCGAAATCGAAAGGACCTTTCTTGTCGGGATTTTCCTCCACGCGCCCGCCTGCGCCGGCTTTCAACTGTTCAAGTGTGTTTCCGGAAAGCTTCCCGTAATCCTTGAATTTTGAAATATCGTAATAAACCGAGCCGTTCGCTTCGTAAGCATATCCTTTTTTTATCAAGCCCTCTATGATTTCAATCATTTCCTTTATGTGATCGGTAGCGCGCGGCCTGACTTCGGGCTCGAGGAAGTTCATCTTCCTGTAATTTTCCATTGCAACGTTTATGTAGAACTGCGCAATATCCCACACTGACTTGTGCTCGCGCTTCGCCGCCTTTTCCATCCTGTCGATGCTGCCGGCTGATGCGACCAGCTCGTCGCCGGATATGTGCCCCACGTCCGTGAAGTTCATCACCTGGCGCACTTTGAAGCCGCGATATTCCAGCCACCTGCGGAGCGTGTCAGCGAAAGTGTAGGCGCGCAGATTCCCGACGTGCGGATAGTCGTAAACGGTCAGCCCGCAGTTGTACATCTTCACCACTCCCGCCTCCAGCGGCTTGAATTCCTCCTTCTGCTTTGTCATCGAGTTGAAAAATCTTATCGGCATAAAATCGCCTTTTTGGATTATTTTGTTTACGTTTTCATGTGTTCTGATTTTTGTTCTGAATTATTCCTTGTTACGAAAACCACATTACTGAAGATAAATTAAAATTCAGATACGATGGTTTTGGCGCTTTAAGATTGTTTTCATTCGCCCAATACTTTTTGTAAAATCTCATAACCGGTTTTTTCAAATTTCCTTATCCTCACAATCTTCCTGAAATTATCGTCGATTATTTTCTGCAAGCCGAGCTCGGCGAAGAGATTCTCAGCTGTTATTGCGTCGGCTTTCGTCACGGGCCATTCCGGCGTCGCTGTGCAGCAGCCCACGTGCTTTTCCGGCATCTCCAGCCCTTTCGACAGCTTGATTATTTCCGTCTTGTCCATTCCGAGCAGCGGCCTTATCATCGGATATTTTATCCCTGACGAAGTTGCGGCCAAGTTCTGCAAGGTCTGCGACGCCTTCTGCGCGAGCGATTCGCCGGTCACGATTCCCGCCGCGCCTTCCGATTCGCAAATCTTTTCCGCAGCCTTGAACATAGCCTTCCTGCACATCACGCACATGTAGTCGCGCGCGAGCCTGTTCTCGCTCTTCAATACCGCCGACAAAATTTCCGCGTGCGGAAAGATTATGAATTCCCTGAACTTGGTTTTCTTCTTCAGGTACTTCAGCACCGCTATCATAGTCTCGAACGAGCCCTTGCAGTAAAACGGGTAAAGCGAAAAATGCACGGGCACGATTTCGTAGTGCTTCGCGGCGAGCGCTGTCGCGACAGGCGAGTCTATCCCGCCGCTTATCAGGCAGACAACTTTTTCCTTCCTTGATTTTTCTGATTTCTTTGCTTTTTTGTTTTTCATAGCCGCCACTCTTAGCCAAACGACCTTACTTTTCTTATGCCGTCTCCACTTATCTTAATGCCTGCCCTTTTAACAGCCTTCAAATAATTTTGTATTGAATCCATCTGCCTTAGCTTGATAATTCTGCCGTATCCTCCTGCGGTTTTATCATAGCTTTCTTTGAACCTGCGAAAATGCCTGTCATGCGTCAAGATATACGGATATCCGAGGGTTCTTCCAAGCTCAACTATCTCGGAATCAGACATCCCCGGCTCGAAGCCGTCATACCCGATATGAATCGTGATTATTCCCTCCGCTATATCTGAATTGCCGTTTCTCTTTCCCCTCTTTACCATTTCATTTACGAATCTTTTATCTCTTACGCATTCATCGACTATTACCAACTGCGGGGGTTCCTCGCCGCCGATTTTGTCTATTATTTCATACATAGTGCTCATCACTTCGCGAAATATCTTTCCTCGCCGCCAACTTCCAAAGCAACAATTTCTCCGTCGTATTTTAAATGGCATCTTCTGTCGCAAGAACCACAGTTGCAGCCCAATTCGGCAACAAAAGTTAATTCTTTTCCTCCGTCGGGCGTTATTTTTACTTGTGTGTATTTTTTCATCTGCTCTTCGGAAACTGCAATTTCCTCTCCTTCTTTCTTAGGAAGTAGTTCTAGTAATTCCCGCACATCATTAATAATTTTCTTGCCGCCGCCATTCATCTCAAGCCGCCACGACGGCGGCGCGAAAACAATATTGCCGTCATATTCAGTTCCTTTGAAAACATTATAATAATATCTTGGCATGTATGCTCTTATTTTGTATTCTGCGCTAGTTTGCATTTTTTCATCGCTCATATTTTATCACCTTATAATTATGGAGCCAGGGCCGAGACTTTCTGAACCTTCTTTTCTTTTTAGTCTTTCTTTTTTGGTTGAGCTTTTTTCTTTGAAAAGAAAAAAGGTCAGTTGAACTCGGTTATCCCGCTTGCTGCTTTCTGATATTTTTCAATATCGTTCTTTTCGATTGAGCCTTTTCTTTGAAGAAAAGGCTCATCTGCAGGCGAGTGCATGACCGTTCTGCCACCCCGGCATAATGAATGTTATTTCTTTTTCTTCAATATAAAATGGCAGCAATCGTCGCCGGCCGCAAGCCTTTTCGGCAATTCCAAATCAATGCCTGCTCCGGCCGCCATTCCGTTATCACCTTCCATTGCCATGCTGCAAAGCAAGTCTATCTCGTCTTTTGTGCAGCCGACTTTCTTCCATGCTTCCACGAGAGGGCAGTATGTAAATTTCTGTTCGTCCTGCCGTTCTGTTTTTTCTGTTGTGGATGAAAATACAAGATGATTTATTCCCTTGTTATGCATGTCTATCCAATCATGCGGGCTTTTCACGTTCGGGTTCTGGGCTGATTTTATTTTTCCATACTCGTAAATCGCCTTTCTTGCAATTGATTCCGCTTTTTCAGAACAGAAATCCGCTTTCATCTGCTTGAACAAGACATACAGCCAAAGTGCCCTGTCTTCTATCACCGACCTCACAAGCGTTACTGTTTTTTCATCGAAGTCTGATTTTTCTTCCATCAAATCACCAATTCATTTCCTATTCTTAATATCTTTCCGTCTATCGCATAGCCGCTTTGCAATCTTTCAGGCGTAAGCACATCGATAACATTACTTCCTTTTTTATCCCGATACTCAATTCCAGTCCCCTGCCAAGGGCTTGTAATACTGTCTTTTCTAATCGGCCATATGTCAACCCTTCCGCTTTTATTTCCGTTGCCTTTGACAAGACCAAGCCTTATCGTATTGTTCCATTCATCAAAAACATCTATCTTCTCGTCAATTATGTGGAGCAATTTGTATTTTTTTATGGCATCATCAACATCTACTTCCTCCCCGTTTTCCCTGAATTCTTTCGGATAGATATTTTTTATGGCATGCTTTCTTTCCTGAACCACGTCCATACCCAGACCGGAAAACCATCTTTCCGTTTCTTCTTTGGCTTCTTGCTCTATTTTTTCTATATTCTTCCTTTTCTTTTTATAGAAGCATCCGATATCCCTTACTTCAATGTCATAATCCCTTGCCATCGCGCTAAGCTTATCTTCATAGTTTAGAGAAAGCTTCCGGCTGGTTCCGTTAGCTTGGGCAGCAAGCTCTCCCGCAGTCACCAATATTATTTCCATAGAATTCTGCTTGTAGTTGCTTTCTATTTCTTTTTTTAGCGAATTAAGTTGTTTTAACATACCTTTTTCGGCAATATCCGGTTCAAATGTTGGTTCGCGCCGTTTTCCCCTTTTCAAGACTGTGTTGCCGTTATTGACAATTTTGACTTCAAACCCCGTCACGTAAGGATTTTTTACGGCACCGCCGTAAGCAACAGCGCGCATCGGCTTGTCGGTGGATATGGAATCAAGCACTTTTGAAAAAAGCGCAAACTTCTGCTCCGGATTCTCAGAACCCATTCTAAATCTTTTGTCTGTGATTGTGCCGACAATCTTTGAGGAAGTTTTATATTCTTCATTTATGCCGCTATGCGTTGCCAAGACATTGGAGAAACCTGTATAATCAAAAGAATTTAGTCTGTCTATAAGAGGCTTCTTCTCTTTTTCCGGAAGAAAACCATCCTTGATGTTGTAAAACAAACGTATTAGAAGCGGATTATTGCTATATTGCCGGCTGCCAGAATCAGTTCTCAAACCCTTTTCCTGAGCAAAGTAATTCACCAGCCATCTGACTCACCATTGTTAGCAGTATTCGTTGGTTCGGAAAGTATTTAAGCCTTTTGGAGCAGTTATAAAATTCGCGCCGTAAGCATGTTTATAAGTTTGCAGATTAATTTCTGCTATGCCAAACGCAAAAACCGTTTCATGCTCCGCACTGCTCGTCATCCTGATGCTGTCCGCGTATATGTATCTCCAGAATTATGTCTATCCGCAGACGGTCGGCAAGCCGTTCGGGGGCATGATATTTTTTGGCGCGTTTAGCGCGGTTTTCACGGCTGTAGCCACAATATCTTACCTTTTGCTGAGGGTTGTCCTGACATCTTTTTCCCGCACATATTAATGCTCGTGCTCGGACATTCTCTTTGTTCTTTCGTGATGCTCCTCAAGCGCCTTCGGAATCGGCTTGCCGTTCTTTGAGAGATAGTCATAAATGGCCTCGTATAATCCGTCCGCCGCGAGGTTCGAGCAGTGCAGCTTCACGGGCGGCAAGTCCCCGAGCGCATCCTTCACGTCGTCCCTCGTTATCTTCATCGCTTCGGAAAATGTTTTCCCCTTCGCGAGCTCCGTGATCATCGAACTGGTGGCGATAGCGGCGGCGCAGCCCAGCGTCCTGAATTTTATGTCCTTTATCACTTCCTCCTTTTTTCCGTTTGCGGTTTTCTCGCCGACTTTTATGTAAATCCACATCACGTCCCCGCAAACCGGGTTCCCGACCTTCCCCACGCCGTCCGCGTCCTTTATCTCGCCCATGTTCTTCGGGTTGAGAAAATGCTCCATCGTCTTTTTCGAGTATGTCACGGACATTTTTTGATACACCGCTTTTATTTTTTCAAAACCAAAACCAGTATTTTATGTTTGTGCAACCTGGGCTTTTCGTCCGTTACTTCGATTTCATTCTGCTTCAGCATCTTGAATTTGCCGAAAGCCAATATCGCCTGTTCGGCCGAATATTTCTTTATTACTTCATTTGTATGCGGATATGTTGTGGTTAAGACAATGCTTAAAAGGCAGACACCGTTTTTCTTTAATACTCTAAAGATTTCTTCTGATGACCTTTTCAAATCCGTAAAATGCAGTGCGGAGTTTGAATAAACTCCGTCAAAACTCTCATCCCCGTATGAAAGCTTCTCGGCGCTCATCAACTCAAATCTTATTTTCAAGCCTTCTTTTCCTGCAGTCTGTTTCGCTTTTTTTATCGCTTCTTCTGAAATATCAACTCCCGCAACATCGAAACCTTTCTTTGCGAAAAATATGCAGTCCCTTCCACTTCCGCAGCCGATATCCAATACCGAGCTTTTTGGTTTCAACATTTCTGAAAATTCTTCCGCGCCTTTTGAGTGCCCCTCTTCCCAATGAACGCCTTTTTTGTATGCCTCGTCCCAGTATTCAGAGTCTTTCCCCGTCATTCAATCAGCTTATTTTTATCGCGTTCACGGGACAGCCGTCCGCAGCCTCCTTTGCGCAGCCGCCTTTCTGGCTCTTCACTTCCGCCTTGCCGTCGCTCCCGAGCTCGAACATGTCCGAGCAGACCGCGGTGCAGGCTCCGCATCCTATGCAGGTTTCCTTGTCAACTTTTACAACCATCAAATCACCTTCATTACGACTTGAATTAAGCGACGGATTGCTGTTTCCGAAAAATAATTCAACCGTTTTTAATAAACTTTCAGAACGCTTCCTTAAAAGCCTTTTGCTGAAACCTCATTTCTCAAAACGGCGAAATCTTCCTCAAGTTTTCTATGATTGACGGCAGGACTTTGACAACATAATCAACGTCCGCTTTTGTTGTGTACAGCCCCATTGTCAGCCGCAGGCTCCCGTGCGCCTCTTCCGGCTTCAATCCCAGCGCGAGAAGGACGTGGCTCGGCTCCAATTTTGTCGAGGAACAGGCGCTTCCCGTCGAAGCTGCAACGCCTTTCGCGTCAAGATGCAGAACTATCGACTCGCCTTCCACGCCAAGGAACCCGAAGTTCGCGTTGTCGGCAAGCCTGTGCTGCAAAGAGCCGTTAACCCACGAATCCTTTATCTTCAAAACTTCCTTGACAAGGTAATCGCGAAGCTTTCTCTGCCTTTCCATTTCCGTTTTCATTTCAGCGCACCCGAGCTCCGCGGCTTTCGCGAAGCCGACGACTCCGGGAATGTTTTCCGTTGTGGAGCGCATTCCGCGCTCGTGCCCGCCGCCGTGCAGCAGCGGCTCGATTTTTATTCCCTTTCTTATGTAAAGCGCGCCGACTCCCTGCGGCCCGTAATTTTTATGCGCGTCTATTGTCAGCATGTCTATGCCCATCTTCTTTACGTCAATCGGGACTTTCGTGAAGCTCTGGCACGCGTCCGTATGGAAAAGCGCGCCTTTTTCCCTGCAAACTTTTGCAATCGCGCCGATGTCGTTTATCGTGCCGATCTCGTTATTCACGTGCATTATCGAAACCACAAGCGTGTCCTTTCTTATTGCACTTCTCACGTCATCCAGTTTTACAAGCCCGTCCTTTCCAACGGGAAGGTATGTTACGGACGCGCCGCGGCTTTCCAGCCATCCGCTTGCATTAAGAATACATTCGTGCTCTATATTTGATGTTATGATGTGCCCCTTATTTTGGTTTGCAAAGAATAATCCTTTGAGCGCCCAATTGTTCGCCTCAGTGCCACCGGACGTGAAATAAATTTCATCGGGCTCCGCCCCGATTTGCTTCGCAACCGTTGCACGCGACTCTTCAAGCGCCTTCTTCGCCTGCTGCCCGAAACTGTGCAGCGAGGAGGCGTTGCCGTGCTTTTTCGCAAAGAACGGCTCCATCGCTTTCAGCGCTTCCTCGCGCACCGGGCGCGACGCGGCATAGTCAAAATAAATCTTTTTTGTAGCCATACAACTTATTATAACGCCGTTTCTTTTAAAGGTTTGGAAGGTGTTATAATGCAATATCGACAGTTATTTAAACAAGTAATGCCATATATATTAATAGCTACTTTTAGGTGATTATATGACTTCAACAAATCGTGGACATAACATTGACGATAAGATAGTGCAAGAAAGCTTTCATGTTATAGAAGGATTTGAGATTTTCTTAGATATAATAGGAGATTATGCCATAGGCGGCGGAGTTGCAACCCAACTGCATTTAAAGGAAAAAAGAAAAGACTACGAGAGATTTATCAGGCGAACTGGGGATGTTGATGTTTTTGTAACCGAAAGAATATCTAAAGATAAATTTCACAGGTTGGTTAACGGCATTGAACCGTCGCACCCTTATAAAATCAAGTCTGATATATCAAGAACATGTTATGAAATGATATTGGAAACCGATTTGCCGCATTATGAGGCTTTTTCTATTCATATTCCGCGTTACACTGTCGGACGTTTTGACAAAGTGAAAGAAAAAGAAATAAAAAACATAACATCTTCCATCGAAATCAGGACGGATGACGCAGAAGTAAGGGTTGAGAGTCCGGAAGATATTATAAGAGAAAAGATGGGAAGATCAAAAAATGTTTCAGGAAATGAAGAAATTGTAAATCAATGGATTTCAAAAATGGATAAGATTATTGAAGAAAATCCTGACATTGGCAAACATATGATAGATGAAGTCAGGTATGGTATTGGTATGTCGATAGAGAATAGTGGATTTTATTCTAAAAGAACCAAAGAATTGCTGAAGGAATTAAAAGTCAAGAAAGACGCTTACGACATAGCGTGCCTAAGTAGCATTCATAAAGAATAAAGCTTCTCACATTCCGATTTTGGTCAAGCAAGTCTTTTTTCAGATGCTTTTATAAACTTCCGCGAATAACGGTGTTATTAAGAGTGTGATATTTGTGAAACCGCTGTGCGAAATAATAGTACTTGACGTGATGCCTACCGTGCGCGCGCTCATAGCGAAAGAGCTTGTGGAAAAGCACGGGCTCACGCAGGCGGCCGCGGCAAAAAAGCTCGGGATGACCCAGCCCGCGATTTCGCAGTACCGCAGAAACCTTCGCGGCGGGAAAGTTGAAATCATGGAAAAGGACAGTGAAGTAATGGGAAAGATAAACTCAATCGCGGAGCGCATTGCGAAGGGCGAGCTCTCGCACGTGGACGCCACAACCGAGTTCTGCGAAATCTGCAGGATGATGCGGCAGCGCCTGCTTCTCTGCGAGACCCACAGGAAATACATGTCCGGACTGGAGAACTGCAGGATTTGCGAGAAGAAGGCGGTCTGCTGAAAGAATAAATCTATCTTCTTCCAACATATTTCTATAAAAACCTACACATCAAAATTATCAGATTTCTACAATAACGCAGTTGAAGCTTACAGAAACATGGACGGCAGGACGAAAACCATAATTGTATTATGCACAGCTGCAGCAATTGGTTCTGCAAACCTTTATCTTACACTGCCAAGATAGATTTGATATTTTTCTATATTCCCGCGAGAAAAAACCTTATCCGCATCCGCCTGTTGGCGCCGCGATCGCAGCCTGCGAAGCGGCCCCGACATTCTGGCCGCATTCCGCCGGCGGATTGTTGAAAGCGGAGCAAATCGCGCTCTTGAAATCCTCGGAAGTGCGTGCTCCGTTGTAAGTTGCTCCGTTTATCACCAGAGTCGGCGAGCCGCTCACGCCGTAAGCTCCGGCAGCCTGCTCGTCAAGCTTCAGAAGCGCAAGCGAGTCGGCGCTCACGCAGGAATCTATTTTTGCGGAATCAATTCCCGTGCCGGCTTCGGAACTTTTCCAGCAGGATTCAAGGGCAGTTGCATTCTTATAAATCGGATAGCAGTTGCCGTTGAAAGAGGAAAGATAATTCCAGTATTTGTCCGGATAATTCTTCATAATGCATATCTGCCTCAAGTCCTCTCCCGCTTCGGCTGCGCCGTGCAGAGATTGCACCGAATTGATGTCGCTTCCAGCCTGCGCAATGAACCTGACTTTCAAGTCAATCTTGCTTCCGAGCAAATCGGCAACGGGTTTCATATAGCCTTCCGCTTGGACACCGTAAGGGCAGAAACTCATAACAAAAAGCTCGACTTTCGGCTTGTCCGATTTCGGAATTGCTGCCGCGTTATTATTTCCCGCGGGAGCCGCATTTTGCTGCCCGTCAAGACTGATGCCGGACGGGAAAAGCAGTTTGCCGTCCTTTGTCATGAAAGAATTGTATTTCGTTCCGCCTACGTCGATGTTCATGCTGTACAGTCCGTTGCTCTCATTCATCGAAACCAATTTTGCGGAAGCCTGTCCCTGCAAAACCGAATTTATGTATGTCAAAGTTTTCTCGGAAGCCTGCTCCTGCGATATTGCCGCTGAAGAACTGCCGCTCGCGGACAAAAGATATCCCGCCAGGATGCCTACAACGAGCATGACAGCCGGAAGGACAAAAATATTATTATGCAACCGCTTGTGATGGTGCTTCCCGCCTTCATTATGGCTTTCCGTTCCGCTCTCATTATGGCTTTCGCTTTTTCCGTGTTTTTCGTGCTGCTTCATAAAACTTTTTTCCAATTTCCGGCTTATATACTTACATTTACAAATTTTGTAAAAGTTTCATTTCGCGGCAGCCGGAATTTTTATTTCACGACATTTACCGCAAGCATTTGGTTTCCGCTTGAAGCGTTGTATCCCCGGTTCGCTATCGAAAGCAGGTATGTCCCCTTTCCCCAGTGCGCGTCGTTCGTTATATCGGTTGTGTTAAATGGCAAAATCAGCTGAATAAGGTTTGTGGCGGGATAGGCAAAGGCTTTCAGCGGCGCGAGAAATGTCCTTGCCATGATGCTCCCTATGCTGTCCCTGAACTTGTTGCAGTTTCCCCTTGAGGCTCCGATGTATAATTTGTTTCCCGCGCCCTGGACAACGGTTATGTTGTAGTCGTTTGTAAGGTTTGAATAAAGCGTCTGCGTTGGCGCCTCGCCCGCAAGCCCGAACCAGCCGCCCGAGTCGGAGACGCATGCATAATTATTATCGCCCTGTATGGAATCGTCCGCGAATGCGGTGCCGAGATGCACGGCAAAACGGACCGTGACATTTCCCGCGGTGGTGTTCATCAAAAACCATGCCAGCGAGACATTCTGGTTGCCGTCCGTGTCGTTCGCATAAACCCTTATCAGGTGCGAGCCAGCGGAAAGCGAGAGCAGCGTGGAGTTCTGGCAGTTGTCCAAACTCGCGTTCGCGCCAAAGTCAAGGCTATACCAGCAGGCGGCAAGGTTCTCGTCCGCTACGGTGTAGTTCAGGTTCACATAGGTGCTTTTGTAGGTCGCGTTTTGCGGCAGCTGTATTGTTATGAGCGGCTGGACATTGTCAATATACGCGACGCGCACATAGCCCATTATTACGGAATAGCCGCCGCCGGAGCCGGCGCTTGCGCTTAGAGGAGCCTGCTGCTGAGATATCCTGACGGAGTATCCGCCTCCTGACCCGAGACCGCCGATTTCGCCGATTGCGCTTATGTTCACGGAATAACCTCCGCCGGAGCCCGTCGAGCCTGAAACTGCAAGATCTCCTATCCTTGTTATGTTCACGGAATAGCTGCCGCCGGAGCCTTCTGTGTATCCATAAGAAAGACCGGTGAAAAAGAGCAGAGCAAGAACGCACGAAAAGAAAAGCCGTTTCACATTATCAACCTATTGGGAAATATTTATGCTCATTATAGGAATCCATTTGATGATTTTGTCCTCCTGATAATCGTAGACCGCGAAAAGCGTCTCATACCTTAACGCATACTCCCCGTCTTTCGTGCCGCTGAAAAGCGCTGGGTAAAGTTTTGTCTGCTGTTCAACGTTTTCTATTTTCGTTATCCACGGTGCCCCCTCGGGCAAATCGAACTTTGAAATCCTTGCTATTATTTGCTCGTCGGAAGGCTCCGACATTTTCTGATAGGCGAACGCGGCAGCCGTTAGCGCCGCGGCTATTGCAATAAGAAAAATCAAAACCAAATAAAGCCTGCGCCTTCTTTCGCCCCGCTTTTTCGCACTTTTTTTCATAACAATCCCTTAATGGAAGAAAACAGGTTTCTCCTCGCGCAGTAGCTGTCCGCATGCTCCGCGTGCGCGTTCCAGCTCTGAATGGTTGGCGCGCTTGCGCTTTCGATTTTCCTTTTTACTTTTTTGATAAAGCTCTTCCGCAGCGCAATATGCGTCGCGAAAATCCTGTAGCCCGTGAAATCGATTCCCTGCGCTACGGGGTAGGGAAGCGCGCTCTCCTCATGGATTTCCAGCCTTATCGTTTCAAGAAAGACGATTACGCCCTTTTTTATTTCGAGAAGCCTGCTTTTTTGCTCAAGAAATATGAAGTCGTCGACATACCTCGCGTAGAATCTTATCCCGAGCGTGTGCTTGGCAAAACAGTCAAACTCGTTCAGGTAAATGTTCGCAAACAGCTGGCTTGTGAGGTTTCCGATAGGTATTCCCCTGTCCTCGCCGTCGTATGCGCTGTCTATTATTTCCCTGACAACCCGCAGCACTTTTTCGTCTTTTATCCTTTTTGAGATGACGCTGAAAAGGATTTTATGGTTTATGGAGGGAAAATATTTCCTTATGTCGCATTTCATGTAATAGCCGAACCTGCGCGACCTGACGAATTTTGCGAGCCTTCGCACGCCCGCGTGCGTGCCCTTCCCCTTCCTGCAGGCATATGAGTCGTGGATAAATGTTTTTTCAAAAATCGGTTCTATCACATTGCAGAGCGCGTGATGCACGACCCTGTCGCGGAACGGCGCGGCTTTAATTGTCCTTTTCTTCGAGTCCTCCACGAAGAATATTTTATATCCGCCGTGCCTGTATTCCTGCGACTCAAGCTCGCGCTTCAGCTGCAGAAGGTTAGGCTCAAGATTGTAGGAAAAATCGAGAACGTCCTCCTTGAACCGCTTGCCTTTTCTCGCCTTCAGATAGGCGGAATGAAGATTTCCAAAACTGCACATGTCCGGAAAAAGATTGTCATAAGTTTTCATAACACCACTTTGCGGTATGGCTTGATTTGCAGGAACGCCTGCCCGTTTATCAGAAATGAAAGTTTGGCGCCTTTTGCGCGATTTTGATTTTCTGAATTCAACCCATAATGATTTTTTTCGGGAACGGCTTTTCGCCGCGCCCGAATTGTTGATGGCGAAACCGCAGGAAATTCCCAAAGCGGTTTCAGGGGCGGATTCTGTAGCCTCGCATCGCGCTCGCCCGCAAGCCGTAGCCGGCAGGCTCAGGCTGTCCCGGAATAAGGGCGGAGTTGAGCATTCCTGCCCTTATCAACCCTTTTTCGAAACCGAGGATACTGCAGCAGCGAAACCCGATGTTCGTGTTCCCGAAGCTTTTCTTTGGGTTCTTTCTTTTCCTTGAGGTTTTCTTTCTTCCAAGAAAGAAAAGCTCATTCGAGTTCGAAGGCGCGTTGTTCAGGTTTCTTCTGCGCGCGGTTTTGCGAAACCGCAACGCATTCAAAGCGAACGAGCCCGCATATGTGCAAGCCCTTTTGCAAATTTTTTCGTGCGCGCTTCCTGCGCCGGCAAAAGGGCTTTTCGCACCATTGTTCCAGTTGCCACCGCGGATGAACGCTGTTCAAATCCGCCCCTGCTCCGGCAAAACAAATGGAGGGCGAACTATGCGAATTTGCCTTCGCCCTCAAATGCCCCGCCGAAACCGTGAATGTTGATTTCATCGCCCGACTTTGCACGAAAACCTTCGGTTTTCGGCTCTCCACGAAAAGCCTGATTCTCTTCCGCTTTTCGGGATGCCAAAAAATCTTTTGGATTTTTTGTGCACGCCGGAAACTCCGTTTCCGTGCGCATCCAGCCGCCGAGCATTTTTCCTATCTCGTCCATCTGCAAAGCCGCGTTTTCGTATTTTTTCATATCAATGAACCGCAAGTCCTTCGCAAGCCTTATGAAAATCCTCACTTTCTCAAGCTCAATGCTCGCCTTTTTCAGGGCGCTTTTCTCCCCGCCGTTCGCTTCTATTATTCCCTCCATGACCGCGAGCGCGGAGTTTTCGAGCCTCTGCGCGAGCGTGAACCTCGCCGAAATCGGAATGTTCGCGGCAACGGTCTGGAGCCAGAGCAAAAAATCATAGTGCTTCTGAAAGATTTTCAGGTTTTGCAACATCTTTTTCACCTAACAATTTTAGGGGGGAACCGCACGAAAACCGGAGGTTTTCGGCGTGCACAAAATCGAAGATTTTGGCATCCCGAAATCAGAGATTTCGAGGATAGCCGGAAACGAAGTTTCCGTGCACGTTGGGGGCGAAGCCCCCCGTTTTCACCAGATTTTTTCCCGACGCCAGACTTCAGAGGCTACTGCAGCAGCGAAACCCGATGTACGTGGTCGAGCTCGAAGGCGCGTGGTTCAGGATCAAAGCGAACGAGCCCGCATTCGCACCAGTGTTCCAGTCGCCACCGCGGAGGAACCCGTTACCTCCTACCGTGCACCCATAATATTGGCCGGCGCCATAAGCCGAAGTATACGAACTGTTTGAAGGTCCCATGGTTGTTCTTTCATAATCAGTTAAAGCTGCCGCGCTCCACTCCTGCCATGCCGTTCCGTCCCAATTGCCCGTTCCCGTGCCTGCCGTGCAAGTATTAGCCAGCCATTCCCATACGTTTCCAGACCAGTCCCAGATGACGTTCCCGTTCGACAGGGTAAAGGTTCTTCTTTGCTCCTTGCTGTTGCCCGCCGTGCTGCTCGCGGTAAAAAGACACGTAAAAGTATCGGTAGCGGAACCGCTTGTGCCCGTATACGGATAATTGTCGCTTTCATTTGCCGCCAAAGCGCTTGCCGGATTGTTGTTCATATGTCCGCCGTACATGCAGCCGCTTCCGACGACATTGTTCTGCCAGTTGGAACCTACGGATGCAATATTATCTGAAATTGTTTTCGCCTCCTGTGCACGGCACAGGTGCGCTCCTATGTTTGAGCAGGCTGTTATCGCGGCGGTCTGGGTTATGCTGACATAAGGAGTTCCAATTGCAACGCTTTGCACAACGCCGTCCAAATTTTTTGCCTCATACTTCATCACGCAAAAACCGGTGGCATTGTCAGGACCAGGCACTTGTATCCACCCCGGAGAGCATGCCAATTGTGTTGTTGCAGCTCCCGCGGTTGTAGCGTTCCCCACGGAGGAATAGAATTGCAGGAGGTTGTTTCCGCCCCAGCTTATGTTCTGCCCGTTTATTGAGACGCCCAGCCAATAGTTGTTGCCGTAGCTAAGATTAAGCGGCGCTTGCGCTCCGAGCATGACATCAAAGAACGAGTTGTTTATCGCGTAAGGGAAACTGTCGGAATAAAGCAGTGTGCCGCCGGAAGACGCGCTGTATATTGTCACGGAAAGGTTTCCGCTGTTCACCGCCACTCCGTTGTAGTTTACCTTTCCCTGTAATGAAATGAGAATGGTCGTGGCCGAGGCAAATGTGGGAATGAGAAAAAGGAAAACCGCGGCTGCGGCTATAATTTCAACAGTATGGGCGTGGTGTGTGTGTGTGTGTGTGTGTGTGTGTGTGTGTGTAATATAATACATGGTTTGCACCTGCTTTTATTTGCGCGGGCTGGTTTATAAGTGCACGAAAATCCTTTTGGATTTTCGGCATGCCGGAAAGCGGAGCTTTCCGTGCATTTTGCGGGGGCATCTGTTGCAAATTCATTTTCCGAATCTCTTGTTCAGCAGCGAATAGACCGCGCCGCCCGCCAGCGCAAGAAGCGGCTTTATCAGCTCCAGTAGCGCAAGAAGCGAAAGCGCGGCAATGAGCGGGGTTGCCTTGGCCATCGCGGAGAACACGCCGACTTTCGAGAAAACGTCCTTTGCAAGCTGCTCCGTGCCTATGCTTGCGTTTCCGGACTGGAACTGCGAAAGAAGCTGCGACTTGTAGGAATCCACCTTCGTTTTCACGTTGTCTTTGAACTGGGAACATTCCATCCGCTTGCCCGTCGCAAGCAGCGAGTATTCGCTGTCAATAATATTGTTCACGCTCGCGGACGCCTGCGTGACGAAAGACGAGGCGGCGTCGTTCTGCGCCTGCTGCAGCTGCCCGATGTCGGGGAGCAGTATGCTTACGCCGGAAATCATCTGCTGCTCCGCGCTCTTGTCAAAATCCGGCATCGTCAGTATTGCGGCAAAGACCGCGACGACAACGGCAATGTTCAGGTAGCGTAACATGTAGGAGGAGAATGCGTATCCGGTCTTGAAGATTGTCTTTCTTTCCTCAAATTCTATCGGCAACAGGAGAGCGAAATATCCCAGCGAAATTATCAGGATTGCTGGAGTGATGTTCATCACAAGGGACAAAGCCAGCACGCACGCGGCCGATGCGGCAAGCGCCGCAGCCAGCTTTTTCGTGTCGGGCTTGAACCACAGCACCGCTGAAAACCCGAGCGCGGAAAGCAGCAGGAAAGGCAAAAGCGGGAGGATTATTTTCTGCAAAATAAAAAACGCGGAATCCGCCATCGCCGCGACAATGGAAGACTGCACGGACTTAAGGAAAATCGCCATGAGTTCGTTCTGCATTGAGACCGCATTTCCCGCGGACAAACCGGAAAAGGCGAGGCTTGCCACGGCAAGCGTAAACACCCCGAAAATCAGGGCTGGCGGAAGAAATGTTTTTTTGTCGATTTTCATGAGAATTCACCGGCATTGCAATATGGATTAATATGGCAAATCAATTCGATATTGCCGTTTCTTTCAACGAACTTATCCTATTCGCGGCTTGCGTTTATTTTCGCCGTCGACTATGAAAATATTCTTCAGCTACTCCAGCGAAGGCCCTTTGTAGACAAACGGCGGCGGGGATTTCGGCCCGCTGTAAGCGTAAGGCTTGGGCTGCCGTTTTCTCTTCAGCTTGTCTTTTATCTTTTCAAATATGTCCCTTGCCTTTTTCTTTACAATATCGAGCTTTGTTTTTCCCATTATTCCAGGATGTGCGTATTGGTATCCGGCATCCGGCGCGAAACCGTGCTTTGGAGGCATCGCAAGATATGCAATAAAACCTGCAACGCCTATGACAAGCACAATCACAACAATCCACAGCCAGCCTCCCGACTGATTGCCCATAGCCTGCTTCGCCTCGGTTATCTTCGCTTCCGCGCTTTTCAGCAGGCTGTCTATCTGGCTTATCTGCTGGTATGCGTTGAAATAATCGCCCGCCTTGATGTAGGCGTTCGCCTTTTCAAGCAGAGCTCTTGTCTGGTTCATCAGCGCATCGGCTTCCGTAAGGTTTGCGCCTGAAACCCTGGTCTGGTTTATCAGGAGCGACAGCTGGTTGAATTTCAGAACATATTCCGATATGTTTGAGACAATCTGCGCCGCGGTCTGGTTGCTTGGAATAACAAGAAGCGTGGCGGAAGCGCTCTTGGTTGCGGCTGTGTTGTTCGCCACATAATTTATCGGATATGAAACCGGCTGCGCGGAAGCGGGAATGTTGAAGGTTATGAAATATGACTTTTCGACGCCCGCCCCGATGTCCTGCGCCGCCGGCTGAACATACCAGGACTGGCTGATTCCGTCAACATAAATTTTTATTCCCGTGAAGTTCGTGAGCCCGATGTTTTTCACGGATACGGTTGCGTTCCCGCTCGCGTTCTGCGTTATCCTCGTCTCGGTTGGGAAGCTGGTGATTGTAAGGTTCGCGGATGCGTTTGCTGTTGCCGTGGCCGTGGTGTTTGCCGCTGCGGCTGTCGTGGATGAAGATGATGTCGTGCTGGTTGTTGTGGAAGAACTTGGCACTGTAACCGATGTGGAGAATTGCAGGCTGTTGAACCAAACTTTTGCGGTTCCGTTTATCGTCGAGACTGCCGTAACTGCTGTTGTGCCGGACGTTACGTTCCAAGTCACTACGCAACCCGTGCCGTTATGCGCACCCATGGTAAACGTGAAATCCCCTGTTGCAGTATCGCTGCTTGTGTCCGTGCAGCCGTCGCCTCTTTTGGTAATGGAATTAATGGTCATTCCCGAGCCTTTTGTCAGCGTTATCTTTGCGGCTGATGCGGCAAGCGGCCCGTAGTTTTTCACCGAAACATTGACAAGAGCCGTTGTCGCATTTGACATTGAGGACGGTGATGTTTCGATTGCCATGTACAGTCCCGTCTGGTTTATGTAAAGATAATTGTAAATTCCCTCGCCCTTGAAAGCATAGCCGTCGCCGCGCGAGTAGTTCGCGCCGATGTGCAGCTGGTAAATGCCGCCGGGCTGGCTCGCGGGAAGCGTAACGTTGATATAATAAAAGCCCGCAGCATTGCCGTCTGGACATGGCAGATTTGTGCAGTATATCGGGTCTGCCGCGGTGGCAGAATAATTAGCAATTGTCAAGTTTCCCGTAGTGGGAATCCTGTAGCTGATGTTCGCGTTTGTCAGCCACGCTGTCGTGAAGTTGCTCGTGTTCAACGACGTTATCTCTCCCGTGCCGTTGATGTAATAGGCATTAAGCTTTGCCATCACCTGCTTTGCCGCGTTTGTGAAGTTTATCCAGTTGAAAGTCGTGTCCTTGTTGTTGTCCTGCGAGATGATCTTTACAATGCTGAGGTTCAGGTCGTTCGACAAGTTGACGCGCAATGTAAGCGTGAATCCCTGGTAAGGCCGCGCCTCCGTGGCGTTAAAGTAGATGTAGCCCTCGTAAACGCCCGACGCGTTCGCGGTAGTGTTCGGGTCAACGTAAAGCGTTATATTCACCATATGGTTTGTCCCCGAGGAGATCGGTGTTGCCGGGATTTGATATGTGAAATTTATGTATCTTGTCCCAGACCAGAGCGCGCTTGTCGAATTCGTCGCAACATAGGAAAGGTTATAGCTTCCGGAATTGTTCATTGTTATGTTCAGGACTTTTGTCATGTTCGCGCCGATATTCTCTCTCAACTCCACGGTCGCCGAGTTCAGCGTCTCGTTCACTATCAGCGACGATGCGTTAACCGAAGCGTTGAAAGGCATGCGCAGCGCAGCACCCGCCGCCGAAGTGTATTGCAGGAACCCCTCGTATTTCCCGTCAATCGAGTTGTTCGGAACTATGAAAGAGACATTTACGAAGGATGTGAAGTTGTTGTTGCCCGTGCTGTTGAACGTCATCGTGGTGTAGTTTGTGGAAATCCAATCGGAAACGGGATACCATACATAAGCGGTAATGGTATAATTGCTCTGCGATTCGCGAGTATTGTTGCGAACGGAAGCATTCCAATATCCCTTCGTGTTTTCCGCTATCTCTACATATTCCTCCATGCTTGCGTTAGTGAAGTTTGCGATTGTGAATTTTCCGTTTGAAGAACTAATCAAAGTCCTGTTCGGGGCAGTGAGATGGATTGTATAATTTTGCGACACGTTCGTCCAGTTTACCGCAACCCTTATCCTTGTGGCGAACGGCGGGACGAGGAAGAGCCCGTCCGAGGAAATGTTCGTCTCCCACCTTTTCACATAATAAATTTCCTTGCTTTCGGCAACGCTGTTCAATGTGAAGTTTCCTTCATTGCGCAGGGTGATGTTTGTAAAGTTTCTGCCTGAAACACTTATGTTCCCGAAATCAATGCTTGATAATTGCCCCGTGCCTGTCGTGTTCGTGGCGTTGAGCGTCGAGAACATTATATAAAAGTTGTAGGGCGTTGACGAGGCGTTCGTGATGTTGCCGAATATCCTTATCTCGTATATCGAGTTCGGAACAAGATAGCTATAAGTCAGCCATTCGCTCGAATTGCTCTTGTTTATTGATTTCGCGAGGAGCTTTGCGGCCGTGGAATTGTCAAAAAGGAAGATGTCCATGTCCTGAGCAGCGGTGAAGTTTATCGTGACCGAGGTTGAGCGGTTCACCTCGGACGTGTTGAAATAATACCTGTGGAATGCGCTCGCGTTGCCGGGCATCGAGGCGGTCATGTTCGCCATTCCCGTTTGAGCGAGACCGTTGAAATTATTGGCGCTTATCGGTATCTGGATGTCAACGTTTATCGTGATGTTCTCGGTGGCGTTCGTGCTGTTCGTTATCAAGAAGCCTCCCCAATACCTTCCCGGAAGGCAGGAGAGAGTGCTAAACGTTAGATTGACTTTCGTGCTGTTTTCTGCCGCGGTAAGATTTATCAGTGTCGCCGGCGCGAAGTTGCTGGCATTTCTGGAAATAAACCTTATGCTTGGATACAGGCAATCCGACAGCGTATTTGACTGCGAATAATTTGCGTTTATGGTTGTGGAAGAATTTGAAATATTGAGCATCAGAGCCTGGCTCGCGTTGAACCATAGCGTTATGTTCTGCGTGTACGAGTTTGTGTAATTCAGGAAGACCGAGTCCTGCGTGGAATTAAATTCCCTATTTGTGCTCCAAACAGAGCCTATGACAGGCGACAATAGCGTTAGAGAGAAAGCCAGAACTGCAAAAACCGCGACGAGCCAGAGCTTCGTTTCCATTTTTATCCCCGATACAATTGATATTATAAAAGAAATGCAAATTCCGGTATATATAATTTTGTCCAATACGAAAAACACATAAACGAGGCGGCTCAAGCTTGCGTAAAGATGGCAGCCGCGCCCGCTGATTCGCGCTTCAATTCCCAACGTAAGGATGCTTCAGCCCGTGTCCGCTTACAACCGAGACAACATTCTTCCCTTCTAGCGGATTGTCGCGCTTCGCAATCTTCATCAGTCCCGCTGTCGCGGATGCGCCGCCAGGCTCCGCGTAAATTCCCTCCGAGCCGAGAATTTTTATTGCGCGCAGGATTTCTTTGTCGTTGACGCTTACCGCAAGACCGCGGCTCTCGCGCAGCGCTGACAGCGCCTCCAAACCGTCAATCGGGTTGCCGCAGGCGATCGCGTCCGCGAAAGTGCGCGGCTTTTTCACAGGATTGATAAAATCATTTCCGTCTTCGAAAGCGCGTACGACAGGATTGCATCCCTCGGACTGCACTCCGACAAGTTTTGGCAGTCTTTTTATCAGTCCACAAATTTTCATTTCCCTGACAGCTTTCCAGACCGCGTAAATCAGCGTTCCGTTTCCTATCGGGCAGACAATATAATCAGCCTGCGGCAGCTGTTCGATTATTTCAAATCCGACGGACTTCTCGCCTTCGCCGCGGTACGGATAATCTCCCGCCAGAAAATAGTGATTTGCGGCTGCGCGCTCGGCAGCTTCGGCGGCATTTTCGTAAGTGCCGCGAACGTGCTTTATTTCCGCGCCGTACGCCGCTATCTGCGCAATTTTCTGCTTTGGCGTCCTGTCCGGCACGAATATTTTCGCGCGAATTCCGGCGCGCGCGCAATAAGCCGCGACTGACGCGCCCATATTTCCCGTGGTTGCGCAGACAACTTTTTTCGCTCTCGTCTCAACCGCTTTCGATATCTCAACTGACGACCCCCTGTCCTTAAATGCGCCTGTCGGGTTCGCACTTTCCATCTTGAAGAACAATTTACACCCGGCTTGATTGCCAACTTTCGCGGACCGCAAAAGCGGAGTGCCGCCCTCGCTCATCGTGACAAGCGGCTTTGATACGGGATAGAAAATTTTGTATTTCCAGTGCGACGGCGGTTCCGCGAAAAATTCTGATTTGCGCTTCCGCAGCTCCTTTTTTATTTCGCCATAATCGTATTGAATGTCCAGCGAGCCGCCGCATCCGCATTTGTACAGCATAGGTTCTAACGGGTAATTCTCTCCGCACTTGAAGCAACGGTAGCCGTAAGCGAACATATCAATACATTCGGTTTAGGCAAAGAAAAAGGTTTTGCATGCGCAAAATGTCCGCCATCATATTATCCGTTTCATTGTCACTGTCTCGTCGGGCGCGAGCGCGCGGCTCCAGACGCGGACCTCGTCGATCGTGCCGTTGAAAACGTTTCCTATTAAAAGATTTGCAGTTGGAGAATCAATTACTCCTGTTCTTGTTTGAACGTCTTTTAATCCCCCGTTTACATATAATTTAAGATTGTTCGCAACAGCATTTTTATCATAAGTTCCGACAATATGATACCAAATATTTGAATCTGCATAATCCCAATCTGCTCTGGGTTCCCAAACACCTATGATTTTAACAAAAAATGCGAACCTTTTGACAGCACCCTCGCGTGTTCGAAAAAGAAGATTGTTTCGGGAAGCTATGGTTGCGTAATTGCTTATTCCTTCCGGCGTAATTGGTTTTGTCCACACACTCACCGTAATCGCATTTGTGATATTAAGGCTCGCCGCATTCCCCGCATCGACATAATCGTTCGCGCCGTCAAACTGCAAACCCTTCCCGAATTTTCCCGATGTCCAGCCGCTTGTCGTGTTTCCCGTAGTGTTCATATTAGTCAGCGTTCCAATGTTTCCGTTTCCGCTCGTGTCGT
>JBAQNA010000047.1:0-34036 GCA_049303335.1 Candidatus Aenigmatarchaeota archaeon
TGGCGGCTCGCGGGGATACCGCAAGTCACAGAGACTTGCGGAGGAAGCGAGCCGCTCTAAAGGGAAGGTTATAGGAAACCGTAGGTTTCCTATTTCATTGTTATTTAACTAATTTATAATACAGCTTCTCCAGGCTGTCAACAAAAACTTCCCAGTCGTACTTTTTTGCAATCTTCACGTTCTCCTTCCCGAGCCTTTCCGCAAGCTTCGGGTTATCCATAAGATTTCTTATCGCGTGTTTCAGGCTTTCATTGTCGCCGTATTGCACTTTCACTCCGCGATAATCCAGCGGCACCGTCGAGACGATTGCGCAGCCCGAAGCCATCGCCTCAAGCAAGACCAATCCGAACGTCTCGGCAACGGAAGGCAGGCAAAAGACAAGCGCATGGGAAAAAAGATTTTGCAACTCCTTTCCCGTCTTTACGCCGAGAAACTGAACATTCTTTGACGCTGTTTTTTTCAGCTTCTCAATGTCACCCTTTCCCACAATCTTGAATTTAATATCAGGCAGGTCTTTTGCAACTTTTATCAGATTCTCAATTCCTTTCTGCTTTTCAAGACGGCCGACAAAAAGAACGTATTTTTCCTTTTTCTTTGGCTTGAACTCGCGCGGGTCAATACCGAGATAAAAAACTTCGCCGTGCTTTATTCCTATTTCATACCCCTGTTCGCGCGCGAAAGCGCTGTAGAAAACAACCCTGTCGTAGCCGCGCCTGAGCTGTGACTTTTCCATGAAGGCTGATAGCGAACCTATAATCTTTCCACGCATTTCCTTCCAGCGTTTGCCATAAACGCCGTGCACTATGCAGACTACAGGCTTGTGCAATATTTTTCCAGCGATAAAAGAGGGCAAAGCCGCGTTGTAATTGTTTGTCTGGATTATGTCCGCGTCTTTTGCGTATTTCAGAATCCAAGGAACAGCGAGGTTGAACGAGTAGCGCGGAATCGGAATTCTTACAGTTTTTATATTTTCATAATTCTTGACCTTCGGGTCGCCCGTCGTGAGAACCGTGACATCATGCCCGCGCCCCGCCAGACGCTTCGTGTATTCGTAAACGATTTTCTCGCCGCCGCCCGCGAAGTCCGGCATGAACAGCTCGTGAGTGACGAGGATTTTGAGTTTTCGTCTTTTCATCTTTAATACCTCATTCAATATTGATATTGACATCATCATTTGCTCCTAACGCGGTATCAGCTTTAATTTCTTTTTCAGCAGAACAAATATTCTTAAAGCAAGCTGTAACATATATGAAGTCTTTGTAAAAAGTTTCTAATTTCATGTTCGATAAATCTACAAGATATTGGCCAAGATCATTAGTTGAAGTAGTCATAACTTCTCCAGTTCTATCTTTTCTAACAAGAACCGTTGCGTTGTTAGCTGCTATATTTCTGTAAGTAACAATACCATTAATTTGTTGAGGTATTAAATTAGAAAAGTTATTGTTATTTTGTTTGTAACTGATACTGATTGTCTTTTCGCCTTTATTCTCGCCATCTTGATAAAGTATAAATTTCACATATTTAGGTTTTTCTTTAAAGTCTCCCCTGTTAAAAGTAAGTCTTAATTCAAAAGAATCCTGTGATTTTAAGATGGGTATCTTTACTCTTTTTATACAATTATCTTTACAATTTAAACTTTCTTTTCTGATATTCCCATTTTCATATATTTCTATCTCTCCTTTTGTATAATCTCCATTAGTAAGTATGCTATTGTTTTCAAATTGAATCTCCATTATTATATTTCTTGCTAATGACGAGCCCGTATTATAGATAGCAGAAATTGCTCGAAAATAATCTGTTTCTTCTTCACAAGAAAGAGCAAAAACATTCTTTTCTTTTCCACAAGTATATTCTATATTACCATTGCAATGTTTTCCAGCGCCTTCTACTGATGGGCAGAAGTCAACAACAGATATTGGTTTAGCATTTACCGTAGGGATCGAAATAAATGCAATAATTGCTATAATTAATGCTACTATTGCCACAACTAATGCAGTAAAATTTACAAGATGTTCATTTCCCTTAATGAGTGAGTGTATTTTGCTGACTGTTTCTTTTATTTTCATTTAAACCAATTCTTTTCAGAATCAGGTTTGCCCGCCCCCACACGAACCCCAAGCCCCAAGCGAGTGTTCTCACGTAAATCAGAAGCGGCGCGAAAACCGCCATCGGCTTCTCCTTTTGTACCATGAAGACTATTGTCGGGTAATTCATGAGATAAAACAGCACATTGCTTATTATAGCTGTTTCTGCCAGAATCTTTGCTGCGGCAATATTTCCGAATGCAACTGCTGGGAAGAATCCTGCGAAAGAAAGCAGGAATCCCGCCAAAAATACCAGCGACAGCTGAACTTCCTTCCCCGTATAACTGTCGCCTTTCATTTTCTCGGGATGCTTTTTGTAAAGCAGTACGCGCCAGAAGCCGCGCGAGAACTTCTGCTTCCAAAACTTCTTGAGCGTGGAAATGTGCGGGTGCGCCACTATAGCCTTCGGGTTGAAAACCATTTTATATCCCGCTTTTGCAATCTTGAACGAAAGTTCCGGATCTTCCGCGTCAGCTCTCTTGAAATCCGCGCTGAACCCGCCGAACTTCTTGAAAATAATTTTCCTGTATCCCGCGGAGAACGAGCCGATGAAGTCAATATATCTTTGTTTTGCAAGACGCTCGTGCCGCTTTGCGATTTCGTAGCCCTCGAATCTTGCAATCAGTTTGTCATTGTTAAGCGTTCGGTAAGTTCCTGATACGCCAACTATGTTTTTGTCAGAAAAAGGTTTTATCATCTCTTCAACCCAATCCTTGTCCGGGACGCAGTCGCTATCCGTGAAAAGCAGGATTCCGCCTTTCGCCTTTTCCGCGCCGCGGTTCCTTTGTGCGGCGGGGCCGGCGTGCTTTTCCGCGAGAACTGCGAGCTTGAAATTTTTCGGCTTGAAAGACCTTGCAGTGGAAACCGTTCCGTCATTCGAGCCGTCGTCTGCGAGAATAACTTCGAAACCTTTCACCGTCTGCCTGTCGAGCGCTTCCAGCGTTCGGAGGATTGTGCTTTCAGCATTGTAACAGGGAATTATTACCGAAATAGATGTTTTCATATTAAATCAACTTTTGCCGCACTATTTATATATTTCAGCCCTAATTTAATCTGATTCAAAAGTGGTTTTATGGATTTTGAAAGCTTGAGGAAATACGCCAGCACCGACATCGCGGTCCTGCTGCTTGTCGCGGTTGCGGGAATATTTTTTTATTCCGTCGCGCTTTCAAACCCCATCGTTTTCGGGGACGAGAACAACTACGCTGTCAACGGGAAGTGGATAGAGCAAAATCTTATGATACCGCAGTACCAGCCGTATTTCCAGACCGAAGTGATGCACAATCTTTTCGGCGTGAAGCCGCTTTACTATATGTTCGCCGCGTTCTCGCGCATCGCCGGCGAGTTCGGCAACAAGATGCTGCTGCCGATTTTCTCGATTCTGACATCGCTCCTGATTTACGTTTTCCTGAAAAAGAACGGGCTGCCGAAGGCGGGAATGGTCGCGGCTTTCGCGTTCCTAATGATTCCCGGCTTGGTCACGTACGGAGTCCTGAATTATGTCGAGACCTCGCTCGCGCTGTTTTTCGCTGCCGCTGCGATTTTCGGATTTCAGGCTTTCGCGCACAAGAGCATGAAGAACGCGGTTCTTGCGGGAATTTTCTCGGGATTTGCCCTGCTGACTGACACGACAGGAATTTTCATAGTTCCGATTTTCATCCTTTATTTTATTTTGCTTAATGCCGGGCGAATTGTCAGGCATAGGAAAATAGACCGCGGCGCGGTTCTAGGCTCGCTAAAAATGCTATTGATAATTCTCGCGATATCTGCCGCCGTATTGTCGCCGTGGCTTGCGAGAAACCTCGCGCTCTACAACGGTTTCTGTTATGCGCCTCTTCCGGGTGACTGTTCGCCGAAGTATGATGTTACGCTGGCGTCATATACAGGCGAAGGCGGCAATCTCGGCGCCTCGGCGCAGAGCGGAACAGGCGCATCCGTCGTGAAAATGGGATTTCCCGCATATTTTAGTTTCGCATTCGGCTGGGCTGTTGCGATTCTAATGTTCTTCGGGTTGGCGAGCCTTGCCATGCGGAAGGATAAGTTAAGCCTTTTTGTTGGCGTGTGGTTTTTCATATTCCTCGTTGTGATGCTCCAGCAGTCGTTCTTCGGCGGCCGCGCCGAGGACACGCCGAGGTACACGCTTTTCGGCTTCGCCTCGCTTGCGGTTTTGGTTGGGATTTTCGCGAACGACGGTTTTGAGTTCCTGAAAAAATTCCGCGGCAAGATTGGAATGGTTATTGGAATAATATTCGTCTTGTTCGTTTTGTATTCTCTCTCATTTTACGGCTTTGACAAGCTCAACACAATGAACGGCGTGAAGGGCTTTTCCGCGGGATTCTTCGACGCGTGCGGCTGGGTTGACAGGATCACGCCAAAGGATTCATACGTCTTCGCGACTTACGCGCAGCACGTCGCCTACCACTGCAACAGGAACAGCACCGTCAACCTTCCGGACCAGGGATTCATACAGCTCACGAACAACGACTCGGCGTACGAGCATCTCAAGCTGCACGGCTTCAACTACGTGTTCGTGCCGCGCTTCACAGTGTCAATAGTGCCTTACGGCGAATCCATAAGCCTGAAGATGCTGAATTACCTGGATTCTTCCGACAAGTTCAAGAAGGTCTATGACAACTCGGACAGGTATCAGGACTATGTGCTGGTTTATCAGGTGCTGCCGGAAACGGCAAGCACCGCTAAGAATGGTTAGGCGAACAATTTTAAAATCTGATACGCGCGGTGAATTTCTTGAAGCTGAAAAGAAAAATTCGGAAGGAGGAAATAATTGCGGACTTGGTTTTCTTTGCGGTTGCTGTCTCGATTTCGCTTGCCGCGATTTTCATTTTTGACATCCACTGGTCGCTTTATCCGGGCAGCCAGATTTTTTCGAAATTCGTTTTTGAGGACAAGGGCATTTACCTTTACGGCGGGCTGATTGGCGGAATAGCGGGATTCTTTGTCATCAAGCTCCTGATGTTCGGGTTCATTGAGGAGGAGAAGGCGAATAGGAAAAGGAAGAGACAATAGGTTTGGTGATATTCTTTGAAGTTTATTATTGCGGATGAAGTTCTGGAAAAATATCCCGAATATGTCTGCGGAATAGTTGTTGCAAGGAATATTGACAACAGAGGATTGAGCGGCGAGATTCTGCAAATGATAAAAAATGAGGAAGCCAGAATCAAGTTAGATTTCAATTTGGAAACTCTGGCGCAGCATCCATTTGTCCAAAATTGGAGAAAAGTTTATTCCTCTTTCGGCTCGCGGCCTGCGGAATTCAGGGCGTCAAGCGAAGCCCTGATAAGAAGGACACTGAAAGGAAATAGCGTGTCGCACATTAGCAGGCTGGTTGACATTTACAATTTCATTTCGCTGAAATACAGGACTCCGGTCGGCGGGGAGGATTTGGAAAAAATAAGCGGAAATCTTCGTTTGCGGTTCGCGGACGGAAGCGAGAAGTTCATTCCGTTGGGTTCGGAGAAAAACGAGAACCCTGACGCCGGCGAAGTTGTCTACGTTGACGATGAAAAAAACGTTCTGTGCAGGAGATGGAACTGGAGGGAATCTGAAATTACAAAGCTGACGGAAAATACGAAGAGCGCGATTATAGTCATAGAGGCGCTGCCGCCGCTTGCGGAGAACGACGTTATGCGGGCTTTGGGTGATGCTGCCGGTCTTGTAAAGAAGTTCTGCGGCGCGGAAACCAAGATTTTTGTCTTGAGCAGCAAAAATATGGAGATTGAGATTTAGCATTCTGAAGCCCATTTCTTGATTATAATCCTTTCCTGATTTCCCAGCGGCGCCAGCCCGAGAATGTATTTTGCATCCAAGCCGAAGGGCGCGCGGACTTCCGCCACGTCATCCCATATGTAATTTATTGGAAGTTCAAGAAGTTTGTGCGACATATAAACAATATTGCCTTTCCGCTTGCGCGCTTCCTTGAAAATTATTTCAAGCTCGTTCTCGCTCATTCTGTGGCTTTCAACCTCGACAAGAATTGGCGGCTTTTCATTTTCCTTCAGCCTGTGATAGCTGTAGAGTCCGTCAAAATAAAACGAAGGCTCTTCCTGCAACTTAAACGGCAGCGCGTCTGCTACATAGTTGCGGAAAGCAGCCAGATGCGCAAAATGCTCTGTTTCGCGGGATAACCCTTTTGAGCCTTTCCTTCTGGGAACCACATAAAGACAGCCCAGCTTGTAATCCGTGCATCCGACGTTGGTTTTCCATCTCGTGTCCGAAGATGGGATTTTTCCCGTATTTTTCAGAATGCCTATTGTTTCAATGCTTGCCCCGTGCGCGGCTACAGCTACGTCGGGATTGAAATTTAGCAGCCTTGAGAATTCTTCAGGCTTGGGCATAATGAATGTTGAAAGATAAAATATTTATCCTCGAATTTCCCTATTATTCCCATGAACAGGTACCAAAAAGTTCTTTTGTTGAGCAGCTTCATCTGGTTTTTCGGGGAAGGGCTTCTCGGGCCGCTGTTCGCGATATTCACGCAAAAAATAGGCGGCGACATTCTCGAACTGACGGGAGCATACGCATTCTATCTGATAACGATGGGAGTTCTCACGATTTTCGTCGGAAGATTTTCCGACCACCATTCCAAAAAATACCTGATGACAATCGGATATGGCCTGAACGCCGTTGTAACTTTCGGCTATCTTTTTGTTGACAGCCCTTTTAAATTATTTTTCGTGCAGGGCTTGCTCGGGGTGGCGTCCGCGCTCGCAACGCCGACCTGGAACTCGCTGTTCTCAATATACGAGGACAAGAAGCACGTCGGTGAGGAATGGGGTTTGGACAACGGCGGCTCCCAGATAATCATAGGCATCGCCACAATGACAGGCGGCCTTATAATAACTTATTTCAGCTTCACAACATTGTTCGTATTGATGGGAATAATACAGGTGATTTCGACCCTTGTACTTCTCCATATGTTCAGCTTTGACAGGAAATAAATATAGAATGCGACGCATGGAAAATCCGTTTATGGTAGCATAAACCGAAAAGATTTAAAATGCTAAAACCATCTTATTCTCATATAAACTGCCTTCGAGCAGCTATATTTCGCGCTTGTTAAAGGTATCCATATGCCAATCTCGATTTCAATGGCGCTCGCGGTAATAGTTTCGTTTGCCGCGGCGCTGTTCATAACTCCGAAATTCATCCGCTTTTTGGAAGCTGCGGGCATAAGCGGCAGGGACATACAGAAAAGGGAAAGGCCTTCGATAGCGGAGATGGGAGGGCCCGCCGTCCTCACCGGTTTTCTTGCGGGGATTTTCTTTTACATCTGGGCGAAAGTTTTCCTGTACGGCGAAGTGCAAAACCTGGTGGAGCTTTTCGCGGGAATAACAACGATTCTCATAATAACGATAATCGGAATGTTCGACGACCTGAGCAGCCTCACGAGATCCGCGGGAAAGATTGACAAATTCGGGAATTTGAAAAGAATCGGGCTGAAGCAGTGGCAGAAGCCGCTTCTCACGCTGCCCGCGGCAATCCCGCTGATGGCGATAATGGCGGGGGACACCTCGTTGACAGTGCCGCTTCTCGGCCAGATGAATGTCGGAATATTGTATCCGCTTCTTCTTGTGCCGATAGCAATCGTCGGCGCCTCGAACGCGACAAACATACTCGCGGGAATGAACGGGCTCGAAGCGGGGCTCGGCGCAGTCCTGCTCGCAACATTGGGCTCGTATGCGTATCTGCACAACAGCATAGCGGCGGCAATGATAGCCTTCACATTCGCCGCGGCGCTTCTTGCTTTCCTGCTGTACAACAAATATCCCGCCAGAATAATGCCGGGGGACAGCATGACTTATGCGATCGGTTCCGTTGTCGCTGTGGCTGCGGTAATCGGCAACATGGAGAAATTCGCGCTGTATGTTTTTATCCTGTGGTTTGCCGAGCTTGCCCTGAAAATCCGCTCCAGAATCGAGTTGGGACACACCGCGGAATCTTTCGGCGTGCTCCAGCCGGACGGGACCATGAAAGCGCCATACCCGAAAATTTATTCGCTCACGCACGCGGTTATGAAATTGCGGCCGATGAAGGAATGGCAGGTCGTGTCGGTTTTGGTGGGGCTGCAGGTTCTTATCGGAGCGACGGTTTTCCTGTTGATAGGATAGAATTATAAGCGTTGAATAGCATTTGAAATTATGAAACCCGGATTGACAAATCAATTAAATAGAAACATAATTCTCATAGCGCTTTTGATAGCCATAGCGGGCAGGCTTGCATACTCGTACCAGCTCAACGAAAACCTTCTTGGCGGCTCGGATTTCACGGGCCACATAACGCTCGTGGATTACATAGCAAAATATCTTGACGCCGGGTGGTTTGAGTTCTGGCATGGCGGATATCCGCTGATAAAATACGTGTCCCCCGACGCCTACCTTATGGCGTCTTTCCTCGCGCTCTTTGCGGGGGACGTAATCGCGTACAAGATGATAATCGACTTTTTCTTCCTGCTCGCGCCCGTTGCGTTCCTGCTCCTGATAAAGGATTTCCGCCTTTCTGACTGGCAAAAAGCCGCGGCAGTCCTGTTTTTTTCTTTTTTTCCGGCTGGCGCGCATTACTTTTTCGAGAACAGCTTTACCACCACCGTGAACATTGTGTTCGCCCTGCTTTTCTGGAAAAGCGTCATCAATTATTCGGAGAAGAAAACGCGAAAAAATCTCCTTTTTTCCGGATTGTTCTTTTCGTTCATGATACTGGTTCACCAGCTTACCGCGGTGTTTGCGGGAGCGGTGGTTTTTGTCTGGGCTGCTGCAAAATATAGAAGAATAGTCTGGAAGCCTTTTCTCATAGGGGCGCTGATTTCCGCATTCTGGCTTTTTCCGTTCCTGCTGGAATACAGGGGCGACTCGCTCATGGAAAGTTCATTCAGCCTCGGCGTGGTGGGCTCGATAATAAACGACATAGGCGCGCCGCAGCTTGCGGGATTCGCCTTCTTTTTTGCGGCGCTTCTCTTATTTTCGCTGAAGTTCAGGAAGGACCGCGACTTCCTTTCGTTCGCGGCTGCGATTGTTTTGGTTCTTCTGATAGTCGCCTTCTCATCATACCTCCGGGCAGTCGCATTTGTCTCAATACCTGCGGCATTCCTGTTCGCGAGAGTTTTTCCCGAAAGAAAATGGACTTTCGTGATTGTGATTGCGGCGCTGGCGATGCTGGCTTTCTCGTTTTACTCGCTGCGCGGAGGCGTGAACACCGCGGGTTATGAGTCTTGGGAAGTTCCGGTTGCGCCAGACAGGATGATTTTTTATCCGAACGGATATGATTACTGCGAGCAGGCAGGCTGCCCGAAGTCCACGTATTCTTCCTATCTTGCCCCGAAATACGGGCGCGAGATAATTGACGGGATGAGATTCCAGTATCTGATGGTCGGCGGAATGCGGGAAAAAAGGTTTGCGTTCTTCCAGAAAATAACAAGCCCGCTGAACAGCGCGCCCGCGGAGCTGTCTGATATTTTTCGCGCAGGGTTTGTGAACAGCATTGTTGTGAACAAGAATTTCCCGGAGTTTGTAAAATATTTCAGCGATACCGAATACTTCATCAAGACGAACGAGACAGAACACTTTTTGGTTTTCGGGCCCGCGCAAAAATCAACTTTCATAGAGCTGGACTCGAAGCCAGTTGAGAGCAGCGTTGAAAGGGGAAGAAATGCCCTGAATGCCGGTTTTGACTGCTCGCCTGGGATGCTTCTTGTAAAGGAGAGCTATGACAACTATTGGACTGCCTCAATTTCGGGCGAGCAGCTTAAGATTGAGCCGGACAGATACGGGTTTATGGAAATGAAAATCAACAAAACCGGCGCGTGCGTTCTGGAAATGAGATACAATCCTATAGGCGGCTACGGAATATTCTACATAATCTCCTTCGTTTCGCTTCTGGCGTTCGCCGCGCTTGCAGCTTGGAAAAAGTAAGGCGAAGAATTATTTCAGAATTTTTTTCTTTATGCTGCCGAACGCTTTTTTCAGAACAAGGTCGGTCTTGGTTTCCTGCCTTCCTGTAAGCAGGTTCTTCCCGTACTTCAGTATTTTTTTCGGATGGTGCAGCGCCTGGCTCCTGAAGAAGTTCAGGTAAAGGCTTTTCCTGTAATCCTGCAGCAGTGCGTAGTCCTTTCTCCAGTGCGGCGCGGTTACCATGCATTTTTCCCAGTTTCCGCCGTAGGATTTTCTGTATTTTTCGAAAATCTTCGTTCCCGGCAGCGGAGTGAAAATGAAAATGCCGACCTCGTCGAGCCCTGCGGCTGCTAGCCTGCCGATATATTTTTTGGTTTTTTTCCTGTCATCGGCATTTTCGCCGGGAAAGCCGATTATGAAAAAAGCGCACGTGTTCATTCCGATCATGTTCGCGATTTTTACGATTTCAACTTGGTGCTCCAAATTCACGGACTTGTTCATCAGCTTCAGCACGCGCTCCGAGCCGGTCTCGGGCGCGATTGTTATGTGCGCGCATCCGGCTTTTTTCATCCAATGCAAAACTTCGAAGTCAACTGTGTCCCCCCTTATGCCGTTCGGCGTGTTCCACGTTATTTTCAAATTACGCTCGATTATTTCCCTGCAGATTCCTATTATTCTGTCTTTCTTCAGCGTGAGATTATCATCCTCGAAGTGAAAATCGGTTATGCCAAAGTTCTTGACGCAATATTCTATCTCGTCTGCGACATTTTTTGGCGAGCGCGGCCTCCATTTTCTCTGCCAGAAAATCGGGCTTGAGCAGTACGAGCAGGCGAATGGGCAGCCGCGTGATGAAAAGATAGGAGTGTATTTGCTTCTCATGGGGCCGTGCGCCTCCTTGCGGCTCCAGTACGTTTCCATCGGAAGAAGGTCGCGCGCGGGAAACGGAACGCTGTCAAGGTCTTCTATGAATTTTGTTTTCGGATTTTCAAAAATCTTCTTGCCGTCCTTCCAGGCAATGCCGTCTATTTTTCTGATGTCTTTCTTTCCCTCAAGATGCTGCGTCAGCTCGAAAAGCGCAACTTCGCCTTCGCCAAGAATAACGAAGTCCGCGCCATTTTCCAAAAACTCTTTGTATTCAAAGGATGCGTGGTTGCCGCCTACAACGATTTTCATATCGGGACGGACTTTTCTTATTTCCCTTATTATTTCCAGCACAACGTTGTGCGAGACCGAGGCGGTCGCGGATATGGCGGCAAGGTCCGCGTCTCCAACAATTTTTGCAATTTCTTCCGGCGCCAGCCCTATGGTCACGTAATCCTCCTTGAAAGGCTTCACGCTGTCGGGTGCGAGCCCGAACGCGTCTATCAGCCTGACGGAAACGCCTTTCTCGCGGAGATACGAAGCAAGGTATGAGATTCCGAGCGGCATTGAGGCCATTCCCGCGAAGTTGGTTTTTATGTCAACTGTCGGCGGCCAGATCAATACGACTTTCATTTTTAGAACTTGTAGCGGGAAATATTTAAACGCGCAGGGTTTTCATATCTGAGTCTATCTCCTGTTCTTCTCCCATCTCGCGCCCTTCTTTGTCCTGCCGAGCGCGATGTCGAGCCACGCCAGCGAGATGGAAAGCAGCATCACGGAGTTGTAAAACACTTTTTTTGAAACAATCATTGCGGCGCCATACGCAAGCAAGAGCGCCGCCGCAAGCGCAGGGGAAATTAGTGCAATGTAAAGCAAAATATAAGCTATCGCGAAAGGCGAGAAGAATATCAGAAACCTCCTGAAAGGCAGCGAAGCCATTCCGAAGAATCCGAATTTCGAGTTGAACAAAAAGTCCAGATGCCTGAATACGTCGAGTATCGAGTATGCAGTCCTTCTTCTCATCTGCTTTATCTCCTCCTTCAGCCCGGAAGCGGGGCTTTCACAAAATATTGCCTCCTTATCAACAACGCACCTGAATCCTCTTTTTCTTATCATGAACGTCATTTCAAAATCGTCGAAGTGCGCTTCCTGCGGAATTTTTTCTACCAACGATTTTTTGAAAACGATAAGCTCGCCGTCAAGGCTGCAGCACGAGTCCACCAGTCCTTCCTTGTAGCGCATGTCCCAGTCCTTTTCGTGGTATGCTTTTTTTCCGTCAAAATAGAAATCTTTTCTCGGCAGGAGTTTCTTGAAGCCGTTCACGGCGCCGGTTTTTCCGTGAAGAAGTGAGACGGCGTTCCTTATCGCGCTCTTTTCCAGCATAACGTCCGCATCCGTGAGCACAATAAAATCATTTCTTGCAATCTTCAGCGCCTCGTTTATCTGGTTTATCTTTCCGCGCTCCGCGCGGATTATTTTCACTGGAAACTCTTTTGCGATTTCTACGGTTTTGTCATCGCTTGCGTCGGCGACAATCACTTCCATCTTCCGCCTCGGATAATCCTGCGCGAAAATGTTCTCGAGCTTTTTCCCGATGAACTTTTCCTCGTTGTAGGTCGGGATTATCACGGTGATTTTCGGAGTCTGGAACTTTCTTTCCAGCGTTATGTTTTTTGACAAAGCATTCACGATGAAGCCGTAGCCGGCGGTAACGGAAAACAGCAGCGCCGCGGATGCGGCGAACAATAATTCAGGAATCATAACCAAAGTATCTTTTTAAGCCTTAAAATGCTTTTTTGTTCTATGTACAAGACCATCGCATCTGGCATTGTCCGCAAGAAATTGCAGCAGGTGATATTTGACGTCACGTTCAGGTGCAACTCGCGTTGCAGGACGTGCTTCAACTGGAAGAACACGGACAGTGTGAAAAAGGACGAGCTCTCGCTGGAGGAGATTGAGAAAATATCAAAATCGATGCCGAAGTTCCTTTGGTTTATCGCGAGCGGAGGCGAGCCGTTTCTGCGCGAAGACTTGCCGGAAATATGCGAGATATTCTACAGGAACAACGGCGTGAAGCATTTTTCCATTCCCACTAACAGCCTCCTGCCGACGGTCATAAAAAACAGCCTGGAAAAAATACTGCAAAAATGCCCGAAGGCGAGCGTAAATCTCGTGCTCTCGCTTGACGGCTTGTTGGAGAAGCACGACGAGGCGCGCGGAGTGAGCGGAAATTTCGAGAAGTTCCTGAAGACGTTTTCCCTTGTCATGCCGTTGAAGGAAAAATACCCGAGCCTTTCCGTGAAAGTCCACACCGTGATAACAAACAAGAATTATCGGGACTTGGACGAAATAATTTCTTATGTGAAGAAGATCGGACCAGACATTCACACGTTTGATTTTGTGCGCGGCGACGTGAGGAACAAGGAGGTTGCGCTGCCGCCTGCGCAGGAACTGAAAGGGATTGTCGGGAAAATAAAATCCGTGTACCGCGAGTATGCGGGCTTCAGGGGAATGGGAATCCACTCGGGGCTCGCGCAGAAGTTCTCAAAAGCGGTTATGATTTACTACAACGACCTTTTTCTGAAAATGCTCGGAAGCGGGAAACAGATAATACCGTGCTACGCCGGCGAGATGAACGCGGTCATAGACCCTTACGGGAACGTGAGCTTCTGCGAACTGCGCGGCAGTTTTGGGAATTTTCGGAAGGCGGATTATGATTTTAGAAAATTATGGAATTCGCCCGCGGCAAAAAAGCAGCGCGCAGAAATAAAAGCGGGAAAATGCTCCTGCTATCATCCGTGCTACCAGTTTGTCAACATAATGTTCAATCCGCTCGAGCTTGCCGCGGCCTCGAGATATCTGTTCTGAAATATCACTTCAGCACGGGCTTCAAGTCCTGCTTAATCTGTTTCAGCCTGTATCTCCAGACTTTCGCGCTTGCAAATTCTTTCCGGTAATCCTCTTTCGGAAAGGAAACGTCGACATATACGGCCTTTGTTTTGAAGCCGTCCTGCTTCAGCCTTTTCAGGGGATTGTACATAACTCCCCAATCGCTGTAGCGGCTTTCAAAAAAATACGGCGCGACTTTCCTGCCGAATGTTCTCGACCCGTAGGTGTAGTCCGCGAAATTTTTGAGAATGACGGAAATCGATGCATTGATGAGACTCTCCGTCAAAATCTGGAACGGCGGATATGTCAGAAAGGATTTTGCGCTCCTGCTCGGGACAACCAAATCCGCCTTTCCGCCAAGAACCGGCCCGATGGTTTTTTCTATCTCTTTCGGATAAGAATATTTGTCGCTTTCCATATAGACGATTGCATCTGCGCCGGAATCATACGCGTGTCTTATCGATTCCTTCATTGCGCTTCCGATTCCTTTTCCTTTCTGCCTGTAAATTTTTGCGCCGCTTTCCCTCATTCCTTCAATCGTTTCTTTTGACGAGCCGCCGTCAACGGTTATTACATCATAGCCATATTTCTTCAGCTCCCGCATAGTTTTTATTATTTTCCCGCCTTCCGCGCTGATGCCTCCGTCCCAGGTGATTGTGGCTACTATGATTTTGCCGTTTTTCAATTCATCGCCCGAATTTCAAATTCACGCAAATCAGAAAAATTCTCCAGACCTCGCGGAAGCCGGCCATATTGAAGCCGACCTTGCTTTTTCCAGCCTTCCTTTTCAGGAAGTGCATTGGAATCTCGGAGACACGCGCGTTGCACGCCTTTTTCGACTTGTAAACTATCTCCATCAAAAGTTTGTAGCCTTTCGGCTTGAGAACTATTTTGCCAAATATCTCTTTGCGGAACATCGCATAGCCAGACATAAGGTCCTTTACTTTTAATCCAAGAAACCACGCGATCACCGCGTTGAAAACCCTGCTCACTAAAATTCTGCTCGCATAATCGTCCGTCTTGCCGCCCGGAACGTATTTCGAGGCTATTACAATGTCGGAGTCCTCCATCCGCGCGAACATGTCGTTGATGTATTCCGGGTCGTGCGAGCCGTCGCCGTCCATCATCACTACGAATTCCCCGCTCGCTTCATTTATTCCTTCCAGGACGGCGTTCCCGAGCCCGTCGGTTTTCTGCAAAAGAAGTTTTGCGCGCGCCAGCTTCGGCGGAACACTGCTCTTGTCCACAACGATTATCTCGTGCTCGGCCTTAACCTTCGTGTGTATGTCCTCGATGAGCCGGTTTATGTAGGGTTCGTTTTTTGTGGGAATTATTATGCTAATCATTTTTTGTCACTCGAATACTTTTTAATCGCAGACAATATAACCGCAAAAGCAGGCTTAAATATTTTCGGGACTTTTGATTCCACGCCTTCCATTATGCGGACGTCAACATCGCTGAAAAATCGCAAGAGCAGCAGGGAAAACAGATAAGCTGCGGAGGCAAAAGCCAGCGAGACGATAATCCATGCGGCCTCGGCTGTGCCGGAAAAATCCGCGATTCTTGACAGAAGCAATACGGCGGCAAACACAACCGAAGACAAAGCAATTTTTGCCAGATTGTTTTTGCCTATGGGAATTTTAATATGCTTTCTCGCATACCACGTTCCCGCGAAAAACAATATCCCGCCAGAGACGAGGAATGCGGCGGCCGCGCCTTCTATGCCGAAAAAAGGCACGAGCGCAAAAAGCAGTGCGATATTTGCAACCCCCGAGAAAAGGGTTATGTTCCTGTTAAGGTTCGGCTTTCCCACATAATATAAGACGCCGGTTATTATCGTGCCGAGCCCGAAAAAGAAATATGCAGCCGCAAGAATCTGGAACGCGGCTGCCGCGGAAATGTATGAACCTGCGAAAAGCAGGAGGAACTGGCGGGCAAACAGGACAAACGCGATTGTGAGCGGAGCCGCAATAAGATAGCAGTAGCGCATGCTCTGCGTCACGAGATTCCTCAGCCGCGCGCTGTCATTTTCCGCGTACTTTTCCGAAGTCACGGGAAAGATTGCCTGCGATATTATCTGCGGAACTATCTTTATCGGCGTGGTGAACATGAAGGCGATTGTGAACGTGCCGACCGCGGCAGCGTTTGCGAGGAAGCTGAGAAAAACAATGCTGCCCTGGTTTACGAGTATGGTTCCAATGCCAGCGAAAAACGCGGGAACCGCATAATGCCAGACTTCCTTCCTGTCCGCTGTTCCGCGAAATGGAAGCTGTTTTAGCCGGAACAGCGCTATCGCGAGAAATGAGAACGCCACTCCGCCCGCAGCGCCAAGCCAGCCGAAGCCGAAAATTATGAGGAGAGCGGCCAGCGCAAGCTTTCCGAAAGCAGCCGCGGATTCCGTCAGGAAAAAGAGCTTCATTTTTTGCATACTGTAGAGGTGGTTCGCCGTTATCGTTGCCAGCGACAGCACAACCAGCAGTATTGCAAGAATCCTGAGCGCATTTTCATTCAGGTAAAATGCCGAAAGCTGCGGCGCAAACAGAAAGATAAGAACTGCCGCCGCGAGATTTAAAATCATCACTGTTTTTGTGACATATCTTATTGTCCCGCCTATTTTACTGTTTTCTTTTTTGGCTGCATACTGCGGCAGAAGCTTCGTCTCGGCGGTGTGCATTCCAAGAAAGCTAAGACCTGTCGCAAGCAGCGCAAGGTTCAGTATTGCCGAGAATATCCCGACGTCTGCTTTTGGCAGGAAGTTTGCCAGCACAACCCAGAAGAAGTATCCGAAAAGCGTGGAAAACCCCCACATCAAAAAAATATAAAAGCCATTGGCTACAACCTTTTTTGTACTGTTGCTCATAAACACAGATTAGTTTAAAGCCTATTAATATTTCGTATTCGGCGGTTTCATGAAAATCTGCATAGTATCGAGCGCGGGCGGGCACCTGAAGGAGATGAACAGGCTGCTGCCCATCCTTCGAAAGCGCGATTATTTTTACATAACATTCGCGGAGGAGGCGATAGCGTCGGGACTGGTCGGAAGGGTTTACCGCGTCGTCAATCCCGACGTCAGAAACAGGAAGCTCGGCCCGAAGGCTTTTGTCAAGAATTTTTCGCAGGTGCTCGGAATATTGAAAAAGGAAAAGCCCGACGTTGTCATGACGAGCGGCGCGGGCGTTGCGCTCGCGCCCTGCTATCTTGCGAAAATGCTTTTCGGCGCGAAAATAATTTTCATAGAGACGTCCTCGCGGTTTGACAGGCCCTCGCTCATCGGCAGGATGCTGTACCCGATAGCGGACATGTTTTTGGTGCAATGGCCGGGTGTGCTGAAACATTACGGCGGGAAGGCGAAATACGCGGGATGCTTATTTGGATAAAATGATTTTTTGTAATTGGTGTTAAAATGATTTTCGTATCTTTGGGAACGCATGAGCGGCCTTTCCTCCGGCTTGTGAAGGAGATGGACAGGCTTTCATGCGAAGGCAACATAAAGGAAAAGATTGTGGTGCAGCTCGGGTTCACGGACTACAAGTTCAAAAGCCTGAAAGTCGAGTCGGAAAAATACATGAGCCAGAAAAAATTCGACAAGTCTTTCAATGACGCAGATATAATAATAACACACGGCGGCTCCGGAAACATTCTTGATGCGATTTCTCAGGGCAAGCCGGTTGTGGCTGTGCCGCGCCTCTCGAAATTCGGGGAGCACGTGAACGACCACCAGCTCCAGATCGTGAAGGAGATGGAAAAAATGGGAAACGTCTTCGCTGTTTATGACATCGGAAAGCTCCTTGAAGCAATAAAAAAGGCGAAAGCCGCGGGCGCGAAAAAAGTGAAAAGGAAAACGCCGGAGATTTTTCGCATTGTTGAAAAAGCTCTTGAGAAGTGGGAGCGCGCGAAAAGCTGAAATGTTTTTGTAGAATCTACAGTTTTTCCATTCTTACCGCGATATGCGTCCCGTTTTTATGTTTTGATAATTTGAAGTTCAGCCACAAGACGGGATAAAGAATTTTCAAAATTAGGTTTTCCAGAATTCGCAGTTTTGAGAATTCAATATCGTATCCGAGCGCAGACAATCCGCTCACGAAATATCTTTTCTCTGAAATATTGCAGCCTGAAAACAGTTTCCTTAACTGTTCTTCCGAATACCCTTTGTGTACGTGCCCGAACTCCTTGAGCGTCTGCTCCTCCGACTTGCAGAAAATTTTCATAAATCTGAAATACGGAAAACTCCAAAATTCCGAAGGTGTTGAAAGCACGATGTTCGCGCCGCTTTTGCCGATTCTTTCAATCTCTTTTGCGGCAGCACAATCGTTGCCGACGTGCTCTATCATATCGAGGCATACAGTCTGCTGGAACGAATTGCTCTTGAACGGCAGGCATTGCGCGTCAGCCACGACGTAAAAGAAGTTTTCATTGAGAAGTTTCCTGTCAATGTTTTTCTTGAGGTCGGCGCCTATGACTTTTCCGTTTTTCGCAAGCGCCTTTTCCAGCCCGCCGTATTCGCTGCACCCCAAGTCGAGCGTAAGCTCCGCAGGCTCGACAAGTTTTTTTGCCGTCTCGAACCTTTCCCACCAGACTCCCCACGCCGGGATTATGTTCGCAATACTTTTCACGGTTCTGGTTATGCTCAAGAAATCACTCATCAATCTTTTCCATTCCGAGAATTTTGCGCGTAGCTTTCCTGATTTTCAATCCGAAAAATCTTGTCATCGGATACAGCGGCGACGCGAACAGTATGCTGTTCGGGATTTTGTGTTTCCAAACCCACATCTTGGTTGCGGTTATCGGGTCAAGCTGCGGGCGCTTGAACTCGCGAGCAAGTTCCCTGATGGAAGTGCCCTCGAATTCGGCGTCAACGCCGTCAACGCCAAGCTGCTGTCTTGCATATTGTATGTGCGGGACATCGGAAAGGGGGATGCCCATTATCTGCGAGGCTATGGTGTCGATGGCCGCGGGATTTGTCCCGCTTATCAGGACGTTCATCCTTATCGAGCGCCCGCGCGTGGGCCCGTGGCCTTCCATCGCGTCTATGCCGTCCATTATCACAAGCTGGTTTGAATAAATCTTGCATAGCTTCGCGAGAACTTTCGCGATTATCGGGTGGTATTTTATCCTTTTCATTTCCGGTACCGTGCCGAACATGTTTTTCACGGCGCCGGTAACAAGCGCGAACTCGTGTGTTTTCAGGACGGGCAAATTCACGAAAAGGTCGTGCTTCGTGAAAGGCTCCTCGAGGTATTTGTATTTCGTTTCCTTGAAATAGCCCGTGAGATTGAGAATTTTTCCGCCCTCCTCATCGACGGCTTTCCTTATCCCGAGATTGTCGAATGCCTCGTCCGCGGTGTTTAGCAGCGCGTCAGACTCGAACACGATGACCTCGTCGCTCCGCTTGAGAAAATACCTTGTCACGAACCTTACCAAGTCAGGCGAGGTTGTCGCTCCGGGAATCCGCTGGTGAAAGCAGAGGTTCGGCTTGATTATCACCTTTCCGTATTTCCTGTCGCCGACGGTCTGCCTTATCAAGTCCTCAACGACGGAATAGTCCAGCTTTTCAACATTTTTCACAAAGACTTTTTCCATGAATATTACCTTCCTATTAATTGTACATTGTATTTATTTATTGATTGTTCCAGCAAAAATTTCTTTTTTGACACTGTGTTCAGGTTCTTTATATTCCAGAATATAGCCCTAAAAAATAAATATAGCAAATACAATTGTGTCTTATTTGTAATCTTATCATGCCTGAAAAACAGGTTAACCTTGTCCTTTAATGTATTGTTCTTAATCTTGCTGGAGAATCTTTCTAAGCCGGAGTAATTCAATAGCGTGTTTACCAGAAACATTTTAAATAGGTATCTTGTTATATTACTTATTCCGATAAAATCATATTGTCCGTTATCTTTGAAACTTAATTTTTTGATGGAACTGTATTTTACGTACGAGTATATTGCATTCCTTGTGCAGAGGAAGAAGAAAAGTTCCCTGCTGCTAAAAGAAGCGTGCTTCAAAATATGGATAACCCTTGCGTCTGCAACATACTTGGCGTTCAAACCGCAAAGCCTGCACCTCAGGAAGAATTCAGTATCTTCCCAGTATATTTGATATGTCTCGTCAAAAAATTCCCCGAACATTTTGTATAACTTTTTCAAGGAGTTGCTTTTCATCATGAAGCATGCGCTGATTGTAATATACTTCTTCTGCCTTTCGGTTTTCGGATGGAAAATGGCATTATTCTCAAATATAATTTTTGGATAAGCGATATCCTGCCTTTTCACTTCTTCAAGCATGATCTTTACACATCCTTTGTCAACGTAGGCATCGTTGTCAATAAAAAGAATATAATCCCCTGAAGCATGCGCTATGCCAATATTTCTGGCTCCTGCGGCGTATTTCTTTTCTTTGCATTCGACAATCCTTACTTTTGGAAAATTCTTTCTTATAATACTTACGGAATTATCTGCTGACATGTCGTCTACGACTATTATTTCCACCCCATCAATTTTCTGGTCATAGATGCTCTGTATGGTTTTCCCTATCGTTTTCTCTCCGTTGAAGTTCGGTATAACCGCGCTGACAAGGGGCTTCATAAATTTGCACCGAGGTGCTCTGCAGTTCCTTTCAGGACCGATTTTGCAAACATCTTCGGACTGCAATAGATGCTGGGTCCGATAAAGCAGCTGTGAGTGCATGAGCAATTTTTTATTTTTTTCCTCATAAAATCCGCATCCTTGGAATTCCATATCTTGTAGAAGTCAAAATCCTCCTTTCTTAGGTTGCCAACAGGGTTTGTGAGCTCGCAGAGACTTACGTCCCCGTTTGCGTATATTACGCCGACTAATTTGCCGGCCAGACATTTCACGGGGCTTTTGCCGGTTTTTGAAATCTTGATGTAAGTTCGCATGCGCTCAATGCTCATCTGCAATGATATAGAATCACGAAGCGAATTTATTTCCTTTTCCTTCCTGTATATGCCCTCCAGCTTTTTATTGAGCTCGTCCAACTTGGAACTCTCTACGGGCTGGCAGACGGCATCCTTCGGATTGAAATCGTTGAATATCTTTCCCTCCCCGCCCTTCAGGTAGTTTGTGCCCCTTACAAGCTCGAAATTCTGGAAGCATCCCAGTTCATCCCTTACATAATCGTTTAACTTTTCTATCTCGTCGAAATTCCTTCTTGAAACAACCGTCATAACGCTAAGGCTGTAAAAGTTCTTGTATTTTTTCTGCAGCTCCTTGAGCTTGATTATTGTCCTGCACGCGTTCCTAAACATGTCCTTGACTCCGCGAATATAGTCGTGTGTTTTTTCCAGCCCGTCCAAAGAGACTTGAATTGCAATCTTTGAGTTGCTGTTATTTAGAATCTTTTCAACATTTTCGCATATCCTGTCAGTCAGGAAGCCGTTTGTAGGTATTACAATTCTTTCCGTTTTGTTATTTTCCGAGAAAGCTTTGCATATTTTTGCGATGTCTTCCCTCAAAAAAGGCTCCCCACCCGAAAGTATCAGCGTTGAAAGCGGCTTTTTCAAGGAAGCTGATAATTTTTCAATCTCCCCCAGCGTAAGCTCCTCGTCATTGTTCAGATTTTTCCAAAAGAAGCAGTGCTTGCACCTTGAATTGCATTTGGTTGTCACAAACAATATCATGTTCAGTGGCGAGTCGATGCTTTTTTGGATTTTCATATAGCTGTAAAAGTTTTTAATCAAGCTCATTACAACCATCTTTTAATGCTTATATTATGCTTATAATCTCTTAACCTATAATTTATAAATAGCTACATATTTATACAAACCGCCAAACTTCCTCCATGTTCTTTGACACGGCTATAATGGCAGGAAAAAATTCGATGTTACGCTTGTGCAGACAACTGGATATTTTTCGCCTACAGTCTGCCTTATCAAATCTTCCGCGGCAGAATAATCCAGCTTTTCAACATGCTTCACGAATACATTTTCCATAAAAACTATCATTTTATTAAATAACTTATACATTCTATTTAAATATTCTGCACACAATCAAAAAATATGAATACCGTTACAAATAAGAAAAGGTCATGATTATGAAACTTGCGCTTGTCAGCCTGGAAAGGAACGAGCCGGACCCGCCGATGGGTCTTGCATACATAGCTTCATATCTGCGCAAGTATGGGAATTTTGACAATACTGTTATTGTGGACAAGGAAGATCCAATAAAACGCCTGCGGAAAGAAAAACCTGATTTGATAGGCGTTGGATCCATGACATATGAATTTCCGAGGGCAAGAATTATTGCAAAACAAATAAAGGAGGAATTTGATGTCCCTACAATTATCGGGGGACATCATATCACATTGATGCCACATCATTTTGAAAGTTCGGGCTATGATTTGGCGGTCATAGGCGAAGGCGAGCAGACAATGCTTGATCTCGTGAACATATTTGAAAGGCGAGATTTTAATGCGGAAGACTTGAGAAAAGTTAAAGGGATAGCTTTCAGGGAAAATGACAAGGTCATATTTACAGAAAAGAGGCCACTTGCTGAAAATCTTGATTTCATACCATATCCTGCAAGAGATTTGCTAAAAATGGACGAGTATTACAAGACCTTGCGAAGGGCAACGTTCAAAAAGTTCGGAATATATCTTCCGATGTTCACTTCAATAGGATGCCCATACAAATGCGCTTTCTGTTCCATATCAGTATTCTGGCAGAAGGCAAGGTTTCATTCGGCAGAATATGTTGTCGGCGAGATGAAGGAACTCGTTGAAAAATGGGGTGCTGATGGAATAATCTTGTATGATGACCTTTTCATTGCCGATAAAAATAGAGTTGAGAAAATAGCAGCGCTCCTCAAGGAGGAAGGCCTTACGGACAGGGTAAAATTTCATATGTATGGCAGGGCAAATCTTATTGATGAAAGCATATGCAGGACATTAAAGAGTATGAATGTTGCAATAACTGAGTTCGGCCTTGAGTCAGGCTCAGAGAGAACATTAAGCTACCTTAAAGGCGGAAATGTTACTGTCGCGCAAAATAGGAATGCTTTGAAACTCTGTAAGCAATTCGATTTCAAGACCATCGGGAGTTTTATAATCGGATGTCCCGGAGAAACAGAAGACGACTTGAAACAAACCATGGCTCTTGTAAAGGATTCCAATCTAGACCAAGCGCATGTATACCAGCTTACTCCTTTTCCAGGCACAAAAATCTGGGAATATGCAAAGCAGAAAGGATTTGTAAACGATTCTCCCGACTTTGACTTAAATAGGATATATCTTCGAATGTTCAAGGAAAATCTGGTTCTCACCGACGAAATTTCACCGCAAAAACTGAAGGAATGGTACGAGCTTTTCCAGAAAGAAGTTGAGAAGAAAATTAAAAAGACAAGCATGCTGTCATATGCGAAGCATCTCAAGGCGAAGCATATGAAGTACCTGTTTACAAAAAGGTTCATACGAAAGGTTTTGAGATACGGGAACATGATATGAATTAAAAGGGGAAAAAATGAAAATCGCAATCGTCATCCGCTGCTGCCGCTGCCACGGCTCGTCGCGGTATGCGCTGGAAGTCACTAAAAGGCTTGTCAGGGACAACGAAGTTCACGTTTTCACGAACAACTGGGACGAGCTTGACAAAAGGGTTGTGATACACAAGGTGCCGACGTTCTCGAACAGCTTTTACGTTTACGAGGCATCGTTCATAACGCTTGCTTCGGCAATGATGAAAATGAATAAGTTTGACGTGACAATGGCGCAGCCCACAAGATTCTTTTCGCCAGATGTCGGATATATGCAATTTGTCTATCGCGAGTGGGCGAACTACAAGAAGGCGAATGGGATTCCGATGGCGTTCGGCGACAGCGTGCTTCCCGCAATAGAGAAGATGAACGTGGAGAAGGCGAAAAAAATAATCGTGATGTCGCAGGTGCTGAAAAACGAGGTCCTTAAAAATTACAATGTTCCGGACGAAAAAGTTGAAGTAATATACAGCGGCGTGAACTGCGATGAATTTTCCCCCGACAATAAAAAATTATACAACAGCGGCATAAGGAAAAAGCTGGGGATAGAGGAAAATGACATCGTACTTTTGTTCGTTGGCAATCCTTACAACAGGAAAGGGTTGGAATATGCTGTGCGGGCGCTGCCCTTGATAAACGAGAAGCGCGTGAAGCTGCTTGTGATGGGAAAGGATTTGGGGGACGAGAAAATAGCGAACTACCAGGCGCTGGCGAAAAAAATCGGCGTAGGCGACAAACTGGTATACGGCGGCTTCACAAACGAGATAAAAAAATATTTCTCGGTAGGGGACATTTTTGTTTTTCCGACGCTTTACGAGCCGTTCGGGCTTGTTATAACCGAGGCGATGGCATCCGGCATGCCTGACATCGTGAGCAAATGCGCAGGCGCTGCCGAACTGATAGAAGACGGGAAGGAAGGACTTCTGCTGGACAATCCGAAAAGTTCCGAAGAGATAGCCGAGAAAATAAACTACCTCATAGACAACAACCTTTTCAGGAAAATGGGAAAGGCGGCGCGCGCAAAAGCCGAAACATTCACCTGGGACAATACGGTAAAGCAGATGCTTTCCGTCTTTGAGGAAGCCGCCGAGATGAAAAGAAGGAACATAAAATATTAAAACGCTTTTCCTGAAAACCGTAAATATGAATTAATTTAACACGCCTTAAGATACAAAATAAGGGACCTTTAAATATGTAATTTTATACTGTTCTATATGATAAAGAGAAAAACACCTTGGAATAAAGGTCTGACAAAAGAAACAGATGAGCGGCTTAGGAAAATATCAGAATCAAAAACAGGCGTAAAACGGTCTAAAGAAACAATAAGAAAGATGTCTGAGGCGATGAGAGGAAAGAACCATCCAAATTACGGCAAACACTTTTCAAGGGAAACAAGGCAAAGGATTTCCCAGGCAAAGATGAGCAAAAATCCCGAGAACTTATCTGAAGAATTTACGGAAGATTGCAGGCAAGTGCTGTTGGGCAGCTTGCTGGGCGACGGCAGCTTGTCATGTGGCAACGGAAAAAATTACTATATGGAGGAAGTTCACTGTTTAAAACAAAAAGAATATCTGCTTTGGAAAAACAGTTATTTTAGGATTTTTAATGGCAAAACCAGATTTAAAACAAACAAGAATTACAGGTCTTTTGCATTAAAGACATTAAGCTATCCCATATTGACAGACTATTACAAGCTGTTTTACCCAAACCGAACTAAAACGGTTTCAGAAGATATTCTCAACCAATTAAAAGAATTAGGATTGACCGTATGGTATTTGGATGACGGGCATATTACAACATTGGAAGATATGATAAGGTTAGCCACGGACGGATACAGTTACAAAGAAAATAATCTGATTCAAAAACACTTTACGGAGAAATGGGGGCTTCACCCATACGTAGGCAAAAGAAACGGAAAGTACTATTATATATTGTTTAACAAGAGAGACTCTGAAAAGCTCTTGGAGATATTTAAGAAGGTTTTCAGGAAATATAAAATACCCGAATCCATGTTTTACAAGCTTGGAAGTTTTTGGAAAGGAAATGCAAAAAAGATAGAAGATGCCCGCAAAAATAAAAACGAATATAAAAGATCTTGGAGAAAGAAAAGAAGCGAAATAAGCAAAAAGAAAAAGCTGAAAGAACTCGCCTTAAAAGGATTGAAGATAAGAAAGTTATATTGGGAAAAAGGAATGGATTCTGCCAAAATAGGCAGAATTATGGGTTACAGCGGCGGAGGCATAAGAAAAATTATGAGAAAGCTTGATATACCACGAAGAACTCCTAGCGAAGTTCATTCGGGAGAGAGAAATGGTTTTTACAGAAAGCATCACGGTAAAGAATCAAGGATAAAAATATCAAGGAATCGTTGGGGAAAAAATAGGTGATGAAATGAAGGTTTTGGCATTAAATCCGCCATTTTTTGAAAAGTTTTCGAGACAATCCCGTTCGCCATGTGTCACGAAAGGGGGTACCCTATACATGCCTTATTTTTTATCATATATGGCAGGCGTCTTGGAGAAAAATGGTTTTGAAGTTTCGCTTGTTGACGCGGTGGCCAATTGCTGGAGCAGGGAACAGACGGTTCAGTTTGCAAAAGAATTCAACCCGCGGCTTATAGTCATAGACACGAGCACGCCTTCAATTGTCAATGATATGCAGGTTGCAGACGCGCTCAAGAACGATTTGCCGGATTCGCACATAACGCTGGTTGGCACGCACCCTACCGCTCTGCCCGACGAGACTCTGAAAAAATGCAACGCCGATTCCGTGTGCCGCGGCGAGTATGATTACACTGTCCGCGACCTCGCGGCGGCATTGAAAGAAAAGAAATCATTAAAAACGATAGATGGATTGTCTTTCAGGTACGATTCGAAAATTATCCACAATGAAAAGCGTGAATTGATAAAAAACCTTGACGAGCTGCCTTTTGTCTCCGAAGTTTTTTTGAGGCATTTCGGGATGGACGGGATAAAAAAATATTTCTACGCGTCGCTTCGCTGGCCGCAAATGACAATGCTCACGGCGAGGGGCTGCCCATACAACTGTTTCTTTTGCAATTCTCCGATGAAGCATTCCTACCGGGCGAGGTCGATAGAAAACGTTGTTGCGGAGCTCGAGTTCATACGGAAGGAAATGCCTTTCGTCAAGGAGATAATGTTCGAGGACGAGACCTTTCCAGCGGTGAAGGAAAGAACGATAAAACTGTGTGACGAAATCGTGAAAAGAAAGATAAAATTGAAGTGGTCGTGCAACGCGCGCGTGAACACGGACCTGGAAACGCTGAAGGCGATGAAGCGCGCGGGCTGCAGGCTTATGTGCGTCGGCTTCGAGGCATCCGAAAAAGCGGTGTTGGATTCGATAGACAAGAAGACAACGAAAGACATGCAGCTCGAGTTTATGAAAAACTCAAGAAAGGCGGGCCTGCTTGTGAACGGCTGTTTCATCTTCGGCCTGCCTTCCGACACAAAGGAGACGATGAGAAGAACGCTCGAGTTTGCAAAGGAACTGAACTGCGACACCGCGCAGCTGTATCCGCTTATGGTCTACCCCGGCACAGCCTCCTACGAATGGGCGAAGAAAAACGGCTTCATAACAACGGAAGACTATTCAAACTGGCTCACGCCAGACGGCCAGATGACCACGACGCTTTCGCGCCCGGACCTGACAAAAGAAGAATTGCTGGCTTTCTGCGACCTGGCGAGAAAGGAATATTATATGCGCGCGGGTTATATCGCCCCGAAAATCCTGCAGAGCATAAAAAATCCGGAGGAGGCTGTCCGCACGCTGAAGGCCGCAAAGACGTTTTTCAGGCATTTGAAGTAGATGAATGGTGATATTTTGAAGCTGTCAATAATTACCCCAGTTTACAACGAGGAAGGTACGGTCAAGCAGCTGATGGAAATGGTGTCTTCCGTGAAATATCCGCTGGAATACGAACACGTTGTGGTCAACGACGGCTCAACCGACGGGACTGTTAAAAAGATAATTGAAGCGAAAAACGGGAATGTAAAGTTTATCAACCTGCAAAAAAACGGAGGAAAGGGTTTTGCAATAAGGCAAGGGCTGAAAGAAGCTTCGGGTGACATATTTATCATTCAGGATGCAGACCTTGAGTATGATCCAAAACAAATACCTGCGATAATAAAGCCTATCGTTGACGGAAAAACGGAAGTTGTTTTTGGTTCAAGGTATATGTGCATTCAAGGCGGATACCAAAACCATTTACACAACTTCGGAAACAAATTTTTGACTTTAATGACGAATATGATTTATGGGACAAGGCTGACTGATATGGAAACCTGCTACAAAAGTTTCACAAAAAATGTTCTGAACAGCATGAATCTGAAATGCACACGCTTTGACTTCGAGCCCGAGATAACGGCAAAAATAGCAAAGAAAAAATTCAGCATCCTGGAAGTTCCCATAAAAGTGAATCCGAGAAGGCACGAAGAGGGAAAGAAGATAACCTGGAGGGATGGATTCAAGGCGCTTTTTTATCTCATAAAATACAGGTTTGCGGATTAACGATTTTAGTGGTTTGATGAAAATAATGTTCACGTATCTCAACCCAATGGGGCTGCCTTACATAGACCTTGGCATAGCAAGCCTCTCCGCAACGCTGAAGTCAAAGGGGCATGACACAAAGTTGCTGGATTTCACTTTTGGAATGAAAAACGCCGAAGCCGTTAGGCAGGTAAAAGAGTATGACCCGGACATAATATGCATAACTGCAAAGACAAACGAATTCAGTCTTGCCGTGCAATTCGCAACACTGCTCAAGAAAAACTTTGACAAGCCGATATTTTGCGGAGGAATCCACCCTACGGTTGCCCCGGAGGATGCGGTAAAACACCCCTGCTTTGACGGGATATGCAGGGGAGAAGGGGAAGTCGTGCTGCTGGAGCTTGTGAGAAAGATAGAAAAGAAAGAAGATTATACAGACACCCTGAATTTCTGGTTCAGGAAAGGCGGGAAAATAATAAGGAACGAAATCGGGACTCTTGTTGAAAACCTTGACTCCCTGCCGCTGTTCGATTACGACATATACGATATGGAAAAATATCTCAGGTCAAGAGCGGGAAATATGGATTACATCTTATCCCGCGGCTGCCCCTTTACATGCACGTACTGCATCAACAACGTGCTCCAGAAAATTTATGCAGGAAAAGGCAAGTACGTGAGAAGCAAGTCAGTCGGAAAAATAATGCAGGAGCTGAAGGAGCTGAAGGGAAGATACGAAGTCGTTGCGTTCAGGTTCCATGACGAGATGTTCAACATAGACCACAAGCGCCTGAAAGAGTTCTGCGAAACATACGCAAGGGAAATAAAAACGCCATTCGAGTGCGACTTGAGGGTTGACTTTTGTTCCGAGGAAATGTTTCAATGGCTTAAGAATGCAGGATGTTTCAAGGTGAGCATGGCGATAGAGAGCGGCGACCCCGAGCTCAGGGAAAAGCTGCTGAACAAGAAAATAACAGACGACCAAATAATTGGCGCTTTTAGGTGGGCAAAAAAGGCAGGCATACATACGATGTCTTACAACATGCTCGGATTCCCGTTCGAAACAAGGGAGCAAATGCAGAAAACGATTGACATAAACAGGGAGATAAAGGCGGACAGCATACAGGCCTCTATATTCACGCCGTTTCCCGGAACGAACCTGAGGGAATTTTCCATCAATGAGGGCATTCTGAAGAAAGACGATTTTGACATGTCATACTACACCGGCACGTATCTGAGAAACGATAAGATAAGCGACAAGGAGCTTTTCAAAATCCAGAAAAGGTTTGCGTATTACTGTTACAAGGACAGGTCGTTGCCAAAGGCGCTGCTACTCCTGCTTCGCGGGGAAATAATACCTGTTTACCTGAAAGCGGGAAGGCACATACCGGTGTGGTTCAAGTATCTCATATACAAAATATTTTGGAATTCAAAGGTTTTCAGGTTCATGAGCAAGTGATTTCATATTAACTGTAGAAATAATATTATATAAAAAGATGATTTTATGGAAAATCTGTTCGAGCCCTATTTCAGGAGAAAAAGGATTGAAATGGTGAGGAGGCACATCACGCCGGATTCGGTTGTCTGCGACATAGGCTGCGGCTTCGACGGCACGGTTCTGCGCGGGCTGCGGGGCCACATAAGAAAAGGCATAGGAATTGACAAGAAAGTGTCAAATAAAAAGTTCGAAAATATAGAATTAAGAAGAATCCTTGTCGGCGGGAGGCTGCCAAAAATGGAAAAGTCGGATTATGTGCTGATGCTGGCGGTGCTTGAGCACCTTGAAAAACCAGAGGAAATACTTATAGAATGCAGAAGAATATTGAAGAAAGGCGGAAAGATATTGCTCACGACGCCGTCCCCGAAAAGCAAGTATATATTGGAATTTTTATCCATATTGAGATTGGTAAGCCCTGAAGAGATAAGGGACCACAAGCATTATTTTTCGCCGAAGGAACTCCACGACCTGCTGCTGAAGTGCGGATTCAGAAACACATACATAAAATCATTTGAGGCAGGCCTGAACACGCTTGCCGTTGCTTTGAAATAATGAATTGTTTTTTTGTCGCATCAAAGGTGTCAAAATGGGAATCAAGATATTCGACCAGGAAGCGTCCTTTTTCATGATTTGGAAACTTAAGGGAAGCATACTCAGGACGGTTTTGAGCGCACGCAAGATTTCAAATCTTGTGAAAGTCCACGCGTCCATGCTCCTGAAAAAGGAAATGAACTGGGGCGTGCCATATTCCATTCTCCTTGAGCCTACAAGCAAATGCAACCTGAAATGCCCGATGTGCGCCCGCACAATTTATCCGGAAATAATATCGATGAGAAACAATATGGACATGCCGTTCCCAAACTTCAAGAAGCTTATGGACGAAGTCGGGGACAGGGTGATGTTCCTGTTTTTGTGGAATTTTGGGGAGCCGCTAATAAATCCCGACATATTCAGGATGATAGAATACGCAAAGAAAAAGAAGATATTCACGCTTATGAGCACGAATGCGTACCTGCTTGACAGTGAGCGCGCGAAAAAACTTATTGTGTCCGGGCTTGATTATTTAATAATATCGTTCGACGGCGCAAGCAAGGAGAGCTATGAGCAATACAGAAAAAACAGCGATTTCTCGCGCGTCACGGGCAACATAGAAAACTTTGTGAAGATGAAGAAGGCGGAAGGAAAGGCGCTGCCGTTCACAAACCTGCAGTTCATATTGATGAAGCACAACGCGGGCGAGGTGCAGGAGATAAGGAAGCTTGCCGCAAAGCTGGGTGTGGACAGGACAAGCTTCAAGAAAACTATCATATACGACGACAATCTCAAGGACTCGCTGCTGCCGGAGGACAGCAAATATAAGTTTAACTTCTATAATAAGTCTGGAGGCGAAAAGATAGGCTGCGAGAGACCTTGGGTTCACATGGTCGTGAACTGCGAAGGTGCGGTGCTTCCGTGCTGCGATGACATAAAGTATTCCCATTATATGGGGAATGCATTAGAAAGCGGAGTAAAGGTAATTATAAACAATGATAAATACACGGCCTTCAGGAAGCAGGTTGTAGATGATATAAGAAAGATAGATATATGCAAGAACTGTCCGAGGAGGCTTAACGAGCTTACTTTGATAGGATGATTTGATAATTAAATTCCGGTATTTTATTGAAGCGATTTTTATGGCAGGAATATTGAATTCAATGGAGCATCTGAAATTCGTTACAAAGAAGCCGAAAGTGTTGCGGAGGATAGTCGACGGATACTTCAGGACCATAGTCCTGCGGCAAAGGAGGCTTAGGACGATAGACTGGGGAATAACATACAGGTGCAACTTCAGGTGCGAGATGTGCTCCGCCTACCATCTTATGAGGAACAAGAAAAACCAAGGCAAGAAAGAGCTTACCGTGGAGCAGATAAAAAGCGTCTGGGAGCAGGCAAAAAAGCTCGGTGTCATACACGTAAATCTGACGGGAGGGGAACCGATGTTAAGGGGTATGGATGAGCTATGCCAAATAATAAGAAATTTCGAGCCCGACAAATTCCTTATTTCAATGGTCACCAACGGCTCGCTCGTAAAGGAAGACGACATCAGGCGCCTGAAGGAGGCTGGCCTTGATACGCTCCAGTTAAGCCTGGAGAGCATGGACCCGGAGACGCATGACAGAATACGGAACCACAAGGGAAGCTATGAAAAGCTTATGGATTGCATGAAATGGGCGAAAAAGTACGGGTTGAACATATGCTTGAGCGCAGTTCTAACAAAGGATAATTTCGGAGAGATGGAAAAGATAATGGATTTTGCAAAGAATGAGGGCGTGTTCTTCCTCGTGAATCCCGCCTCGTCTTCCGGTGCGTGGCAGGGCAGGGAGGAGAAGAAGCTCACGAAAGATCATCTTGACAAATACAGCAAGATTCTGAAAGTGCCGCACGTCCGCGCAGACACAATTCTGAATTTCTCCGGAAAAAGCGGCTGCCCAGGCGGAGTGGAAAGAATAGAGATAACCGCGTATGGGGAGGTCATGACCTGCCCGCACGTCCAGATATCATACGGCAACGTTCTTCAGGAGCCCCTTGAAAAGATTTACAAGCGCATGTCGAACTTTATGCCGCTAAAATGCTTCAGCCCCGTGTGCAAGCACGTTTTTGACGAGGACTATAAGGATTTCCTGATAAGGCCCATAGAGAACGTGACGGAACTGCCGATATCAATCTTCGAGCACCCAAGCGTAAGGGACAACGAAAAGCTCAAGAAGTCCCTGAAGTGAAGAAATCCCTAAAGATGAATTTTTCGCTTTTGCAGAATGAAACGTATCCGTTTTTCTCTGCATTGCAAGTTATTTTTTCCGAAGTATTTGCGTTTATATTGAAGAATAAATTTTCCATAATTCTCAAGTCAAAATCATCTTTCTGCAGTACCGGAGTTCCCAATTCCGCATTTATCCTTTCAAGCGAGTTCCTGTATGATATTTCTTTCTTCAGCATAAATTCCGTTGTAATGCCTGCTATCAGCAGGAACGCGGCAAAGCAGACGAACATATAAGTAAATATTTTTCTGTCTTTGCAGGCTAATGCAACAACGATTGAAAAAACCCCAAGAGCGGGAAGAAAGAATCTCTCCTGTGCGTATGCGATGAGGGTTATGTAGCCGAATGAGAAGAGTGAAAATACGACTATAAATGGGATGAGAGATGCCACACGTTTCCATTTTTTTTGCAATCCCTTAAAAAACAGCAAAACTACAGGAAGGAAAAACAAGCCTGATGCAGTTCCAAGAAGCGCCACAAGGTTTTCATCCAACACAAGCTTGTCCGATATCTTTGAGAACGGGACTATTCCCCAGAACGAGAGGTACCCGTTTACAATCTTATTCTGCAGACTTTCGCTTACTATCGGCGTTGCGTAAGACGAATACCCGACATGGTATATCGGATTTCCAAAAACCAGGAAGTTTCTATAATACCAGAATCCGCTTATCAGCGCCGAGCCGAGAATTATTGAAACTATAAGTATCGCTTTTGTTTTCTTGTCATTCTTCATAAGAAGCATAGCCAACAAAGTCGCAAAGATTGAGAGCACGCCCGTGAATTTTGAAAGCATCACGACCCCCGAGACTATTCCTATAAGAGCATAGTTCTGTTTTTCTTTTGACAGAAGCCAAAAGAGCAGAAGCGTAAAGAATGTGAGAACCATGTCCTGCATCACAGAAACCGAGGTGTATATTGATATCGGCAGGAAGGAGAAGAAGCCGAGCGCGACAATCTTTTCCGATTTTGACAGGTTGAATTTGCCTGCAAACTTGTATACCAGCAGGAGCGAGCCGAAGAACATTGCCATCTCAAAAATCTTTCCCAGAAAAAACCAGAGATAGTTATTTCCGAACGAGACAAAATACAAAAATGTCAAGACATACTCAATCAGAGGCGGACCATAGAAAGGTGTTCCTCCGAACATCTCATACTTCGGAGCCAAGTCCCCTGTCAGCGCGATGGTCTTTGCCGTTGCAAAATAGCGCATATCGTCCCCGTACCTGAAAACAGGGGAAAATACGAGAAAAGCGAGATGCACAGCTATTATCAAAACGACAAACCATGCAAGCGCATCCCTTTCCCGGAGACGCTTAAAAAACTTTTTAACGCTTCCAACACACATACTAAATCACTCCAAACAAGAATAAAATGCTTTTTATCTTTTTTAAAGCCGCTTTGAAAATGTGATTTAATGGAAAAAATAAACGTCTGCCTGAGGATGACCTCGCACCCGCTTTATCAGGACTTGCTGAAATATCCGCCGTCCGGCGTTAAGTACGAAATCCCGAAAACTGCAAGCACGCACGACGATAGCAAGGCGGCGCGCAACATAAAGAAATGGCTCTGGATGCAATATACAAAATACAATATCCCGCAGATAGGAATGCAAAACGGTTCCGACCTCATCTATTCGATGGGCGGCACTTTGCTGAAAACGGAGCAGCCCTGGATAGTCGACGCGGAGCACGTTGCAGGATTCTCGAACTTTCACGAGAATGTTCTGAAGAACAATAAAAGAGTTATTGAAAAAATACTTCTTTCTGACAACTGCAAAAAAATATTGCCTTGGTCGCAGGCGGCAAAAAAGACAATATCGGATTTTTTCAGGAACAAAAAGATAGATGAAAAAGCGGAAGTCGTTTATCCCGCGGTGCCGGAAAGAAAGATAAAGAAAACAAAAAGCCAATCTGTAAGATTCCTTTTCATTGGAAGGACTTTTTTCGAAAAATGCGGGCCGCAGCTGCTCAAGGCGTTTGAAAGCATAAGCAAAAAATATGACGCGGAG
>JBAQNA010000048.1:0-2700 GCA_049303335.1 Candidatus Aenigmatarchaeota archaeon
GCGTGCAATTCCGCGGGGCAGAGATGCAGCGAAGTCAGCGGAACCTGTTCGCTGTGGACTGATGGGAGCTGCATGGCAATATGCTCAGGATTGTCGAACAGTGTCTGCTATTAGAGAGTTAGCTTTATATAGTTGATACATGATTATTATATTCATGAATCAACAGTTTATAGACAGGGATGAAGAATTAAGTTTTCTGGAACAGCGGTTCAATTCCAATTCTCCTGAGTTTATAATCTTATACGGAAGGAGACGGGTAGGCAAAACAGAGATTATAAAACAATTTATCAAGAATAAAAAATCCATATATTTTCTGGCTGACAGAAGGCCTGAAATGGATAACATCAAAGAGATGCAGAAAAGCATGGCAGAATTTCTTGAAGATTCCCTGTTTGAGAGGGCTGAATTTAAAGACTATAATGAGCTGTTCAAGGAATTCGCGGGAAGAGTAGGGAATCAAAGGGCGGTTTTCGTGATAGACGAATTCTCATACTTGATGGAAGGAAATAAAGCCATACCTTCCATTTTCCAAAAAATTTGGGATGAAAATCTGGCAAAGACAAAAATATTTCTTATAATTTGCGGCTCCTCAATTTCCATGATGGAAAGCCTCATGGGCTATAAAAACCCCCTTTATGGAAGAAGAACAGGGCAGTGGAACGTTGAATTGCTGAAATTCAACGATGCAAAAAAATTCTTCCCGCGATACGACATGGAAAACCAGATAAGGGCTTTTTCAATTCTTGACGGCATTCCATTATACCTGTTGCAGTTTGACGACAGGAAAGAATTGATGGAAAACATAAGACAGAAAATCCTAAACAAGGGTGGCATTCTTTACATAGAGCCGGAATTCTTGCTGAAAGAAGAATTGAGGGAGCCGAGAAATTATTTCTCAATCCTGAAATCGATAAGCTTCGGGAACACGACATTCGGCGAGATAATAACCCATACGCAGCTGGACAAGACACTGATATCAAAGTATTTGGATACTTTATTTTCCCTTCATTTAGTGGAAAGAATATACCCGATAACCTCAAGAAAGGAGAAGGCAAGGGATACGAGATACAGGATAAACGACAATTTCTTTGATTTCTGGTTCAAGTTCATATATCCAAACAAGGGGGGCATAGAAGAGGGAAAGGGGGATGCAATCGAAGAAATTATAAACAAGGAGTTCAATGCTTTTGTCGGGAGAAAATTTGAAAGCATATGCATGGAATTCTTGACGGAATCAAACAGAAAAAGTATCCTTTCGTTTAAGATTGAAGACATTGGTTCATGGTGGCATAAAGACAGGGAGATTGATATTATCGCGTTGAATGAAAAGACAAAAGACATATTATTTTGCGAGTGCAAATGGCAGGACAGGGTTGACGCGAAAAAAATATTACAGGAGCTGAAAGAAAAATCAAAGTTTGTTGAGTGGAATATTGATAAAAGAAAGGAGAATTATGCTATCTTTGCCAAAAGTTTCAAGGAAAAGATAAAGGAGCCTAACTTGCTCTTGTTTGATTTGAAGGATATGGAGAAAATGATGAAATAGATGGCTCTTCTTCGTTTGACTGCGGATGGTGCCCGAATTCCTACAGCGGCGGGACAAGCGCGAACGGGGGAACTTGCATGAAGGCGGAGAATTTGGCGGCGGAATGCGGCATTTAAAAGAATTACTTATTGCAGGTATAAACTTCCAACTCTTCTATCCTTGTGAAATCATTATCAGTTGTAATTATGTTATCTATCCCGGAAACAATCGCAACCGCGGCATGTATCGCATCCCGTGGAAACAAGCCATATTTTTTCATAAGATTCAAAGACAACATTGTCTGGTCAAAAGAAACTTCAGCCAGCAAGAGATTTGGAATCTCAAGAAGCGCAAGCGTATATTTCTCTATCTCCTCTGAATATTTCTTTACAACCTCTGGTTTTGTTTTCAGAATTTTCTGCCAGTTTTTCTCGTAATCCCTCATCGCAAAAAGTTTCAGCAGTACATACCAAAGCTCATCCAGTCCGAGATTTGACATCACAAGAACAGTTTTGTTCTGTTTTAACTTTTCAGAATATTTTTTGCATTCCTCAAAAAATACGGAATCCTTTACCATCAGGTTTATGAAAAAGTTCGGATCAACATATGCTATCTTCGGCGGCTGCTCCTCAAAGCCGTGAATCTTATGAGACATCCTCAAAACCCTTGAAGTGCATCATGTCCTCTATGGAAACTTTTTGCTTCATTGTTATTTTGCCAATCAGATTTTTCCAAGGGTCTTCCCTCTTTATGACTATGCCAAAATGGACAATCTTTATGTTCTGGCTTACCTGCCTTATCTCTTCCGGAATGCTTAACTCGTTAACCATAAAATCACATGATATAATTCCGCTTGAAAGTATATAAAAGAGATACTTCGCCATCCGCCGTATCCTCAATACTCTCATTTATATACCACTTCTGCATAATAACATATACGGAATACGAAATTAAATAGAGCAAAATACCATAATATAAAAAGCGGATTGTCCCGCCCTGAGCAAGCGGGTCAGTTTGCGTGAGCGCCGGTTTTGAACCGGCTAAAATCGTGAGCAATATGAAAAGCGTGAGCGGCGGCCGCGAGGCCGCCAAAGGGCTGAATGGATACGCAAGGGAAGCCGTGGATACGTTCTACAAATCAGCCGGCTCGATTGCGGAAACGCTTTCAAAGCCGC
>JBAQNA010000049.1:0-28298 GCA_049303335.1 Candidatus Aenigmatarchaeota archaeon
ACGCCGACACGGTAGAACATTACGTGAAGGAGTCGCAGAAGAAGCACTGGCAGAAAAAAACCGGTCAGAAAAAACTTATTGAGTTTTGAGGCGTAACGCTCCGCCCTTTAGGGCGGAGTAGTTTACAATAGGAAATCAGTCCGAGCTCTTTCAGGATTTTCGCGTTCAGCTTCAGCGTTGACAAAGAAATGCTATGTTTTCTGGAAATATAATTAAGAAACGATGTTATTGTTCCGCTATGGTTTCCGGTTTCAGAAAGAATCAGCAATTGATTATAATTGAACGACCTTTCCAGCACTGTCCTTAGCTCTTTTTCATATTCCGAACAGAGTTTTCCGCTTGGTGCATATCAATCCTCCAATTTTTGTATGCTACGCAAGAATATAAATCAGGCGGTCAGGCGCAGATAACCAATCAGCCCGAAATAATAATTTCCGCTTTATCAAGCATAAAAAGATTATATGCGCAATCAGAATATGGAACCAAAGCTTAACATCCAGTTCTGGGAAAGGATGTTTATTCAAGATGCCAAAATTCCGGAAGGGACAATAAGAGGCTACAAGCCTGCAAGGATATTAACCGACGGGAAGGAAGAACCGGGGCATATTCTGGATTTAAAGGAATTGAAAAGGAGTGCCTTTATTGATTCTCTGCTCTTTGAAACAAAGTTAGGTCTTGCGGATCAGGTGACAGATTTGTCAAGGGTGCTGCAATCTGACAAAGGAGGCAAAAATTGGTACGAATCTTTTTACCGGTACTTCGCGGAAACGTATGACAACTACATTCCTTTCGAGTTCGGGATAGAGAATATTCCTTTTGCTCCTTTGAACTATCAGAAATTTCCTGTTGATTTCTTTGAAAGAATTGAGAAAGATAGGGATTACAGACCGCCGGAAGGAAGGATAAATTCGTTGGGAAAAATGAAGTATGCAAAGATAACGCCTCCGATGAAATTTCAGGATGGAAAATGGCTTCAAAGCGTTTTTTATGACAGAAAAGTTGAAAGATCCGACGAAAAAATCAAGGAAGGATACTTCATCAGCGCTGTCGGGGATGAGCCGTATAATCCCACCCCCGGCGCGCTGTTAGGAAACATGACGGAAAACGATTTGACAAATATAGAAGGCGACAAGAACGAGTTTCAAGGCTTCCCGCTGAATCATTTTCTCCAGGTAACTTATCCTGTTTCATTCAGGGAGTTAGGAACGTACAATCCTCTAACTATCCAGATGCGCCTTTTGGAATAATAATAAATTTATAAATATTCCGTTATGCTATCTCCAGTAACCTTGCAAAAAGCGTTTAAATATTTTCCTATAGGACTTATACCAGTTTCATACTTTATTCTGCTGCAAGCATCCAAGCATTCTTCGCTAAAGAATAAATTAAAAGAACATTTCTTTCTTGGATTCTCCGCCTTTCCGCCTATAATGTCATGACCCTGTTTGTCTGTCATCATATTTTTTATTAATCAGAAAAAGATTTAAGCTCATCCGAACCCCTTGAAGCGTTTCATCATCTTTCCCATCATTCCGCGCTTGCTTCCGCCGGAAACCATTTTCATCACTTTCTTCGACTGCTCGAAAGCCTTCATCAGTTCCCTTACTTCCGGCTCTTCTACACCCGAACCTTTCGCAATCCTCCTGATGCGCGAGCCGTCTATCAGTTCGGGATTTTCCTTTTCCTGCGTTGTCATCGACTGGATTATATATTTCCATTTTTTCATCTTGCCTTCCTGCTTTCCAAAATCCATTTCCTTCGGCATCTTCATATTCCCGAAACCCGGTATCGAGTCCAGCACGCTTTTCAGCGGCCCCATCTTCTGCATTGCCTCAAGCTGGCTGTAAAATTCGGACAGTGTGAACCTTCCTGACGCTATCGCCTTCGCACTTTCCTCAACCCCGCTTTCCTTCGCCTTCTCCAGCAATGACTGCAAGTCGCCCAAGCCGAGAAGCCTTGATATGAACCTCTCCGGGTCGAACTGCTCGAACGCCTCCATTTTTTCTCCCGTGCCGATAAATTTCACGGGAGCGCCGCTTATCGCGCAAGCCGTTAGCGCGCCTCCTCCTTTTGCGGTTCCGTCAAGCTTTGTTATGATCACTCCAGTTATTCCGAGCGCCTTCTGGAATTCCTCAGCCTGGACTTTCGCGGCTTGGCCGATATCCGCAGGCAGCACAAGCAAGCGCTCGTCCGCATTCGAGATGGAATTAAGTTCCTTGATTTCGTCAATCATTTCGCCGTTCAGTGCATTCCTTCCGGAGCTGTCGATTATTATAATATCCTTATCCGCCATTTTTTTCAATCCATCCTTCAGAATTCTTGCGCTGTCCATCTCTCCTTTTATCCCGAAGAACGTCACGCCGAGCTGCTCCGATATCTGCTGCAGCTGCTCGTAAGCCGCGGGCCTGAATGCGTCGCAGGCTATCAATCCGACTCTCAATCCTTTCTTCTGGCAGAAGCGCGCAAGCTTTCCCGCGGTCGTGGTCTTTCCCGAGCCGAACAGTCCGCACAGAAGTATTTTTCCGCGCAATCCGATGTCGGACTTTTTTCCGAGAAAAGCGACAAGTTCGTCGTAAACGATTTTTATTATGTGCTCGCGCGCAGTCATTCCCGCCTGCGGCTTTTCGTCAAGGGCGCGCTTTTTTATCTTCTGCGTTAGCTCGAAAACAAGCTTCACGTCAACATCGCCGGCGAGAAGCGCGCGCTGTATGTCCTTTACCAGTTCCTCCACGACCGTGCGGTCAACAAGTCCCGCCCTCGTGACTTTATCAAGCGCAGCGCGCAATCCTTCGCCTATCTTTTCAAGAACCATAATTATCAGTAATAGATTGTAGATAGAAACTTATAAAAGATTGCGGAAAACTACTTTATCTTGCACGGAAACCGCACAATTAATCAGATTTAAATCCGTTCTCCGGCATTAATAATTTATGAAAGTCGTAGGCATTGACCTTGCGGGGAAGCCGGAAAATCCCACGGGATTCTGCGTTCTTGAGGCCGACGGCGAGGTTAAGACGGAGATAAAGATACTGAAAGAGGATTCGGAGATAATTGCCGCAGCGGAAGACGCAAAGCCGGACTGCATCGCGATTGACGCGCCTTTCTGGATTCCGCAAACAGGATTCTGGAGGAGGAGCGAGGAGCTTCTTATGAAGCGCGGCTTCAAGGTTGTTTCCCCGAAGCTCCCGTCGATGCAGATTCTCGCGTTCCGCGCAAAGGGAATTGTCGAGAGCCTAAGAAAGAAAGGTTTTATCGTGATAGAGGTTTCCGCTTCCGCCACGGAAAAGATCCTCCAGGCGTCGCGCGAGCCCAAAAGCAACGAACACGAATACGAGGCGCTGCTGTGCGCGCTCACCGCAAAGTTCTACCTTGACAGGAAGTTCGACGACTTGGAAGGGATAATAATACCGCGATAAGTTATTCTGGATGATAAAATGACGGACGAAAACATTATAGAATTTTTCAGGATTGCGGGAAAGTTAAAGAAGGTTGAAAGGACGGGCTGGGTAACGCAAGTCGGCATACCAAACCCGGAAAGCGTCGCGGAGCACAGCTTCAGGGCTGCCATAATCGGAATGCTTATTTCTGATATAAAGAAAATGGACACAGAAAAAGTTATGAGAATGCTTCTGTTACATGACATAGCAGAAACCATCATAGGAGATTGGGACTTGAGCGCCAAGAAAAAGCTCGGAATAGAAAAGTGGAAAGATAAGGAAATTGAAGCCTTCGATAAAATAATGCAAATGTTGCCGCAAAGTTTGAAAGAGGATTATATTGCAATATGGAAAGAGTTCGAGGAAAGAAAAACAGAAGAGGCAGAAATCGCATACCAGTCGGAAAAACTGGAGATGATTCTTCAGGCATTGGAATATATGGAAGAAGGCTACGACAAAGAAAAATTGAATAGCTTTTTTGAGAATGAGAAAGACAAGTTTACGGACAGTGACATAAAAGCGCTTTTTGAAATTCTGGACAAAAGAAGAAAAACAAATCCTGATTCTCAGGTATAAATTTTAACTAACCGATATATTCCCATGCAAAATTTTATCAGCAGGCTGTCAAGCGCAGCGGAAAGCATCAAGAGCATGGAGGAGAAGAAAAAAGCGCTGGCGGAGTTTCTGATGAAGGAACGTGACAAGTTCTCAAAGTCATCGGACGTGATTGAGGAAAATCTTATCTACAAAGTCGTTCCGCAAATTCTTTCAGGAAAAAAAATCGTTGCTGTGGACGGCGGTCTTTCGCACCATTCCTATCACGGGCTGGAGCTTGCATTATTGCGCGCTGTAGCGGTTCTTTTTAATTACGACGGCAACGGGAAATCCTCCGTTTCATATTATCCCGAATCGTCGCCTTCCCCGGAAATCATCCTCGTCTCGGACCCGTACAACGACAGCGGGCTGGACGTGAACAACGAAAGGATGAGAAAGGAAATAGAAACCGCGTCGGCTGCGGCGAAGAAATTCTCGCCTGACCTGCTCCTGATGGACGGAATGATTGTGCCTCACATAAACGATATTCCGAAGGAAGGCTCCGGCAGCCACGAAAGATTTTTGCGGACTGTGGAAAGCTTCAGAAATCTTTACGATTCCGCTTCGGGATTGCTCGCAGGCTGCATAGAGGACTCGCGCGGAAAAAGGCTCTGCGAAATACTTTCCAAGAACGAAATAATGAAGGAAAACGTGGAAATGAAAAGTATGCTCGAAATAACTTCCGACACGAGCCTTCTCTTTTACCTGCTTGACTACGGGGAAAGAACGTGCGCATTCAGGTTTTCCGGGGACGGGCTGACAAACATTCTCGGCGAGCGGGGAAAGAACATTTACAGCTTCTACATGAAGACCGCGAAATTCGACAGGCCTGTCAGGGTGGATTTCTATTGCAAAAGCGGCACGGACGTTGCAAATGCGGCAAACGAGATTTCCTCCCTGATACTTTCAACATGCTGCCACGACTCCTACGGATTTCCCGCGCCGCTCATCGAAGCAGACTTTCGCGCTAAACTGCCGGAGGACGAGATAGAAAAGCTGCGCGACCAGCTGCTCGACAGGATAGGAATCGCACCCTCGCTGATGAAGATGCGCCGCGAATTAAGGCCGCTATAATAATCTTTATCGACAGGAATTATCATAAAGTTGTATAACGCTTAAATATTTACAGTTTGGATATTCTTCTATATTTAGTGATTCTATGAACAACGTGATTGAGAAAAGGAAGGGAGAGCATATAGAAGTATGCCTTCATGAAAATGTAAATTCCTCTTACAATTACTGGGATGACATAAATTTAGTTCATGAGGGAATTCCCGAAATTGACAAGGACGAGATTGAAACAAAAATAAAGTTCTCTGGAAAACAGCTCAGTCATCCAATTTTTATTGCCGCAATAAGTGGAGGCCACGAACTTGGCAGAACTATTAATGAAAACTGCGCCAAAGTCGCTGCCGAGCTTGGGTTGGGGTTCTGTATAGGAAGTCAGAGAGCAACATTTGAAAAATCTGAATTGACATCAACATATGATGTCATAAAGAACTATGAGATACCAATCAAGATTTCAAACATAGGAGTTTCGCAATTAGTTGAGCAAAAGGATGGAAAGAGCATATCGCTGGATACAATAAGGAAACTTATGAACATGATAGATGCTGACATGCTCATGATACATTTGAATTATCCGCAAGAAATGATTCAGCCTGAGGGGAATGACAAAGCAAGAGGAGTTCTGAAAAAGATTGAGGAAATTGCAAGAAACTATCCGGTTCTTGTAAAGGAATGCGGAGCCGGCATATCAAAAGAAGTTGCTGAAATGTTGAAATCTGCCGGAGTGAAAGGCATCGAAGTCAGCGGCGTGAGCGGAACAAGCTGGACAGCTGTCGAATGTCACAGGGCAAGAATGAGAAACATGAAAAACAAGGAAAGGGCGGGAAAGATATTCTGGGATTGGGGCGTTCCTTCGCCTGTAAGCGTTCTGGAATGTCGCACGATAAAAGATATGAAAATAATAGGAAGCGGTGGAATAAGGCATGGCTTGGATGTTGCAAGAGCCATTGCCTTGGGTGCTGATGCTGCTTCCATGGCTAAAGTTCTTCTTGCTGACTCTTTGGAAGGGTATGAAAGCGTGAAACAAAACTTGGAAAACATAATAGAGGAGCTTAAAATAGCAATGTTTCTTACAGGAAGCAATAATGTTGAAGAATTAAAAAAAGCGAGATATGTTATTACAGGAAAGACAAAGGAATGGACAAAATAAATCTTTGAGTTTATTTCTAAAGGCAGTTATATGAGAATGACTGAAGATTTGATGCATTTGACTGAGGAGTGCAAGAAGATATACGAAAACGCAGACAGCCTTGCCCATAGATGTGGCCATATAAAAAGAACTGCAGATGGCGCTGTTTGGTTTGTGAAAAATAGAGGAGGCACAGAAAGAGAGCAGGAACTTGCATATGCGGCAGGTCTGCTGCATGACATCAGAAGAAAAAGGTTTAATTCAAAATTTCATGCAATGGAAAGCTCTTTGGCGGCGCCTAAAATATTGAAAAGATATTCTTTTACAGAAGATGAAAGAAATGAAATAATAATTGCCGTAAGAGACCATAGTTATTTAACGGATTGGAAGAGCCTGGTTCATCAAAGCGTTTACCTCTCTGACAAAATTCTAGAACTTATGGGCGCATATCTGGATTTCAGGGCACCTTTTTACATAGGAGAGAAATTTGAAGAAGTATACAAAATTAAAGGCGTGAAACCTTTGGAAGCAATCTTATCATTCTATCAGGAATACAAAAACAAGATATTCATTCCTTCCAAATATCCGGACTTTGTCGGCAATTTTGTAAATTACCAGATGAAATGGAATCTTGAATTTGTCGAAAGTCTGGAAAACAATAAGGAATGGGCGATTGAATTGGGAATGAATATGTTTGAATGCGGCAGAAAGCGCATTGATTTTGAGAAAACCATAATGAATTATGAACCGAACGGCATAATGCAGAAAAAATGGGCTGATGAAATGCAAAGTTATGTAAAAGGCAGCAAATTCAAGGAGTTTGAGAAGATGATAACATTCTAATTATTGTTTTTCTATTTTTACACCTTCGACGTTCGTCTCAACCGGTATTATAATGCCGCCCGCTTTTTCAATTGCTGTGGAAACCGCAGCTACATTTTCTTTTGAAGCAAGCGCAATCATACAGTCGCCGCCGCCCGCTCCGGATAATTTTGAGCCATATACGCCAGCCTTGTTGGATGAAGAAATGAGCATGTCAAGCTCAGGCGAGCTGACTCCGAGCATTTCAAGATACTTCTGATTCACATTCATAAGGGCTCCTGTTTCACCCCATTCGGATTGTTTAATTTTTTCCTTTGCTTGAATAACTATATTTCCTATCTTGTCAAAAATATTGTTTATTTTTTCAGTTTCCGTTTCTAATTTTTCAGATACCTTCTTAACAAGAGTGGAAGTGTCTGCCTTCACTCCGGTATAGCCTACAATCAAAGGTATTTCTTTTATGTTCATTTCTTCAATTGTTTTGCCTCCTTTTACAAAATATAAAGTCCCCCCATATATTGCGGACGCCACATCAAAACCACTGCCGACTTTTTGCACATCCAAGACAGTTTTGTATGAAATATCAAACAGCTCTTTTTTTGACATTCTGGCGCCAAACAATTCTGACAAAGCCTTTATGGTGGATGCCGTGACAGCAGAAGAGCTTCCAAAGCCAAATTTGCTTGAGAACTCGCTATGCGTTTCTATATCTAATCCGGATTCGCATTGATATTTATCAAAAAAGTTTTTTGCAGCAGTCAGCACGAAACTTGTTTCTCTTGGATATTTGCCATTCAGCTTATCAATAGATATTGCATAATCCTTGACATTCACTTCGGGCGCATTAACGATTATTTTATCATCATTTCTTTTATTTATTGAAACAGACATCCTGTGATTCACTGCAGTGACTATGCACGGCCTTTCATAAACAACGGCATGCTCCCCGAAAAGCATCAGTTTTCCCGGAGCGGAAGCTTTTACCATACAATCAGCCGTCAGAACAAATGCTCCTCTGTTATCTTGGCATCTCCGCCGATTTTGCAACTCATGATGTTTCTAACCCCTTCCAATTCTCTCAGTCTTCCTTCAATCTCCTTGACATTTTCAGGCAGAGATAATATATGGACATTAGGCCCTGCATCAATCGTAAAATATGCTTCTAAACTCTCTTCCCTCCAACTCTGGACAGTTTTGATTATTCTTATTGTCTCAGGACTCCAATAAATCAGTGATGGCAAAGTAGTGAGCATGGTAGCGTGCATAAGGAGACAATCGAATTCCGATATCTTTCCAATCTCGCCGAAGTTTTTTTCCTTTATTGCTTTCTTTATTTTTATCAGATTCTCTTCTGCAGCATTCACCCTTGATGAATATAACGGGCATGTTTTGATTGTTTCTGTCATTCCAGCCCTTGAACTTACTTTCTTTTCTTCCTGCTCCACTATGGCTATGATATCCCTTATGTCAAAATAATTCTCATCAGCAAGCTGCAATGCATAGGAATCTTCATTTTGTTTTCCTTTAATCCATTCCACATAGCCTCCATAGATACTTCTGCATGAAGATCCGGAACCTTGTCTTGATAGTATAGAAACTTGCTTCTTGTCAAGATTCATTCCAAGGGAAGCGCAAGCGGCGACAGTCAATGCCGCAAATCCTGATGCGGAAGATGCCATTCCCGCAGCAGAAGGAAAATTATTTCTTGAAACAACCTTTGCATTAAGTTTGGAGTTTGCAATACTTCTTATGAGATTCAAGTGCCTTACAACCTTTTCTCTTTTTTCCCCATCCATATTTTTTCCGTCAATATTCACCGTATCTTCCTCATAGTCCGCAGAAAAGTCCACTGTCGTGTGCGAATTCAGCCCGCCCAAAGTCATGGAAAGGCTGGAATTTGTTGGCAAGAACAGCCTATCGTTCGCTTTTCCCCAGTATTTTATCAGGGCAATGTTGGAATTTGCTATCGCTGTGCATTTCATAAAAATCATTCTATATAGAAATTAGATAGGTTTGCATTTACCAAAAACACTGTATTTAATTGCATCTCCCTCTTTTCCATATATACTGTTTCTCCGTCAACAGTAGTAACCCCCACTAATTTTATTGTGTTTTCCTATTGTCTTATATCCATTATCCTCACCTCTTTTTTTATCACCAGCAATCTTTTTATCCTTTTCCGCGCCGCGGTTTCAGAAGTCCCTCTCTACGAGGAACTGGGCGAACGCGCGCAGCTTTTCCTTTGCATCGCCCGGCTTCAGGAGACTGTCAACCTCGCTCCAGACGTCCTTTATCATTTTTTTCTCGAAAGCAACCGCGTATTCTATCGCGCCGTATTTTTTTATTATGTCAATCGCCTCCGTCTTCAGCGCCCGCTCTTTCGTGTGCATGTTCAGAATCTCGATGAGCCTTTTCCTGTCCTTCGCGTCCGCTTTCTGAAGCGTGTGTATCACCATCAGCGTCCGCTTACCCTCCGAAATGTCGGAGCCGAGCTGCTCGTCCGTGAAGTTGTTCTTTCCGTTCGTTTCTGTGAGATTCAGCACATCGTCCTGTATCTGGAACGCCACGCCTATCGATTCCGCAAACTTTCCGAGCGTCTCGATAGTGTTCGCATCAGCGTTCGCAAGCACCGCCGCGATTTTCGCGCTCATCCTCGCGAGCGTGCCAGTCTTGTAGGCGCACATCTGCAGGTATTGCTTTTCCGTGACAGCATCCGCGTTCGCGATTCCCTTGTGCCACGCGATGTCCATTGCCTGTCCCATTCCCAGATTAAGAAGCTCCTGCCCGTAAATCTCGTAAACATTCAGAAGCGTTTCCGCGTCAAACTTGTCCCTGTTCTTGAACAGCGGAAGCAGCGGAAGGTAGTACATCTCGTGGCCTGCGTTTATCGCGACATCGACGCCGAAAATCCTGTAAGTGCACGGCTTTCCCCTCCTCTCGTCGGAATTGTCCTCTATATCGTCGTGCATCAGCGTTCCGTTGTGCACGACTTCAGGTATCACCACGAAATCCAGAAACTTTTTTGGGTCTCCGCCTAGAGCCTCGGCAACCAGCAAGAACAAGACAGGCCTCCACCTTTTTCCGCCGCGGTCAAGGAAGTCCCATATGGGCTCTGCAACCGCTTTTTGCGGCGCTTCAATATTGTACTCATACCTCGGCTTTCCGCAGACGAATTCCATATTATCATTTGTGAATTTTCGCGGTATGTATTTTTCTATGACCTTGTCAATCATTCCGCCCTGTTCCTTCAAAAACTTTTCGATGTCAATTGCCAAGTTATCACCTTATGCGCGTTTTATAACGTCGTAAAGGAATTTTTGCATTGGCCTATTTAAGCGTTAGCATGAAAACATGCGGATTGTCGAACCTGCCGAAAAACAAATTTTTCGATGCGAAAAGATTTATATTAGGGAAACGAGTTTATTATTATGAAAAATGATGAGCCGCTTATTGCCGACAGGATTCCCACGGGAATTTCCGGATTGGACAAGATGATACAGGGAGGATTGGTAAAAGGCACGGCAACGCTCGTCTCCGGCGGCACGGGAACGGGAAAAACGATATTCTGCTGCCAGTTCATCTGGGAAGGGCTTATGCGCGGCGAGAACTGCCTTTTCATAACGTTTGAGGAATCACCCGAGGACATCATAACCGACGTCAGGAACTTTGGCTGGGATTTTGAGGATTACATAAAAAAGAAAAAGCTGTTTCTCGAGTATCACGACCCGTTTCAGGTCACAAACATCACGTCGCTTCTTGTAGAAAAGATAAAGCAGAACAACATAAGCCGCGTGGCCATCGATTCAACGTCCATACTCGGGCTTTATTTCAAGGATCCTTCGGAGGTGAGGAAGCAGCTTTACAAGCTTCTGATGGCGCTGAAAGGCTCGGGGGTAACAACAATATTGACCGCGGAAATACCGGAAGACAGCAAAAAGCTTTCCCGCTACGGCGTGGAGGAGTTCGTGGCGGACGGCGTCATAGTGCTCCATTATGTCGGCATCGGAGAAAACACCTTCAACTCAATACAGGTCAGGAAAATGCGCAAGACAAACCATGACAAGAACATTTATTCGTTTGATTTCACGGACAGGGGGCTGGTTGTAAGAAAGTAAAGTGATAATTATGGAAACCATACTTCTTGTGAGTTTTGTAATTGCGGGCTTTTCCATGATTATCGCAAGCTTTTCCGCGTTCTACATTTACAAATTCATCCGCTCGTACAGGGGAAAATTCCAGAAGCCCATGGAATACCTTTTTTTCACGATAGCGCTTTTTGCCCTCCTGATGATAGAGTTCGGATTCATAATCGCAACGACGCCCGAAGTTTCGCCATTATTATCGGCGGCGCTTCCGCTCACTGCGATAATAATATCCGCGCTCCTTCTTGCCATGTCAAAAGCAGTCTTCAGCGCGGAGAACGAACTGATGGCGGAATCGTACAGGACGAAAAAGGATTTTCTCCAGAAAAAGTCAAAGCTCATCGAGGAGAAGTTCATGAAGAGGAAGATTTCGGAGGACATGTTCAAGCAGCTCCTTCTCGATCTGGAAAAGGAGATAATAGACACTGACGCGAAAATTCTCATGCTGGACGACGGCAAAAAAAAGGAGGAGCAGGATCAATAAAAATCCGCAATATGAAACGAGTTTTCGTCTGGAAGCAAAATCGTTTTCTGTAAAGAAAAAAGCTCTGTAGAAATTCGCGGTAGGAGTAAGGAGCAATAATATCGGCGGTTGTTTGGCGCGTCAATCTTTTCCGCATTTTAGAGCGTTCCTGTTTTTACTCAAACCATAACGGGGATTTCTGCAGAACTCTACAGAGCCTAAAAAGCTTATATATGAGAAAACAAAAAAATTTAACATGAAGAAGATTGAAAGGATGAAGACAGGAGTTCCCGGTTTGGACAAGCTGGCAGAAGGCGGACTTGTCAAAGGCTCCGTGTCGCTTGTTTCCGGGACAATGGGAACGGGAAAAACGATATTCTGCTGCCAATTCCTGAAGCATGGGCTGGAGAACGGGGAGAACTGCCTTTTCATAACGTTCGAGGAATCGGTGAAGGACATAATAAACGACGCGGCTTCTTTCGGATGGAACCTCGAAAAATACGTGAAGGACGGCAGCCTGATTTTCGAGTATATAGACCCGCTGGAGGCGAAAAGCAGGATAGGAAGCATCGAGGAGCTTGTGAGAACAGCGGCAAAGGAAAGGAAAATAAAAAGGATAGTAATCGACTCGATATCCATTCTGGGGCTTTATCTTGCGGACCATTACGAGTTCAGGAAGGACTTGCACAACCTGATAAACGCGCTGAAGGAGACCGGCGTCACAACCGTGATGACCGTGGAAGCCGTGAACGGGTCAACAAGATTCAGCGTTGAGGAATTCGTGGCGGACGCGGTAATAAACCTCTACGGTCTGAAGATAGGCGAAGGCAACTTCCGCTCGCTCCAAATAATGAAAATGCGGAGGACAAAGCACGCGGAGGACGTGTTCCCGTTCGAGTTCGGGAATAACGGGATTGTGGTAAAGAGTAAGGAAAGCGTATTTAAGACGTAATCAGTATTGTATTTTGTCTTTCATGTGCTTCAGCGTAATTTCCCAGTATTTCTCAAGGTATTGCGCGGCTACGTCTATATTTCTTTTGTTATGTCCGGTAAATCCCGCTTTTATCAGATAATAAACGCTTAAGAATGGTATTAACGGATTATGTCCCCTATATTTTATCATCTCCTGACGCAGAATATACGGAAAAACTCCAAGGTAATTCCTATTTTGAAATTCTTTCCACCATCTATTCTCACAATAAGCCGCGCGAATATCCTCATTCAAGAGAGTCCTTATTTTTATTTCCTCTTTTAGAACTTTTTTTAAAAAATATTCGCGCTTCTCATCATGCCCTTCTGCAGCAGACATTCCTGCCTTGTCATAAAAAATATATGCATTCGCTACACGTTTTCCTGCCTCAGCACTCTCTTTCTCCGGAAAATTCATTGCAAGAAAAAGTTCTATGGCTGATTTTTCCAGCTTCTCAAATTTTCTTTCATCATGGAAGAACCATATCTTCGAGTGCACATCTGCTAATCTCTCCTCTTTTTTCATAAAAATTACTTCAAAATGGGTATTTTCAATTTCTTGATTTCGTCTTTGCTGAAGATTTGTCCTGCATATTTTTTTGAGACGCCGTTCTTAATGAAGTCTTCCCTGGGTTTTATTACAAACTCGCAGCAATCGTCTCCGGCAGCTATACATTTTCTTTCAATGCAGTCAAAATCTATGTTGAATGAGACGAACGCCCCTCCTGCAATCTGCCCCCGTAAGAAATGATCTATAGCAGTATTGGATTTTAAGTTTTTAGAAACCCCATCTCTTACTTCTATTATGAACATTTTATTCTGATTGTCTTCTGCTGTAAATTTCATCTTTCCCCAACCACAGACACCGCCTGTATTTATTAGCCATTTGGCAAGTTCCATTTGCTTAAGTTTATATTTTTCTGAGACGGCCTCAGAAAATCCCTTAACGTGAGAATGTTTTGAAGCAAGGTAGAAGTTCAGACATGTTCCTTCGTCATCTTTGAATTTATCCATTAAACTAATAAACAGTTCCGCTGTTGTTATTACAACACGTTCATTTAGGAAAGCTATATTGCCTTCCTCGAATCTTATTTGTCCCGCCATCAAGAGCTTCTTGAACAAGTCGAACATATTTACCTACCAAACCTTCTTTCTTTGTTGTTAAAAATATTTATCGCATTGTCAATATCCTCCTTTTCTATCTCGGGCCAGAACTTGCCTATCGGGACAAACTCGGAGAAAAGGGCAAGATGCGCAGGGCCGTCCGACAGCGGACGCGTCTCGCTTGTCCTTATTATCAGGTCTATGTCGGGGCCGCTGTGCTCGTAAAAGCCGAGAGACGGCTCCGCGCCGGAATCCGCGCGCAGGCTTTCCGCAAACTTTTTCTGCGCGTCAAGCGCGTCAACCTTTCCGCTGTACGCGATAAGTATGTTCAAAACTTTTCCCGAGTTTTTCTCCGTCTTCTTCTCAAGCTCCTTGCATATTTCAACATACGAGCTTGGAAAAGAAAATCCCGTAAGGTTCTTCAAGGATTTCCCGTCGTTTATTTTTCCTATAAATTTTATTTTGATATTGCTGAAAAATTCGTCATCAAGCCACGAGCGGAACGCGTTTTCCTGAGTCTGAAGTATCGGCATTACTTCTCCGGAGTTCCTCCCTTTCAGGTTCGAAAGCGCGAGACCGAAAATGGTGAGGTTGGATGCGCCGTTGTCGCCCAGAATCTACTTCACCGCATTTGTGACCCTTTCCGCGCCGAGTGTGTAGCTTTCCTCCAGCGGAATTCCCGCCTTCTTTGCGAACCTCCTGTTGCCGTCGATTATCAGAAAAACATGCCCTATCTTTTGTTCCTGCATGGCATTAAATTCGAAAAATCGGTTAATAAAGGTAAGTTTGGGATTTCTGGCTGCAATATATTTCTCTACGCCTCCTCCTTAAGCGCGGACGGCGAGCCTCCTGCGTGCCAGCTCTGGCGCGGGCGAACTTGGATGTTGTAAAGCCTTTCCGAGTTGTCGTCAAGAACCAGCGCCGAGCCTTTCGATTTCGGCAGCTCCGAGACGAATTTTTTTATGTCGAAAAGAAGGTAACTTTGCATAATGGCGGAGAGCGCGTCAATGTCCGACTTCGCAGTAAGCCTGTGCGCTATCACCAAGTCCGATTGCGCGATGACGTCCTCGTGCAGTTTGTTCGGCCTTTGCGTTATGAAGACGCAGCTTATTCCAGGCTGCCGCCCCTGCCTTACCAGCGTGAGAAGCGCGTCGGAGGCCGCGGTCTTTTCGTCCGCGGGCAGGAACTCGTGCGACTCGTCCATTATCAGCCATGTCATCGGGATTTTTTTCGCGCTCTCGCCGCTCATCTGCGCGATTTCCTCCTCCCTTCGCGCTATCAGCCTCGCCTCGTAAATTTTTCTCGCGAGAATCGAAAGCATGAGGTTTCGCACGTTCCATTCCTGAAGCGAAACGTCAAGAACCGAAGCAATGCCGGGCTTCAGGAAATCCTCAATCGGGGTCGCGTCCGCGGAAAAAATTCCCCAATTCATAGCCGAAAGAAATTTGTTCTGGAGCTTCATCTTTTCCCTCTCGTCCGCGCGAGTGTCGCTTTCAATCTCGCCAATTATTTCATCCATTCCGTAATTTCCCATCTTTCCCAGCCTTTTTATTATGCGCTCAAGCAGCGTGCTTATAGGGTCGTCGGGGCTGATGCCGAAAGTTGTTATCCAGTCCCCGCCGGAAAGCTCGTCCGGGCGGATCGAGAAAAGCGCGTCAAAGCCGACGCCAGACTTTTCATAAATATCTTTCAGCCCGACCGGCACGAAATTCTGGATCGGAAATCCCGAAGGCTTCATCCCCCATTCGCTCAGCAGCGGCAAGTCCTTCTCGTTCGGGTTTTTTATGCTCCAGAAAATTCCCATTGTGTCAAGCATTATGCAGGAAAGATTGTTCCTTATCTCCTCGGGCTGCTTCATTATCTCCTCGGCGATGACGGCGCCGCTGTAGGATTTTCCTGAACCGCGCTTTCCGACTATCAGCACCACGTGCGGGCTTGACACGTCCATCAGAATCCTGTTTGTGAGATGCGCGTCCTCGCCCTCGCCAACGATGTGCTTTCCGAGAAAAATGCATCCCGCGCTGCCGCGCTTTTCAATCTCCTCCGGCTCGCGCCCCACGACTATGTCGGTAATCGGCATGACATTATTTCAAGCTTTCAGGATAAATAAGTTTCGTAACGCGGGAAATCAGAACTGCAATTTTTGTAACGCCTCATTAAACCTTCCGAGAAAAGATGTGTCTTCAGGAAGAGCGTGAACCATGCTGAAAGTGTCCCCCTTTCGCCATCTTCCCTCATGTTTGTATTCGTCCCGAATATTCACTTTGCCTCTGCTTACCCATACTTCTCTCATCGTGTTATACCACTCATCCCAATGAGAGAATTTGTATCTTTCTGGAAAAACTGTAGGTATTTCTTGCGGGACTTTTCTTGTTATTTCGTAATTTTTATTTCCTTTCTCAAGCTGCTTCAGAACACCCGATATTCCCGATATTATCACAGGCAGATGGGATTTCGGAGGATAGCACGCGGAGCTTGAGCCTTCCACGATTTGGAATTTGTCTTTGCTGAAATGTCTTACAGAATAAATGTCGGTATCATTCTCATAATAAACATTTTTCTCGAAAGGAATATTATCAATAGTTTTTCCGTCTGCAAAAAACAAACCATGAACATATTGGCAGCCCGCCGGACTTATGCCATCGACAGAATGCGGTACGCTTATCAAATCCTGTTCCGCTTCAGTAAGAGACATATTGTTGTATTGTGCCGTTAATTATTTATATGCGCCTTTTTAACGAAGTATATGGCAAAACGAAAAAACGCCGAAAAGGCGAAAATACAGGCAAAGCCAAAGATAAGGGTTTCATTCGGCACGCTCGCGTTCGCGGGAATTTTTGTGGTGGCTTACGCGGCATTCTGGATGCAGTCATATGCAAGCGAGACCCTGCTCTTGGTCGGGCTTCTGGGAATGGCAGTGGCTATTTTCAACATAAGAAAAAGCGAGGAGAAGGACTTCACGGTCGCGATAACCGCGTTTCTCGTGGCAGTTCTCGTGCTTTCCTTTGTGCTTGGATATGTCAGCCTGCTTAGCGCGTTCCTGACTTATCTTGCGGTCGGCTTCGGAGTCGCCGGAATGATAACGGCCTTCTACATGATAATCAGGCTCGGCTACAACGAGTAGAATTTTTTGATTTTGCACGATTTTTTTCGTGCAATTTTTATTTTTTCTTTTATTTCATAGAACTATCAATTCCACCCATCTCTGACGAATGGATAACGCTTTCATTTTATTATCTCGAACCATATTCCCAGAACGCCGAACTTTTTTTCCTCTTCCTCGGAATAATGGTTTCTCATTCTGCCTACTTGCTGCTCCAACGTAAGCCCCTCGTGTCCCGATAGATTTTTGGGAATCAATTTAAAAAAATCCGCAAAGTTTTCAAATCTCAAAAGCGCTTTGACGCGAACCTCTATCGCTTCCGTTTCGTCGGGCAGTTTCTTGAAAATTATATTGTCCCCGATTTCAATCTTTCTTCTCTTTTCATCGAAAAGTCTCGTTTCTATAACCATCTTGCCTTCCTTTACCCAACCAAACGGCTCTTCGGCAAGGCGCATTGTATGCATCATTTTTCTTCACCTCTTATATCAAACTGATTTATTCTTATCTATTTCTAATTTCCTTCCACTTTCACCACGTTCGTGAAACCCTCCTTCTCCTTTTCCATCCGGTAAAGGAATCCGGAGACTGCGGACTCGAGTGAAGGGTCGTGCGTTATCAGGAAAGCCTGCTCCACGAACTCGGTTATGTTGTCGTGCAGCACGTTCGCCAGCTCCGCAACAGCTTTCTCGTCCAAGTTATGGGTCGGTTCGTCAAGCACGAGCCACCGCAGCTGCGGCGCGAGAACAAGCGCAAACGCCATTCTCAAGGCCAAGCAAGCGATGGAGCGCTCGCCTCCGGAGACGTTGTCCACCGAAATCCATCCGTTGGAATCTAAAAGCTGGAGAATGTAATCGCCGTCTATCGCAATCCTCGCGGAGGAAAAGTCGTCGTAAGGATAAAGATTCTCCCACAGCATGCGCATCGCGTGGTTTATCGCGCCTATAAAATCCTTGCGCAGCTGCTCCTGCGAAACCTCAAGGCCGCGCTCCAGCAGCTGCAGCTGCTCCTCCATCGCCGCGGACTTTCTTATCTCCAGCGCGCACTCGTCGGCAATTTTTTTCCTCGCCTCCGCTGTTTCAAGCCTTTTGCGCTTCTCGGAAACCAGGTCTTCCATAAACCTCGTTTTCGCTTCTATTGACTTTTCCACACCTATCAGATTTTCCATTCTTTCCCTCGATTCTTTCAATTCCGCTTCCGAGAACGTTTCCGCCGCTCGTTCCAGCTTTGCCTTAAGCGCCCCGATTTCCGCGATATTGTTTTCCAGCGCCTTCCGCTTTTTCTCCATCTCCGATTTTTTCTCAACGGAGATTTTCGCGGATTCGTATTCGCGTATCAGGGATTCGAGTTCCGGCTGGAAAGATGCGACATCCTTCTCCATTCTTTGCATTTCTTTCTCTGTATCTTCTATGATTCTTGACAATGTTTCCATCTTTTTTCTTGCTGTTTCAATATCCGCCGCGGGGTCTTCGATTTCCCTTATTCTCATCTCCGCAAGTTCAAGCGCTGACGCGGTTTTCTCAAGATTTCTTTTCTCGGCAGCGAGCATTTTTATTTCTTCTTCCGCTCTCGCTTTTCTTTCAGCAAGCGTTTCCATCTTTTTCATTGACTCGGAAACAAGCTCCATTCTTTTTTCCTCCGAGAGCTCGTGCCCGCAGACAAGGCAGTTGCCTTTCAGGGCTTTTGCAAAATCGCATCCCGCAATTTCCATCTTCAGCGAGCCTACGTCAACGGTTCTCTCCTCGATTCTTCCCGATATTTCCGCCAGCCCTGACTTTGCTTTTTCCGTTTTGCCTCCTTCAAGCATTGCATCAAGTTTTTTTCTTTCCTCTTCAAGCTTCGTGTATTGCAGCAGTCTGTCCCGTTCCGCTCCAAGCTCAAGCTTTGAGCCAAGCAGTAATTCCCTCTTTTTCCTGATCTCGGACGAGGCGGAATTGATTTTATTTCTTATTGCATCCATTTCCTGCTTCAACATCTCCAAATCAACATCGGAAAGCGCGCGGGCAAGCTGCGCCTCGATAATAAAAATGTCAGAACGCAGATGCCCGTTAAGGCTTTCAAGCAGCGATATCTTTTCCGCAATGTTCCGCATCTCGTCCCTGCTCTTTTCAAGGCTTTCGATTTTTTCCTTAAGCAGATTCTTTTTTTCCAGCGCCTTCTCCGCTTCGGAAAGAAGAGCTTCCTGCTCCTTTTTCAGCGCCTCAGTCTCGGCTTTCAAAGTCTCGATGTCCGTCTTTATCCCGCCCTCGTCCAGACTTTTCAAAGTTTTTTCCTTTTCATCCCTGTGCAAGGCGAACCTGTTTTTCAGCGAGACTGCGGACAGCCTTGCGGACTCGAACCTGTCAAGCCTCAAGAGCTCGTCAATTTTTTTCATCCTCTGCCCTTTCGGTATCGTGAGGAACATGTCAAGCTGGTTCTGCTCGGAATAAACCGCGCGCGCAAAAAGGTCGTAGTCTATTTTCAGCGCCTTCTCAACTTCCTCCGTAACCTTCTGCGACTGCATTTCCACGAGGCCGCCGTTCCTGCGGAACTCCGCTGTTGTGGATTTTCCCTTTTCTATCCTTCTCTTAACAGAAAGCTCGTCGCCGTTGGAATCAAAAAAAACTTTCACTTCCGAAAACCTCTGCTGCTTGGGTTTCTTCATTATCATATCCTCCAGCTTTATCTTCTTCTGCTGGAGCTGCGGGAACGTGCCGAACAGGCCGAAGCATATCGCGTCAAGAACGCTGCTCTTTCCCGAACCCATCCTCCCGACAAGGCAGTTCGTGCCTTCGCAGAATTCGAGCTCGCTCTGCAGGTGCGAGCGCCAGTTCACCAGGGAAACCTTGGTTATCATCGGTAAGAAATAGGGACGAAAGTATAAATCCGTTTGGCAGGTTCTTATTTGAAAGAAGTATATTTTATATTTGTGTCAATAGTTGGTTTGTCATATCCGTTCATGACAAAGCATTTTCCGCCGTTTTTGCCGAGCATGCATATCTGGCCGTTATAATAACCTACCAAATCTATTCCATTTAAGTTTAAATTTTCCGGAAAAGGCAAAGATGAGAATCTTCCATTCTGTTTTACAACCAAAGAATTGTCGGCTCTTTTTAGAACAAACTCGTATTTACCGATCTTGAAGCCCTCTTCAACGCCAAACTCTACCGAATCCTTATCCATCTTGGAATCTTTGTAAGCCTTTATATTAAACTGCTTTTTTTCTTCATCCGGTATTTCGGATTTTTGAGCCTCAACGACTACAATGCCTTTCGGCAATTCGTATTGATTATATGTTTGCATAATTATCAAATATTTTATAGAAGCTAAAGCTTAAATGTTTAATTCCGGCAGCCGTCTTGTAAAGTTTAAATATCTGGCATTCCAACTAATTATTGATTTTATGACTTCCAACCGCGCCATCGGATTCTGGGTTGTGGGCGCAGTATGCGTTTTTCTCGGCGCGCTGATAGCCGGCGCGGTGGACCCTTCGGTTCTCGGCGCGACAACGGGAACGGCTATTATCGCTTACATAATTTCCTTCGTGCTGATTCTTATCGGCGGAATGTTCTGGATTTCCGTGGCGACGGCGATTCATGAAGGGGAGTAAAATGAAATGTTACAAACATCCTAAAATTGATGCCGTTGGCGTCTGCCATGAATGCGGAGAAGGAATCTGCAAGAAATGTGCGGTCAAAATCGGGGGTAAACTTTACTGTAAGAGCGACGCGGACAAGGTGTTCGGGACGCCGAAGGCGCAAGCGGCCACTGCAGCCGCTAAGACGCCGCAGAAGTCGGCTTCCGCGGAGAGAAATGGCGTGCTGGGGCAGTCGTCCCTCGCATGGATATCTTGCATCGCCGGCCTGTTCATACTCCCGCCAATATTTTTCGGACTGGGGGCAATCCTGGGCTACAGCGCCCTTACCAAAGCAACTGATAATCTCGATGTCTTTTCGAAAAGAGACGTGGCCATTTGCGGCATTGGTGCGTTATTAAACGTGATAGGGTTTTTCTTGTGGGCGATTCAGCTCGTTGACCTCCTATAGGCACCTTAGCACTCGTCTTGTTGTTGCATGAAATATCTTACTCAAGAAAGAGAAAGGAGATAGAAATCGTGCCGACAAAAATAAATTTTATGAAATGCTGCAAGATGCACGAGATAAAGAAGCCAAAGAATATGAAGAAGGCGGTTTTAATAGAACCAATCTAGCATTATTTCCTTATATTCCTTTCTTGTCGCAAACCCAGTGCGCAATGGATACGCAGGAACTTGCCAAATATGATGTTTCGCCGAGCGAAATTTTGCACAAAAACGCTTTCGCGTTTTTGGCTCCGCCGAAACCTTCGGTTTCGTGCGTTTCCGCAATTTTCGCAGCAACCGCTTTCTCTTTTTCAGAAATTCCGGCGTTGTCGCCGAGAATGAAGGCGGGATTTTCCTTTAATTCTGTTTCTTCAATATTCTTTCCTTCCTCGTCAAGCAGATAAAATTCGCATTTCTCTTTTTTCAACTCCTCCAGAATTTCCTCGAAACTTTTCTGCGCGTAAAGAATTCCGTTGTCAGTGCGCTTCCATTCTTTCGTGAAGGTGTTTGCTAATGCCTTACTAATCCAAAGCCCGATTGAACGCTCGTCAGGCGAAATCTTTCTTATACCGCCGTCAAAGCACAAGGCAACAGGCTTTTCCCCGCCGTTCAGCGAGACAAAAATCCGCGTGTCGCGCCTTATCGTGTAGGAGACGAACAGCGCTGCGGAAACACACCTGCACGCGATGTCCATCCTTCCCGCGCCCGGCAGGTCCTTCTCGGAGAACGGCTTCGTCCATCCGCGGCTGTAAAGAATGAAAGTTCGCATAAGAATCAATAAGAAAAAGAAAGGTAATAAATACAGCTTCGGTTTGTTTGATTATTGATATGCAGAAATTTCATGACATGCAGTAAAAAATCCTTTTCCTTTCAATTGAGGAAATTTTCTTTTGACATATTTGCCTAATGTACCGATTTCTTTTTCAAGATTTTCTGGATTAATTGTTAAAGCTGCCGTGCCAAAATCAACAGCATAAACACACCATTTATCTGGCGTTCTTTTAAGTCGCTCTTGAACAGATTCTGAAGCTATAAATTTATCTCCTATAGTTTTCAGCTGCATTTTGCTTCCTGAATATTTTATCATTTTATGAAATTCAAGATACTTTATGGCATCACTTATTTCGCTTGTAACTAATATGCCATCAGTCTTTCTGCCAATTTCACTTGCAGAAAGTCCGTTCTCATTAGATATGAGTATGTCCAGAACATTGGCAACATGATTAGGTATTTCTTTAGGTTTAGGACGCTTGCGAGAATAGAATTCACAAAGTCCTAATGTATCTGATAATCTTACAAACCTATTTACATAATCTGTTCTTCCGCCTTTTTGTTTTATAACCAAACCTGCGGTTCCAACCGTATCTGACAATTCTAGAAATTTCTGAGGAGTTATATCTGAGGTATTATCTATCATAGTTTCACTGCTTAGAATATGTAAGTTAAAGATTTAAGCCTTTCTATTTTACCAAATCCGTTATCGACTTCAGCACAAAGTCCGGCTCCGTGTCGCCCTTCGCCAGGTCGTAATCCTTCTTCTTGTCCCTGCCGCTCAAAGTAAGGGCCGTTGCGAAGCCGAGTTTGTTTCCCATAAGCACGTCCGTGTTCAGCTCGTCGCCTATGGAAATTGTCCTGTCCGCCTCAAGTCCCAGCCCGCGAACTACGTGCATCATATGCTCCGAAGGCTTGCCGATGAGCTCCGCTTTCTTGTACGTGCAGGACTCGATGACAGCAGCGAGCGCGCCGCCGCCCGGAATGCGCTTGTTCCCGTAGAAAAAAATCCTCCCATTTGCAGTCTTGAAAAACTTTGCGCCATCCTCGACCAGTATGCACGCTTTTGCGAGCTTGTCATAAGTTATGCTCCTGTCCTCGGCCATGACCACGGCGTCGGGATTGTTGTCCGTGAGAGCTATCTTGTTTTTCCTCAATTCGGTTATCATTCCCTCGCCAATGCAGAAAACTTTTTTCCTCTTGAAAAGCCCGACCGCGACTTCCGAAGGCGTTGTTATCTGCTCTGGCCTCGCGCTTATCCCGAAACTCTGCAATTTTTTCGCGAACCCTTCCCTCGTAAGGAGCGTGTTGTTCGTCACGAAATGCACGCGCTTGCCCTGCCTGCGAAGCTCCGAAAAGACGGAAGAAACCCTGTCAATAAGGCGCGTCCAGTACCAGACGGTGCCGTCCAGGTCGAAAACGAAATTGTCAAACTCCGAGAATTTTCTGTCGAGCATGAAGTGAATTATATGTCAACGTATAAAAAGATTTTTTGCCGGCAATAAAGAATCAGAACGGGTTAAAAAAATAAGCAGGCCTGCACTTTGCTGCAAGCCTTCTGAAAGAATTTACTTCTCCCTTGCCACGTGCGCGTAAGGCGGGGTCAGGATTATCCAGTCCTCCTCGATGCCCGCGATGTCGCCGTTCAGCGCAACGCAGGTCTTGCGGAGCTTGTCTATAACCCTTTTCAGCTCGCTCATATCCTTCTCCTTCAGGGACTTTATCTTTACAAGGACAATCGAGCCGTCGCGAACAGCCTTCTGGATGCGGTCCGAGTCCGCGAAAGCCTCAAGCTTGTCGATTTTTATCTGGACTTTGCTGCCTACGCCTTCCATAGCGGAAGTGTCAAGCTCAATGAACTCATCCTCTGCCAACTCCTTTGGCGTGCCCCTTCCAAACAATCCTCCTAGAACCATACAATCACCTTTTAGATTCGCTTTTTTATTTTAAGATTAAAGATAATCTTTATTCCCTATTGCGCGCGCAAATATTTAAAGGTTTAATCGGGAGTATTTTGTTTCTATAGTATCATGCAGCCTTGAAGGCAGCAATTCTTTTAGTCGTGCCTTACCCTTTTTTATATCATCGCCGCTTCCAACACGCTTAATTACAACAGCTTCCACAGTCCTGTCTAAAAAGGTGGGATTGCAGACTTTTGAATATTCATCTCCAAACGGAGACTTATCGTTTCTGAGCAATGCATAACCAACGCAAAAATCGCTTTTAACGGCGTTAGGCTTAAACAAGCCATTGTCATCCATAACTTCTTTCTTAAGTTCTGCAAAACTATTATGTTGTTGAATTATTTTTTCTCCTTCATCCAAGCCAGGCCAATATAATTGAGACGTATTAGCTATATCCGCCAACACCAAAGGCTCGCGAATGAACGGTGTGTGATTTTCTTGAACGCTAATATAATTTATTCCATTGAATTGTTTCATGTAAGCATTCAATGCCCGCTTTCTTGATTCAGGCTGCAAGGCGGGATAAATCGCGCCAACAGCATTATAGAGTGCGGTATTAGGTACAAAATCATCGCCAACTCCCTGAACGCGTTCCACTTCCAAACCTTCAAGAAAACCAATAATACTATCGGAATATTTGATTCCTTCATTTCTTGTTTTGGCGTCCAAACGTTCCAGCAAACCCGCATTGCCAAGAATTTTTATTAAATCGTTAGAAACAATTTCAGCACACATTAACATCACCCGATTTTATGCATAATGATTATATGCACAGAAAAGGATAAATACCCTAACCTTTCTGCTCGGCCTCCAAAAGCGAAACAATGTTCCATACGACCGTGCGCGTGTACATTGGGATGTTAGGGTCGTTCGTGACCTCGTCGAGAGAAGAGATTACCGTGTTTACTTTCACCGCCTTGTCCTGCGCGCCGTTAAGAATGTTTACCGATTCCTCGCACTTCGTGCGTATGTTTCTCGGCACGGTGCGGTCGTCCGCTATCTGCCGCAGGAGCGGTATGATTTGCTCGAACATAAGGTTTCACCATTTCGCCTGAACCGTTGCCGAAAACCTTCGGTTTTCGCGCATGAAAATTCGCCTTTTCTTTAATTTCGGATTTCATATTTTTCAAAACCCTTTGTTTGGTAAGAATAATATCGGAAGTGAAGGATAAAAAGGTTCGCGTTTCGCATATTTAAATTCTTCCGCTCATAGAAAGTTATTGAAAATATGCAGGGGTCGCCAAGCTAGGTTAAAGGTGCAAGGTTGAGGGCCTTGTCGGTAAGCCTTTCTTTCTTTTCGGTTCGAGCGTCAAAAAGAAAGAAACGCTTAAGCGAAAGAAAGAAAAGAAAGGAAATTGGCTCGACGATAGTCCGTTCGTGAGTTCAAATCTCACCCCCTGCACCAATCGGGATTAGCGGTGCTGGGTTCGTCCATGCCTGCGTTTTTAGAAACAACTTTTACAAACATAAAAAATCTCTTTATTTTACAATTCTTCAAGAATCCTTACGTAGCTGTCATACCTGTTTTTGGACAACTCTCCTTTTGAAAGCGCCTGCTTTACGCCGCAATCGGCTTCCTTTTCGTGGTTATGCAGGCAATTATCATACTTGCAAAATGTCTTGTATTTATCGAATTCCGGAAAATAAAGATGAAGCTCGTCTTTTGATATGCCCCACATTCCAAACGCTCTTATTCCGGGAGTGTCGATTATGAAGGAGTTCTCCTTCCATTTGTACAATACCGAAGACGTGGTCGTGTGCTTTCCTTTGCCGGTCTTTTCACTAACTTTCCCTTCCTTGGCAATTAAATTTCCGGATATCGCGTTTATGAGGGAGGATTTTCCTACGCCGCTGTGTCCTATGAAAACAACCGTCTTGCCTGATAAAAGTTCTTTAAGATTCTCAATTCCTTCGTTTTTGACAGTTGATGTTTTTACGCATTTTATTCCGAGGCGTTCGTATTCCTTAAGCAGGCCGTCCTCATGCCCTTCCGCCAAGTCCGATTTGTTCATGCAAATTATCGGCTCTATGTTGCTGCTTTGTATCATGATAAGGTATCTGTCAATAACCTTGGCGTGAAATGGAGGATTCCTTGCCGATATTACGGCAACAGCCGCGTCTATGTTTGCGGCAATGACGTGTTCGCACTCCGCCGGATTCGCATTCGTTCTGGTATTGTCCCGCCTCATTCTTGAGAGTTTCGACGTCCTTTTTTGTATGCTTGAAATGCAATATCCGCTGCCGTCATCAACAACGCCAACGCGGTCTCCGGAAACAATGAACCTGGAATATTTGAAGTCTATATCCCTTCTCATCTTTACGTCAGAAAGTATTTTATCATTGAAGAACACTCTGAATCTGCCGCGATTTCCTTCTACAACAATTGCCCTGCTTTCATCGCCTACGGCGTCAACAAATATTTCTTCGCCCGGGATTTCTGCGTTGGCGAACTTATTTGACTTCGTCCTTTCTTTATTGGAAATTGACCTCTTGGTAAATCTGCTTTCATAATCTTCCAAATGTTCGCCCATTGAAAACACCATTAAAGTCACTTGTTTTGATTATTGATAAGTCTGTTTTAATTAATCTCTTTTGATCTTATTTGGGTAGTGTTGAAATAAATTCTAAAAAGAATTTAACCACTAATACCATTAATAAGAGTACTGGTATTAAGATTACCAAAATCTTTGATATTCCCATTTTCTTCACCTCAAATATTTTGCATTTCGCCGTCTTGGCGCTCCATGCCTGCGCTGGCACAGAAGCGTAAAGGCGAAGTTCTGGAGAGAACTCCGCCCAGCGCTCCATAAAGAATAAGCCCCATACCGTGATTATAAAGGTATGTGACACAGAAAGCCGAAAAGCATTTTTCTTCGGAAATCAAGAATATGTTTTAGAAAAGCTTTTATTTCTGTCTTTTAATGAAGATATATGAAAAATCACTGTCATAGCTGTGAAAGATATGATAATCTTAAAAAATGTAAATACTGCAACGAATACTTTTGCGAAGAACACTTGCCCGCAAAAATGTGTTTAACTCCTTCTGTTCTTAACGATAAAAAAACGCCTGCATGGATTAGAACCGAGCTTGAAAAAGAATGGCGAAAAGAAGGCGGGCATCCTGATGCCGAATATACAACAAAAAGATGGAAAGTATTTGATAGAAAAGAAAAAATTCATGATGATAGTTTGATTAAACTGTTAGATGGAACAAAAATCATTCATCAACCGTCTTTGCCGCCGCAAAAAGAGCCTTCAGAAGAACTAAAGTATGAAACTCCATTTGCTCCACATCCGCTGAAAAAGAGCTTCAGATTTCCAAGCAACAAAATTATAATACTTATGATAATTTTTGCTGTTGTAGCATATTTCATATTTTTTGTTCCGCAAGAAACAAAAAGTAATGTTTTGTTGTCATTAGAAAAGACAAAGAACAGTTTTATAGATGGCATTAAAAATGTTGTAAGCACATCTAATCTTTTAGTTAATATTGAGGATGTCTTGAACAGCCCTGAAAGTTTTATGGGAAAAAACATAACAATAAATGGAAAATATGGCTTTTTTACGAATGAAGCTATTGTTGACAATCAGGGATATAAAATAAATGTCGCGTGCGGACAAGACGGAAGAATTTTTAAATACGGAAGCGAATATAAGGCAAAAGGAACATTAATGTCTTTTGACACGTGCGAATGCCAGACAAGATTTGTTTATAACATAACAGAAGATGAATGGAAAGAATTTTTGTCAATTTTTCCTAAGGCGGTTAAGCCAAACAAATCATTCGGTTACTTGTTTTTGCCATCGCCGGATGAAGGCTGGAACGAAAATACTCTCGGTTTCTCTCCAGGTAGAATGGAAGTCTCACAATGTTTAAACCCGCATGTTGTTACAAAATATGTCGGTTACCCTACAATAATAATAAATGAAACTAATAAGATAGAACCTAAAATGGATATAAATAATGAAAGAAGATGTGATAAAAATTCGATTAAAAAAGAATATTATTTTAAATGCTTGGAGCCTTTGACATTAATTTCGTAATTTTATCCAAACACATGTAGCATACGCAACTCACCTATATTTTTTATCTTGCTCCGCCCGCTTCCCTTTCCACGCGCTCTTTCTCCCTCACTCCGTAGGAGTTCTGCGAGTCTCCGCTGCCCGCGGCTATCAGTTCGTCCGCGAGAACCGCGGCGAATCCTTTCGGGTTGGAGTGCGCCTTCTGGTATGCGCCCTGCACCATCGTTCTCAATGCCAGGTCAACACGGCGCTGCGGAGCGGCGACAACGGCTTTTCTCACCATTATGCCTCCGACCTGGTAGCTTGTTATCTCCTCGCGGAGCGCGGAATTTTCCACGGCGCGCACAAGAACCTCCACCGGGTTTTTCTTTGTCTTGTCCTCTATTGTCTGCAGGATGCCTTTTATGAGAATGAACGCTGTCGCGGATTTTCCGCCGCAGTTTCCGCTGCCTAAGAGGTGCTTCTTTCCGCGGTGTCCCGGAACAAGAAAGTGGTTCGCGAGCCTCTCTACTATGCTCATCTCGGACTTGTGGAACTGGCTGCGCATTCTTCCGTGCGATTTCGGAACAAGAACAGCTCTTAGCGAAATATACCTCTGCAATCCCAAGTCCTTCACTTCTATGCCTTTCGTGCCCCATTTGTTGAAAAGCTT
>JBAQNA010000050.1:0-20495 GCA_049303335.1 Candidatus Aenigmatarchaeota archaeon
GCTTTCTTCAGCCTGTTCACAATCCTTAAATATTTGCGCTTCCTATTTGACATGAGGCATCACCTTCTTGCGTAGATAACAAGAATGTGCTGTCTCACCCTATAATCATAGGATTTCTACAGAGCCGCAAAATATTCTTGAACTATTGTAGAAGTTGAATTATAGATTCTGCAAGGAAGGGTTGTCCAATATCTATTATTTGTATTATTTTCTTCGATTATCTTTGTTTCTAAATATAATTTCTCATAATCCAATGAGCCATTAACAAATACTTTATAGTCCCAAAAATTAGTTTCCCGTGGTGAAGTCATTGTTTGTGTGCAAGTAAAATTTGGTAGAGCTGCTCGCAGTGTATATGTATTTTTAACATGGACAGTATCTCCATTTATATCCATCTCTTGTAAAAGAATTATTGGGTGGTTTCTATCATCAAAATTTATATCGAAGTTAATTTTCTGTTGTGATATAGCTGGATATGGCAATGTAAAAAGCAATATTATTAAAAAATAAATTATAGTGTTGAATTTCATTCTAATCACTCTACACTTACTTAGTCCTGTTGTGATATCTAACAAAAATACAATACGCTGCGTCATTTCATATATTCTTATTTTTCTTTCCTGCACTCTTCCACAATTCCGTCAATCTTCCCGTAAAGCTCCGCAATCGCGCCGTTGTTGTCAACAACGAAATCCGCGTGCGCCTTCAGGCCTTTTATTTGCGCCTCCGCTTCGCCTTCGTTGTCTTTCTTGAATTGCTCAAGCGTCTTGCTTTTGTCGTCAACGTTCTCGCCGCGCTTCACGATTCGCTCAAATCTTTTTTCAATGTCAGCCTCAATATAGACGAGCCTGAATACCGGCACATCTTTCAGGTATTTTATATCGGAAAGCCGTCTCACTCCGTCCACCGCTATTATGTCGTGCCTGTCGTTCAGCACGTCCTTGCTTATAACTTTTGACAGGATGTCCTCGCCGAAATTCTGCCGCATGAGCGTGGACAGTTTTTGCGTGTTCTCCCTGCTTTCCTCGAGATGCATCCTTTTCAGCACGTCGCGCAATATCGTGGAAAACCTGAAGTAGCCGGAGCCGTATTTGTCAACGAGGTGTTTCGCTGCGGTTCCCTTCCCGCTTGCAATCTCCCCGGCGAATCCGAGAATTACTCTCATGATAGAGAGATTATTTTTCAAATATAAATATGGTTTGGCGAATGCCCGCGCGGCTTTAATAGGATGCTAATACAAATAGTATATGGTGAACATAATGGTCGTATCCATTGAGAATATCATATTAGTCTTCATTTCTTTTGCAATCTCTTCCATTCCGCTCTATCTGTCGCTGCACGTCGTGGGCGCGAAGAGCGCGGGATTTTTGAGAGTCGTGTTTGTAAGCATTTTTATGGCATTCATCACTTCCGTCATTTTTTCCTTTTTCGGATTGTGGGCGGGCTTGTTCGCGTTTCTTGCAATGCTTTTCGTCTACAAGGAAATGTTCGACACCGGCTGGATCGGCGCGTTTATTGCATGGGTTCTCCAGTTCGTGATAGTGTCGGTTCTAATCGCGATGTTATTCATTGTTCTCGGGATAGCGCTGGTGCTGTAGATAATTGTTTCAGAAGTTAATTGGTGGAGCCCTGGGCGAGAATCGAATTCGCGAACCCTTTCCGCAAACGCTTTTTCGCGAAGCGAAAAATGGTTTCTCACGACCTTTACCTTACCAAGGTAACGCTCTACCGTCTGAGCTACCAGGGCATAATAAATAGTTATATTTGAATCTTAAATAATTATAAACAAGAACACCTGCGGATTCTTTCGCAGGCGCTTTTTCTTTTATTCTATCGTAAAAAAGAAAGAGGTGTGGTGGGTCCGCTGAGACTTTCTCATTTTCTTTTTCGAATTCCTGAAACCTTTTTCATGTTTTTCTTTTTTTCAAGTCCAACGCCTAAAAAGAAAAAGGCCTCTCAGGTCATCAGCTTTTTCTAATATCGAAATGCATATTGTTTCTTTCGATTGAGCCTTTCTTTCAAAAGAAAGGCTCACCCGAAGCTGAGATCCTACCAAGCTAGACTACGAACCCGTATTTTTATGTTTATCGGATATTCTACTATAAATATTGAAAGGCAACTTTTATATACGGACAAAACAAATTTTAATCATATGAAAGCTGTATCAGTTATTCTTCAGGCAGTTTTGACCTTGGCTGTCATCGTTTCCGTAGCAACTGCAAGCCTGCCTTTTGCGCAAAAGACAATCGGTATTTCCATTCAAAGCGCGGAAATGTCAAACGTACGCGCGGATTTCCTGAAATGCAGCGACAAGATTCTTGACACCGCAAGGACGGGTTCAGGCAACAAGTGCATTCTTTCTGTGACAGAGGGAAGAATTTTTGTAAGGACTGACGGGCTGTATTACTCCCTTACGGGCAACGACGGGGTTTGTGCGTCGCAGGAATGGTCGCTTATTGAGCTGAACAAGCAGGTATGGCAAAGGTGCTCCTCATCAGCGGACAAAAAGATATACGAGCTCAGGTGGTTTTACCCGAAGAACGATGTGATACTTCTCGAGGGTACGGTGAGCCTTATAAGCGTTTCCGGAACAAGGAATTTTGACCTTTATCAGAAAGGCTCGCTTTTCGTTGAATTTGATTCGCCAAAGGACCTGTCCGGAAAGATAATCGAGCTTACAAGATTCGCAGCCTCCGAAAACACCACGGTCTTGAGCATCAACATAGCGGGATAGAAAATAAAGCGGTTTTTGGCTTGTCGCAAACGCGCAAGAATGCGATTCTTCTTTTTTGATTTTTCATTCATTACCGCAAATTTCTGCAAAAAAATATTATTTTAAGCGAGCGGGAATACTTGCGCGGTCTGGAGCGAAGCGAGCAGTTCGCCGAAGGCGAACCCTTCAGGGCAGGATGATGCCAAGTTCGGAAACTTTTATCATAAAATCTCCCAATATTATTCCTTTTACAATTCTTTTCATTCGACTCCCAGCGTCTTTTTTGCGAGAGCCACTTCCTCCGCGCTGCCCAATTCCTCAAGCACTTTCAAATCTTCCGCCGTTATTTTTACAAAAAGCTCGTCGCCCTCGGAGATGTGCCTTCCCACGGTCGGCTCGCTCATAGACACCGCAACTCTCTGGCCGCGTTCCGCCTTCTCGACAATCTGCCCTTCGCTCTGTATTTCTTTTATCGTTCCTACTTCTTTTCCGTCTTTCAACAGCGCAACTCCGGATTTTATAATTCCCGCGACAACCTCAACGCCGACAACCGCGGGATTCGAAGCCCTGAACACAAGCCCTTTCAGCAGGAGGATTTTTCCGGGGCGCGTTATGCCCTCCAGCTTTTCCTGCTCCGCTTTCTTCTTCTCCTCGGAAATCCATTTCTCGTAATCCTCCAGCAGCCTGTATATAACGTCGTTCTCGAAAATTTTCACGCCCTTGGATTTCGCAACCTCTGCCGCGTCTTCGGAAACTTTCACGTTGAACGCGAGAATTACTTTCTTCAGCCTGTCCCCGGATTCGATTGTCACGACATCGTTCCTGTGCACGTCTCCCGCTTCGGCCTTCCTTATCTCGATGCTTTTCTGCCCGAGCATCCTTATCATCGCTTCAAGGCTTCCGAGTGTGTCCGCCTTTATCACAATTCCCTCAACAGCCTTTTCGAACTCTATGCTTTCTATCTCCTTTGCCAGCTCCGCCTTCACGCCTTCTATCTCGGATTCGTTTTTCACGGTGATTATCGGCGAGCCCGCTATCGCTTTTTCCATTCCGGCAGCGAAAATTTTTATTCCCGCCGCCGCCGACACCTTGTCAACGTGCTCGAACTGCTTTTCCACGCGCAATTCTTTCAGCGGCGCGGGCTTGAGCAGCGCGCGTATCTTCGCGACTATCGGCTCCCTGCCGCCGATGACAATCCAGTCGCCTTTCTCGATTTTCCCGTCATAAAGAATTACGTCAATCGTGGTTCCAATTCCCCTGACATCCTTCACCTCGAGTATCGAGCCCGTTCCCCTTTCGCCTTTAATTTCCAAATCATCCTTGAGGAATTCCTGCGCCAGTCCGGAAAGCATCATCAGCATTTCAGGTATTCCCTCGCCAGTCCTTCCCGAGCAGGGCACTATGGAAATGTTTTTCGTGAAATCGGAAATCCTGTCAAACCGCTCGCTGTTGAATCCCTGCACCGACAGCTGCGCGACTATCTTGTATATTTTCTCGTCAAGAGCGTCTTTCACGTGCTGCGGCTGCCTTGCTACCGTTTCCAAAAACGGCTTTCCCGTGTTCGGGAACCATCCCCTTATCGAGTCTGTTTTTGTCGCGGCGACAACGAAAGGCGTTTTGAACTCCTTCAGAAAACCTATCGACTCGATTGTCTGCGGCTGAAATCCCTGGTTTATGTCAACCACGAGAATTGCCAGATCCGCGCAGCTCCCGCCGCGCTTTCGCAGCGAAGTGAAAGCCTCGTGCCCCGGCGTGTCGAGAAAAAGCAAACCGGGAATCTGGATTTTCGATTCTATCTTCGAGAATAGCTGGCCGCATATTTCTTTTATCGTTCCTATCGGAATCTCGGTTGCGCCTATGGCTTGAGTTATTCCACCCGCTTCCTTGGCGGCCACGGCCGTGCTCCTTATCTTGTCAAGCAGCGTGGTCTTTCCGTGGTCAACATGCCCGAGAACGCAAACAATCGGCTGTCGCAGCATAAAAATCACTTTTCAAAGCTTCTGGAAATAATTCGGCTTTCAAGCTATTAAAGCGTTGTAATTCCGGTTTTGAAAGCCTTAAATCTTTTTCTGTCGATAAAAATAATGAGGAAATTAATATGGGCGAAAAATGCAATTGTGATTTTTATTCTGTAAGAACCGGCGACTGGCAAAATCAGGCAGCTGCAAACATGTATAGAAATAATAAATTAGTGTGGGGTCATTGCACAACCCATACTTGCCCGCTTGACGGCAGCATTTCTGGCGGGAAAGAAGCTTATGCAATTAACGATAGAACTGTAATTCCTTTTGAATGCTGGTTAAACATTCTCAGAGGATAATGAAGTCAATCTCCTAATTTTTCTTTTTCTATTTTCCCGCCTTTACCTTCTCCAACTCTTTCAGGATTTTCTGCGCCATCTCGTCGGGGCCGCCGTTTACGGTGATGTCGAGGAATTTCATTTTTCCCTTGTAGTATTCTACAACGGGCTCGGACTGTTTCTTGTAGACCTCAATTCTGTCCTTTATCGTTTTCGGGTTGTCGTCGGGCCTTTGCAAAAGCTCTCCGCCACACTTGTCGCATATTCCCTCGACCTTCGAGCCCACGTTCGGGAACCTGAACCGCACGCCGCCTATGATCCTGTCAATGTTCGCCGCGTTGTAGTTCTCGCCGCATTTCCTGCAGACCCTTCTCGCGGATATTTTTTCGATGAGAACGTCTTCCGGGATGCGAAGCAATATCACGGCGTCTATTTCTGTCAAGCCTTCCAGGAATTTCGCCTGCTCCACGGTGCGCGGAAAGCCGTCGAGAATGAAGCCGTTTTTCGCGTCAGGCTCGCTTATCCGCTTTCTGAAAACCTCCTTCACAATCTCTTCAGGAACCAGCTCCCCTCTCGCAAGAAAGCCGGAAACATTTTTCCCGAGCTCCGTGCCTTTTTTTATCTCCTCGCGGAAAATGTCGCCGGTCGAGATTTTCGCAATCTTATACGTCGGCGCGATAACCGAAGAGTATGTTCCCTTTCCCGAGCCCGGCGGGCCGAAGATTATGAGTTTCATGAAATCACCTTCAATCCAAAGTTTTCTGTTTTTAATTATCTGAAAAAGGAATTTAAATAGATTGACACTGTCATTATCTTTATGAGTATAAAGCCTGAATCCATAATAGAGGCATTCCAGAAAAGCGTAAAGTTTCCCTGTGGCGTCAGGACTTTGGATTTTTATTCGGAATTGGGAATTTCCGAAAATGACATTCGCGAGACCCTTGGAAATGGAAACGTGCCGGTGTCATACGGAAACCGAAAATATGTGATTGGCTTGACAAAAGACGGAAGCAAAGAATATGTGACAATAATTCCGGAAATACCTGCGGGATTAATTCTTAATGCAAGAAAGCTTGCAGCAGGATTAAAAAAGCAGGGAAGACTTTAAACTATTTTATCCCTTCAAACTGAAACGGCTTGCATTTTATTCCCATTATCTTCGCCAGCTTCTGGATCGCGTAATCGTCCGTCAGCAGAACGTCGCCGGTTTGCAGTGCGAGCGCCAGAAGCTTCTTGTCCGTTTTTGAAAGCTTTTCGCCAAACCCCGCTTTTTCTGCCCCGCTTTCGACCTCGCGAACGAAACTTTCTTCCGGCTCAAGAACTTTTATCTCGCGGAATTCCAGCCGCTCCTTGTGCTTCTTCGTCCTGACCTCGTCCAAAACTTCCTGCACGGTTGTTATTTCTTCCGTGAAATCCGAGTGCAGAAGCACGGATGTGTCGCAAATCATAGGATTGAATGGATGCGTTAAAGATTATAAACCTATCCCAACAAACAATAATCATGTCTGTTCTTCCGTTGGCTGCGGTAGAGAGGATAGCGAGAAAGGCCGGCGTCGAGAGGATTTCCGCGGAGGCGCTGGAGGAGCTCACGGTCTCGGTCGAGGACATAGCGGCGGAACTGGTAAAGGAGATAGAGACAATAACAAAGCACGCGGGAAGGAGGACCGTAAAGCCTGCGGACGTCAAGATTGCCGCGGGAAAGATGTGAACGGAATTATTGCGCGCTTGTGATTTTATTTTTGCCGCGATTTTTATAAGCTATATAAACTTATTTTTGCATTAATTCAAAACGCAAAAACAAATTCTGAATCTCTCAAAGAGGGAGATATCGGAAGGGGCGCCGGACGCATACGGAGTATGCGTCAATCGGAAAGAGGTTCTAATTATGGAGACAACGAAAACGTCAATCAAGCACCTGAAGCCGGGGAAGTTCTGCCTCATAGACGGCGAGCCCTGCAGGGTCAAGTCGATAACCACGTCGGTTTCAGGAAAGCACGGCGCCGCGAAGGCGAGGCTTGAGGCTGTCGGCATTTTTGACGGGAGGAACCGCTCGGTGATAAAGCCAGCGGACAGCGAAATCGACGTGCCTATAGTGGAGAAAAAAGGCGGGCAGGTCATATCAATAGTCGGCGACACTGCGCAGGTGATGGACATGGAAACCTTTGAGACTTTCGAGTCGCCAGTGCCCGAGGATTTGAAGGACAAGATAACGCAGGGCTGCGAAGTCCTCTACTGGATTCTGATGGACAGGAAGATGATTGTGCAGGTCAAGAGCGATTAGAATGCGGATTGTCTTTCAGCATCTTCCAAAAGCAGTAAAAAAGAAATTATGCCTGCATTCTATTAACATCTTTGTGCAAGCATTCGGCGAAACCTTTCACAAACTCTCTCACATTGGGGTTATTTTGCATTGCTTTTAACAGATTTTCTTCTGCGGCTTTTGCTTCTTTTTCCAATCTCTCCGATTCTATTGCGTCTCTTTCCTTTTCTTGTAGAGTTCTTTCTCTTGGCGCAATATTTATGCTGCCTTTCGGCAGCGGCATGGTCGTATCCCTATCGCTCAAACATTCTTCTATTTCTTTTCTGTCGGATTCATCGTTAATGCGCTCAAAATTGAACGCCGTAACAACCTTTTCTTTGTAATCTTTTTTGTAAGGCGCCGATGTCGCATAACCCGGAACAACCACATAACCGCGATAAAAACCGCTTCCGCAGTGATATTCTAGTTGCTGATAGACTACCGTCCTGCTGTTATGCACCATTATCTGCGGCGAACTTACAGCCTTCCAAGGCTTATTGACGCCATTTTTATATTCATTCTCCACATTCATTGCAATCCATTCATTATCGTCAGCCATCTAATCACCGCTAAACAATTGGCGCGAAAAGCATTTAAGCGTTGTTAGAAATCCGCCAGCTCTTTTTGGCGCCTTATCGTTTTGAGAAACCGCTTCGGTATTAGCGCGTGCGCTTCCCTGACATTTCTTGCGCCGTATGTGAAAAGGTAAAAGCCGTCATGGTCGAATTCGCACCAATATCGCGGCGATTCGTCGCTTCTGCTTCTTCTGGCATAACCGAAAATCGAACATTCGTTTCCGTATTCGTTAGTGCAATCCTCATTAATGTCAATCGAATACCCGCCGCTTTCGCAGAACTCTTCCAATTCTTTTCTCATTGTCGCAATCTTCTTTTTCCAGCGTTTTCTTGCCATATATTTTTTTATCATGAAAAGATTATATAGAATGAGCGACAATATTTATCTGCAGCAATTCTTTACCGCAAAAACTAAAAAGGTGGTTTTATGGCGTTCGAGCCGAAAAATTTTGATAGCCTTATCGGAACGAAAGGGTTCAGCGACCAGCTTCTGAAAAACCATTTCACGCTGTACCAGGGATACGTGGCCAACACGAACAAACTGGGCGACGCGCTAAGCGCGTTTTCAAAGGACGGAAAGTTCGGCGCGGAGTTTGCGGAGCTGAAGCGCAGGTTCGGCTGGGAATTCAGCGGTATGCGGCTTCACGAGCTTTATTTCGGGAACATCACAAAGAACGAAAATGCTTTGGACAAGAACAGCGAGTTCGCAAAACAGATTGCCAAAGACTTCGGCAGTTATGATAATTGGGAGAAAGACTTCAAAGCGACAGGCGCGATGCGCGGCATCGGCTGGGTCGCGCTTTATTATGATTCCGCGAGCGAAAAGTTTTTCAACGTCTGGATTAACGAGCACGACGCAGGCCATTTGGCGGGCGCTGTCCCGCTTCTCGTGATGGACGTCTTCGAGCACGCGTTTATGATCGATTACGGGCTCAAGCGCGCCGACTACATCGAGGCTTTCTTCAAGGCGATTGACTGGAGTGCGGTCAGCAAGAGATTTGAAACTGGCAAATAGTTCTTGCGCGCCGGACATTTCGAGCCTATTTATATTTCGCATTTTAAGCTTATTCTGATAAAATCCGATATGGAGGGAGGCGCACGGAACAGAATGTTCCGGCGTAGCCGAAAACCTTTGGTTTTCGTGCCTATCGGAACCGCAGGTTCTAATTATGCTAGGTTTTGGCAACAAGAAAGAGAGGGAAAGAAAGAACGTGGCGCTGTTCGTGGACGGCCCGAACATGATTCGCAAAGAGTTCGGGATGGACTTGGACGTGCTCCGCAAGAGGGTTGAAAAGTACGGAAGGATAGTCATAGGAAAGGTTTTCCTGAACCAGTTCGCGCCGGAGAAGCTGATAGAAGCCGTGGCGAACCAGGGATTCGACCCGGTCATAGCGCTCGGCGAGCAGGACGACAAGTCCGACGTTGACGTTGCCGTGGCGGTTGCCGCGATGGAAGCTGTGTACAACAAGAACGTTGACGTTATCGCCCTTGCCACAAGGGACGCCGATTTTCTTGCGCTTCTGCAGAAAGTGAAAGAGCACGGCAAGCTGACCGTTCTTATCGCTTACGAGACCGCTCTGGGAACTTCTTTGAGGAACGCCGCGGATTTTGTGGAGATAATGTAAATAATATTTTAAAGGGAAAAATATGAAAATAGGGGTTATAATCAGCCAAAACGATTCTGAAACCGTGTGGAATGCGTTCAGGCTTGGAAATTTTTCATTGGATAAACAGCATAGCGTTAAAATTTTTCTTATCGGAAAGGGTGTTGAATATGAAGAAATTAATGATAAAAATTTCAACATTAAAGAAATGGCGAAAAGATTTTTGAACGGCGGCGGCAAAATTTTTGCCTGCGGAACCTGCCTTAAATCAAGGCACAAGGAAGGCACGGCTGTTTGCCCGTTATCAACAATGCAGGATTTATTGAACATTGTGGAAGAATCGGATAAGATTATTTCATTCTAGGTGAAGCACCCTCGATTATGCTTCGTATTTTTCATAAAAACTTATAAATCGGAATAAGTATTAATTCTTATGAGAGAAGATAGTATTCACAAGATAGAAGTCCACGTTGCCGGCTTTTGCTTTGATGGCAATAAAGTTCTTGTTCTGAAGCGTTCGCCCTCAAGAAAAATTTATCCGAATCTCTGGGAATGCGGCGGCGGAGCTGTTTGGCCGGGCGAGAATTTCGAGGAAGCCCTCAAAAGGGAGATGAAAGACGAGGCCGGCGTGATTGTGAAGCCGGTTATGTCTTTGAAAACATACCAGATTATTGTTTCTGATTCAGAGCAGAAAAATATTCCGGGATTAAGATTTGTATGCAAATTCCTCGGCTTTGTGAACGGAAAAGAGCCTCAAATAAGCGCGGAGCACACGGAATGGAAGTGGATTGCTGTTGACAAGCTGGACGGGCTTGATTTCATTCCGGGAGTGAAAGAAGATATCAAAGAGGCTTATTCTGCGTTGAGTAAGTGATTTAAATATTTCTATATCATAACATACTTCAGTGCCGTCGTAGCGAAGCTCGGTTTAACGCGCCAGACTTGAGGCCAGATATGCTGAATCCAGTTTGTCTGGAAGATGATTGATGCGCTTGGGCGGCGGGTTCCGCAAGGAGCTTCCAAGCAAATCTTAAGTAAAGATATCTGGTGTCCGTAAGGGCACGCAGGTAAGCTTTTTTCTTTCAAAGAAAAAAGCTTAAGCAAAAAAGAAGAAAAAAGCTCTGCAATCAAAAAAGCAGGAATTTCCTGCCGACGGCGCCAATAATACATATTAAGAGAAAAACGAACTTTAAGTGATTATATGTCTCTTTTAGATAGTATTACTGATAATTTAGGTTTGGGTTTTCTTTTATTAGTCATAGTACTCTTTGCATCAATGGAAAAATATCCTTTGGCTCTTGCTTCTCTTAACAATGCATCTATTTCTGTATCCGGAATATTTTTGGCATTTATCAGTATTTTTTACTCTCTGATTCTAGCTAAGAAGTTCAAACAAAAACGTGAAACAATGTTCATACAAAATCTTAACGATTTTTTACAAAAAATAACAGAAAAAGTAGATCTTATAAAAAGATTAATTCCTGTAAAAGACAATTCAGAAAAATTCTACAATAAGAATGAGATATTCAAAGTATTAGATAAAATTGCAGAAGATACACAATCTTTTTCATCTCGTATAAAGGAAATTGATGCCGAAAATTATCTTTTCAAAGCATTTTTATTTTTCTCAATATCAATAATAATGAGTCTTATATCTCCTTTGTTAAAAGCCTTATGGCAATATCCTTTAATAGATGTAATTGTGTTAATACTTCTATTATGTGGAATCAATAATTCTTTTTCATTAGTAAATCTTTGGAGAAAACTAAATATATAAAGAATAATTTTACCCATTCTTCGCCCTTCTAATCCCATCAAGAATCAGCTTTCTCTCCGCCAGCGCGGCCGTTTGCCTGATTTTGTCTACCGCGTCGATATTAGCCGAGAGCGAGTCAATGCCGTAGCCGACAAGTATCTCAGCCATCTTCGGGTTGCTGCCTTCCTCGCCGCAGATGCTTGACTCTACGCCGTATTTCCTGCAAATCTTGATGACTTCCCTGAAAAGCCGCAAGACAGCGGGATGGAACGAGTTGAATATTTTCGCGAGGCTTTCGTTGTTCCTGTCCACGGCGAGCGTGGTTTGCGTCAGGTCGTTGCTTCCGAAGGAAACAAAATCAATTCCTTCCTTGCAGAATTCTTCCATCGTAAGCGCGCAGGCCGGCGTCTCGCACATTATTCCGAACTTGAAGGAATCCGGCATCCCGAATTCTTTCGCTATCTGCTTCGCTTTTTTCAGCTCGTCAACGCTTATCACAAACGGCAGCATCACTTTCACGTTCGTCAGCCCGTCCTCATGCAGTTTTTTGAAAGCGGAAAGCTGCGCCTTGAATATTTCAACCTCGTCAAGGTCGCGCCTTATTCCGTGCCAGCCGAGCATCGGGTTGTCCTCTTTCTTCTCGTTCTCGCCGCCTTTCATATGGCGGAACTCGTCGGTCCGGACATCAAGCGTGCGAACCCAGACGGGTTTCGGGAAAAACGCTTTTGCTATCGTCCCGATTTTCTCGACAAGTATCCGCGTCAGTTCCTCGGATTTTCCGTCGCGTATGTACTGGAAAGGGTGTGTGCCCGCTTCCGTCATCACGTGCTCAAGCCTCATCAGCCCGACGCCGTCCGCTTTTTTCGCCAGCTCCTCGAGATGCTGCGGGAACGCGAGATTGACTTTTACCTGCGTGGCTGTCAATAATGATTGAGTTTCCATAGCGGAAACGCTGGATGGATTGACTGACAAATTATTTTCAATATTGTTCGCTTTCTCGCTTGCCGATAATGCGATTGCTCCGTCGTAAACAATTCCGTTCGTCGCGTCAACAGTCACGATTTGCCCGTCTTTCAAAACTTCCGTCGCGTTAACGGTGCCGACAACCGCGGGAACGCCGAGCTCGCGCGAAACGATTGCCGCATGCGACGTAACGCCTCCGCGATTCGTGACAATCGCCGCAGCCTTTTCCATCGCGGGAACGAAATCCGGATTCGTCATCTCCGTCACGAGAACGTCGCCCTTCTCGATCTTGTTGATGTCGCCAAGTCCCGTGACTATCTTTACAATTCCCGAGCCTACTCCGGGAGATACACCCATTCCACGCAATAAGACTTGATTTGCATTATGCGCAATCTGGTTTGCTTCCCTGTTCGCATCTTCATGCGTCCCGGAATTTTTATTATCGATTTTATTTCCATCCTTGTTGTCGGCAAAAAATGTCACCGCGCGGGATTGCACGATGTAAATTTTTCCGCGCTCTATCGCGTATTCGATATCCTGCGGAAACCCGTAGTGCTGCTCTATCTTCTTTCCGTATGCAGCTATCTTCACGACTTCCGCGTCTGTCAGAACCTGCGCGTTGATGCGCTCCTGATTGACATTTCTTTTTATAGTTTTTCCGTCCTGCCCGCGAACCCGTTCGATGAGTTTGTTTCCTATTTTTCTGTCGAGAATCGCGCCGCTGCTCTTGTCGACGATATAAGTGTCCGGCGTGACCTCGCCCTGCACGATGGTTTCGCCCAAACCCCAGACTGCCTCGACCGTTATGTTGTTCTCCGATGTGACCGGGTTTATCGAGAACATCACGCCGCTTTTTTCCGAATTCACCATCCTCTGGATTATGACGCTTATGCCCGCCTCCTGCGGAAGGCTGTGCTTGTGCCTGTAGTAGATTGCGCGCTCCGTGAAAAGCGAAGCCCAGCATTTCTGCACCGCGAGCGCGACGCTGTCCAGCCCTTTTATGTTCAGGAAAGTTTCCTGCTGCCCAGCGGACGACGCGCCTTTCACGTCTTCCGTGACCGCTGACGAGCGCACCGCGACAAAAGGCTTCTCGTCGATATTGAGAAAATCAATCGAGCGTATTCCCACGTCGTTGCCCAATCCCTCATATGCCTTTTTTATCTCGTCCCTCACGGACGGCGGCATCTTCGCGCCGATAACCATTGCCTTTATTTTCTCGGACGTATCTTTCAGGCTGTCGAAATTCGAGAAGTCTGTGCCGTTTATAGTCTCAAGAACTTTCTCCCTCAAATTGTTTTCGTCAATAAATCTCTCGTAAGCGTTCACGGTTATGAAGAAACATTCCGGCACGGGAAAGCCGGCATTGGTAAGCTCCGCAAGGTTCGCGCCCTTTCCGCCCGCCTCTTTCACATCCTCCTTGCCCAGCTGGTTGGGATATTTTACGAATAGCATAAGACTATTTTGAAAAACCGTTTAATAAAGGTTTTCGATTTTTATATTAACCACTAATTATTCTATTTCTTATTTCTCCAAGTTTTTTAAACCCATCATTTTTATAGAATAATGGTGGTTTGTCTAATGTATCTAAATACGATAATAAACGATTCTTATAGATCTCATCTCTTTTACCATAATTATGTATTCCATTCAAAATACAACAAAGAAGTATTTCTCCATATTCTTGAGATACTTTGTTAGAACTTAATACAATATCAAAATAAAGATTAAGAATCATATGTGTTAAGTACTCCTTAAACTTATCAGGAATAGTATCTGTATTTAGTATTTTTTGATTGCATTGTATTAAACAAATTATACTACTTTTTATTATATTGCTATTTTCAGGCATGCAATCAACATGCTCCAATTCTTGTTGAACATCTGTTGTATCTTCATCAATTAATTTAATCCAATTTCTTAAATTAGAAGTTATTTCATAAAGCATATACGAATACGGACTTGGAAATTCGGCTTTTGGTTGGCTATATTCATTCAATTTATAATTTTTGCATATTCTGTCAACAAAATGAGAATAGTAGTATAACCACATATGGTAATCCGCTTTTTGATAAATTGCCTCTAATATCATTATATCAAAGAATCTTATACCTACAAATATTGTATCGTTAAAAAGCTCTCTTGAGTTTATTGTGAATTTTTCTTGATATTCATTATAAGTATCCCTTTCTTTTTTATGTTGCTCGTCAAGCATGTCTAATACCACTTCTCCAATAGGTTTCCATACGTTTAGAGTTTCAGCTAATTTAATATCGAAAAATATGGTATGAAGTATTTTATTATCTTGAGATATTCTATAACGAGAATGCGAGAGACTTTGATTACCTTCCACTTCTTTATACAGGATGCTATTTTTATTTCTTAACAATATGTCAAAATATACCTCAGAAAAATTTTCTTTGAAATATGGTTCTAATCTTCTATCAGTAATAATTCTTAAACCCAAGTAAGGTTTAAATATTACGATGTGTTTAGTAAATTCATATTCTAACAATTTTCTTTTTAAATAATCTAAAATGATTTTTCCTCCTTTATTTTCAGAGTTTAATATTGTTTCATAGTTTTCTTCTATTAGTAGAAAGATAGAAGAATATTTTTGCTCATATTGTAACTCATCAACTTTTTCAACAAAATATTCCTCATTTTTTATTGATGTCCCTTTTTTAAAGAATTTATATAAAAAAATTCCTAATATAATAATTGCTGATATTACTTGTAATATTTCCAATATAAAAAGCATTTTTACATTAAATCCCATAATAGAGAAGCTATAATTTTCAAAATGAAGAGATACAAATAAATCAAAGATAGAAAGAAACACTATTGCTAATGCTAATAATAACAAACATATTTTCTCTAACTTTCCAAAACTATATCCTACTCTTAATTTCTTATGTTCTGGTAGGATTGAATATATTCCAATTATACTTCCAAGAATTGTAAGAATTAAAAAAGAATCTGTCATTTTTATACCTTATTGTTTCACTAAAGTTTCTTTTACCCCATCACGACCCTGCACTGCCCCGGCAATTTTGTCCTCGCGCGGCGCATTGCCTCCTTTGCTATCGCCTCCTTTCCCGCGGGCACGTAAGCGGTCATTATTTTCTGGCCTTCCCTGACGCGCGCAGCCTGCCCTATCGGCCTGCCGAACGACTGACGCATTCCCGATGAGAAACGGTCGGCTCCGGCGCCTGTTGCCATGGCGTTCTCGCGCATAACGTGCAGCGGTATTGTCCTTATTTTGAGGAAGAAGCCGTCCGCGCCGAGATTTCCCTCAAGGTGCTTTGTCGCCATAACGCGCGCAGCCTCCAGGCAGTTGGATCGCATCGCGGTCGCCTTTCCCGAAACGAGATGATACTGAACAGCGTATTCGCCCTTCTTCCCGATTTCGAACTGGTGGATCTTGCTCACGGGAACCCCCTTCGCGTAGCTCTTTTTCGGCACCCTTATCGCTATCCTCGTGTAGGGCTTCTTGTCAAGTTTGTGGTAGCATCTTCCCGGTCTCAATCCTGCCATAAATGATCACCATGATTTTTCGGTAACTCTCTTTTGTAATTAACCTATTTAAACATTTACAATGTCGGACTCTGCGGCAAAAAATCGTTTTTATATACTTTCTTTTGATATTTAATAATCGCTGATGAATTTGAGAAACGGGCGGGTAGCTTAGCCAGGTCGGAGTACCCGGCTGATAACCGGGTGGTCGCCGGTAGGCCTTTTTCTTTTCAAAGAAAAACGCCTGCGAAAAAGAAAGATTAATAAGAGAAGAATTAGGTCCGGCATTCAAATCCGGCCTCGCCCACCAAATCTTTTTTGTAAAAACATAACAATTGCTATTTTGCATATTCTTTAACCCCTTTCAAAGGGTGAATAATACTTATAGACCGAAAGCCTCCAACAATAGAGTCGGCAATTTAAATGTTACGGTAGAGTAGTCAAGCTTAAATACTTTGGATTACATTAATCTTATAATGAGTTTGTATTCAATTGCAAGTAACTACATCAAAAACACTTATAAATCGGCAATTTCATTATTAAAATGGAATAAACACAAATAACGATAAAAAAATAAAATGTGATTTAAAAAAAGGTGAATTATATGGCAACAATGGTGGTATCGCAGCTTGTTCTTGACACGCTGAAACAGATAGGATTGAACTTGTACGAGAGAAAGCTTTGGGTGGCTCTGCTTTCGAGGGGCACGGCATCCGCGGGAGAGCTTTCGGAGCTTGCAAAAATCCCGCGCTCGAGAAGTTACGACGTTCTTGAGACGCTCGCGGACAAGGGATTTGTGATGGTCAAGAATGCGAAACCGCTGCAATATGTTGCAATACCGCCCGCAGAGGCGCTGGAGCGCGCGAAAAAGAAGATCAAGGAGGACGCGGAAGTTTCCGCAAAGCAGATTGACACGCTGAAATCGTCGTCCACGCTGAAAGAGCTTGACAAGATTTTCAAGGACGGTTTGGAATTGGTCGAGCCCGGCGATTTGTCCGGTTCGCTCAAGGGAAGCCACCAGCTGCACGACCAGCTCGGCACTGTTTTCAAGTCAGCGAAAAGCAGGATTTCCATTGTCTCGAGCGCGCAGGCGCTGAAGGAGATGCACGCAAAGCACGAGGACACGCTGAAAAAGCTTTCCTCAAAGGGAATCAGCATCAAGATAGCGGTGCACGGAAAGACTGAGCCCGAATTCATGGAAAGGCTGAAAAGCGTGGCGGAAGTAAGGCAGTCCCCCGAATATATGGGAAAGTTTGTCGTTGTCGACGGCAAGCACGTTATCTTGGGATTGACCGGCGACGAGGCTCACCCGACGCAGGAGACCGCCTTCTGGGCGCAATCCGAGCAGGCCGCAAAAGTGTTCGCCCCGATGTTCGACCATATCTGGGAGCACTTGAGCAAATAGAAAAGTGATTTTATGGCAAATGAAGGGTTGTCCCATTCACAGTTGATGGAGATAAGATATTCGGTGAATGGAGGAAGTTCCAGCACACAGACAACCTTTGCAAAATTTCCAGAATTATTTTCGCAATATTCCGCGACTTTCACGAACTTTGGATGAAGCGAGAAAGGAAGGAATATCTTTAATGAAAAATATCATATTCGAAAAATAAAAAATAGAGGTTGATAAAATGCTAGAAACATCACAAGAAAGAGCAGATTTGTTAAAGAAGGGAGTACCCGGAAAGAAAATTGAAGAGCTTTATATTGAAGGTAACAACTTCAAAATAGTAGGATATAATGTGTTATTTGAATTAATCTAAAAATCAACACACAAATCAATCTAGCTTTTTTTTATCCCACAAATACCGGTCTCTTGCTCAGCAGCCTCGGAAGCGGGAGCTGCTTGAACGGGAAATCCTTCGTCTTCTCCGCTATGATTTTCACAAGCTCCTGCGGCTTCAGGTTTCCGACTTTTCCGGTCTCGCGGAAGCGCACGGCCAGCGAGCCGGATTCCTTCTCCTTTTCGCCGACCACGACCGCGTACGGAACCCATTCCATTTCAGCGCTCCTTATTTTTTTCTGCACGCTTTCCGCGCGGTCGTCGATGTCAACGCGGATGTTCTGTTCCGCCAGTTCGTCCGCAAGCTTCTCGCAATATCCCACGAGCGAGTCGTTCATCGGGCAGAGCCGCACTTGAGTTGGAGAAAGCCAAAGCGGAAACATAGGGTTTTTTCCCTTTTCCGATTCCATATGCGCCTTCTCAAGCATCGCGTAAATGCAGCGCTCTATCGCGCCCGACGGGGAGCAATGTAATATTGTAGGATATTTTTTTGCGTTGTCCTCGTCAGTGTATTGCACGCCGTATCTTTCCGCGTTCTCGTGGTCAATCTGCACGGTTGAAAGCGCGGAGCACTTGTCCATCGAGTCCACGAAGTTGAACTCGAATTTCGGGTCGAAGTAGGCGAAGCGGAAGCTCCACCTCTCTATCAGTACCGGCTTTCCCATCAGTTTCGCGAGCGACGCCACGAAATCCTTGTTATTTTCCCAGAAATCTTTCGTGAACCTTATCGCTGTCTCAAAATCATTTTTTTGTATGTCTATCTCATTCAGGCACTGTATGGAAAGCTCGTACTGCTTTCTGAACTCCTCCCTCGCTGCTTCAAGGTTTTTGCAGAGCGTGTGCATGTCCGGCATTGTGAAAGCGCGAAGTCTTCTTAATCCGACAAGCTCGCCTGCCTTTTCAAGCCTGAACGAATATCGCGTGAGCTCGTACATTTTCAGCGGCAGATCCTTGTAGGAAATTGTCATTTTTGATTTCATCAGGAATTGTCCGAAGCACGCGGAGAAGCGCAGGAAGAATTTTTTCTTCGCGGACTCGACGATATACTGCCTCGCCGGAAATCTGTTAAGATAGCTTTTCAGCGCAGGATGTTCGAAGTCATACATTATCGGAGTCTCGACTTCCATTGCCCCGTATTTTATGACCTTGTTTGTGACCCATTGCTCAAGCAAACTTTTTATCAGCCTGCCTTTCGGATAGTATTTCAAATTTCCCGGGTCGCTTCCCTCCTCGTAATCGACAAGCTCGAGCGCTCGCATCAGCTTCACGTGCGGAGGCTCGCTCGCGACTCCGCGAACTTTCGCGACCTCGTAATTGTAGAATTTTCCCAGATTCTTGTGGTTCTTGAAATCGAACTTCTCGGCGGGCGTGATTGTGCCGTCCGGCGACATTATGAGCCATTCCGACTTTACCTGCTCCTCCTGCTTCAGCGCGCCGGAAATTACGTCCTCCTGTTTCGCGCTTCCTTCAATCTCCTTTATTTCGCGGCTCAGCTCCGCGAGCGGGTGGCCCTTGCATTTTATCGTGAAAGCCTTGTACCAGCCGAAAGGCGCGCGGTAAACCTCGTAATTTTTTTCCAGTATTTTTTCAGTTTCTTTCAGAACCGCCAGCGCAGTATCAGGCGAAGCCGGCTTGCTTGTCAGATGCACAAAAGGATAAAGAACGATTTTTTTCGCCTTGACCTGCTCCGCAACGTCGGCAATCTCTTTCGCGGTTTTTTCCGCAACGCTTTCCCTGTCGCCGTCCTCGACGGAAGTAAAGACAACGAGGCAGTCCTCGATCCGCTTTTTCGCCTTGTCGATTTCCTCCGCGGACTTTATCGCTTTCGTCTTCGGCTCGACTTCCAGGAAGTCCGAATGGATTGTCAAAATTTTCATAAAACCACAAATAATAGTTTTATTGCAAATATTTAAACTATTCACATACAAGTTACTTTTGCATAGCCCCGTGGTCTAGTCCGCCGCTTGCGGCAAAAAAGCGGCGGGGACATTGGCCAAGGATGGCGGGCTTTGGCGTCCGCTAAAGCGACGACGGAATTTTTTGATTCCGGATGACGAAGATACCCGTAGACGGCAGTTCGAATCTGCCCGGGGCTACCATAAATCGGATGAAAAACGGATTTGCAAAAATATAATAAACGTTTAAATAGTTTGTTTTTTAAATGAGGAAAGCGCAAATTAAGTTTATGCCGTTTAAAAACCGATGTTTGCAATTATAACAAGGTGTGATTATGGGAGAATTCGGAGGAAGGGAACTGAAGAAAAGGAGGCAGAAGCTGCGATGGAAGGACATCCACTACCAGAACCGCGTGATGAAGCTCAAGAAGAAAAAGGACCCGCTGGAAGGCGCGCCTCTCGCGAGGGGAATAGTTCTCGCGAAGAAAATGATCGAGCAGAAACAGCCGCACTCCGGAATGATAAAATGCGTGCGTATCCAGCTTTTGAAGAACGGAAAGGAAGTTACCGCATTCTGCCCGAAAACAGGAGCGATCGACCTGATAAACGAGCACGATGAGGTGCTTGTGTCCGGATTGGGCGGCTCACAGGGCGGTCCGATTGGCAGTATGTGGGGCGTGCGCTGGAAGGTTATGAAGGTGAACAACCAGGCTTTGTCCGAACTGCTGAAAGGAAAGAAAAAGAAGGCTGCGGGCGCGGCTCCAGCGCCGGAAGCGAAAAAATAATTTTGATAAAACATAATTGAATTGATTTTTATGGAAGAAATAAAACTGGAAACAAAAGCGGGAAACCAGATAAAGACGGAGGCGAAGGCGGCTGCGTCGCGGGCAAATGTCCAGGGAAGAACGGCAGCTAAGCCTGCAAAAGTAAAATCTGCCCAGAAACAGCCTGTTGTCATGCCGGAAGTGAAGCTTTTCAACAAATGGGGCACGAAAGGCATAGAAGTGAAGGACTTGGGATTGCAGAGGTATATTTCGCTAAGAGCTGTTCTTGTTCCGAAATCGCACGGAAGAATGCGCAGCCAGTTCCACAAGT
>JBAQNA010000051.1:0-17295 GCA_049303335.1 Candidatus Aenigmatarchaeota archaeon
GGCTCAGGCGAGGCGTATTTGCGGACACGGACGTCGTCGATATAATACGTTCCTGAATAACTACTATACCTAATTTTTTTATTTGTTTCTGTTCCGCTTGCTGTTGTACCAAGCTGACTGCCAACCAAATACATGGTATATCCACTTGTGGGTAAAATTACTATCTTATACGCTTCAATATTAGTAGTTTGTGGTGGGTCACCACGACTACCCAAAATACTACCTAAATACATCGCCCGTGTGTTCCACGTAGGATTTAAATTGAAATATGATGTTTCGTATGCAACATCACCATATCCTACAAATTCTTCTTGCCCTGTAGTTGATTGCTGCATTTTCCATTCCAATATAGCAGGTCTTGCGACTGTGACTGTACTAAGTACCTTGTCGGTTTCATGGCTGACACTAGTACCAACCAATTTTAATCTGCCATTCTCTATTACAGGATTTCCAGTAATACTCCACTTACTCAAATCCCCGCTGAAATCATCAAAAAACGAAAACATATTCGTGCCGTTGCTTGCAGATGCGGCGGAAGGGTTGCCGTAGTACATATACAAAGTCGTGTTCGCAACGCCCGATGCCGTCACATTCGGCACTTTCACCCATGCCTGATTGTCGCTCTCGAGCCAGTAGGAAATGTTTTGCTCTGAATTGCTTGAAGTGTTGAGCCAAGTAAATCTCAAGTCTTGGTAGTCAAGCCGTGCTTTTCCTGCCCGATATTGTTCGGCAATTTCTGCTGCAGAAAGCGAGCGGTTGTAGACGCGGACCTCGTCGATGGTGCCGTTGAAATACCTGTATGGAGATGTATAGGTTTCGCCGCCGATTGCAAGATCATAAGATGTAGCTGTAATTGAACCGCTTACACCAGCTGTCGCATCCATCGCTCCATTGATGTATAATATATCCTGTGCCGAAGAACTAACCAAAACCACATGATACCAATTACCTGATTGTAAAAGACTATTCGAATTCTGATAGGCTGCCGGAGTCCTGCCATAATGATACCATGATATATTCCAACCTGAACCTGATGGGATATACTGAAGATAATATGACATGGATTTTGAGACAATTGTGCCTCTTCCATCCGATGGCGAACCGGCAATTTTAATCCAAGCCTCCAGTGTATAATTATCTGTAAGTCCTATGCTCGCCCCGTTTCCGGCATCAACATAACCATTCACTCCATTAAAACTGCACCCTGTGCCGAACTTGCCCACCACAGAGCAGTTCACCCCTCCGTTCTGAACGCCGTTGTTGCCATATCCCGAAGAATCCGAAGTGTCGTTGTTCGTGAAGTGCCAGCTTCCGACCAGGCCGGTGTTGTTGTAGAGCGCGGTTGTTAGATTAATCGGGATTTGGTAGTCGTTCAACAAAGAGGTCGAGCCGTTTATCGCTATCTGCTTGCGGTAGTCGTGGTTCGGGTAGAACCACGGAGAATTGTTCAGGGACAAATTGCCTGTTGAGAAGTTCAAGCCTGAAAGCGCTGCGATGCCGGACTGGTCTGTAAAATTGTCTCGCCAGTATGTGCTGGTTTGGGAGGGGGCGGAAAGGGAAAATTGGATAAAATAGAAGGCTCCTATTATTAGCGAAATAAGTGCCAAACTGATGCCGATTCTTGCTGTTGCTTTCATGCTTACCACATCAAATCAGAGTTATTCCGTCCCTTTTTACCTGCTCCGCAATTCCGCCTTCGGATTTCCTGAATTCCTTCTCCGTGAAAAAATGCGGCTGCATTTCCCTGCCAAACCTTTTCTCAATCCCCTCGCCTATTTTTTCCAGCGCTATTCTGTCTTTTGCGGAAATATCTTTTTCGGTTATTATCGCAATATCTATGTCGGAATCTTCCCTGTAGGAATTTTTTACCATTGAGCCAAAAACATAAACCGCGGCAATATCCATTGAATCATATATTTGGCGGACATATTCCCTCAATATCGTGACTATTTTCAGATTCATATTGTTCAAATCCCTTCGCTCATTCTGTATTATCTCGGAAACAAGGCGCGAATATTTGTTGCTCATGTTCATTCTGTAAAAGGTCTTTTTTCCAGCTTTCCCGGAAGCAACCATATCGCTTTTCAGCAAAATCTTTATGGATTCGAATATGGAATTTCCGCCAAGCTTTGTTGTTTTCTTAATCTCCTCTTTCGTGATTCCCTGCCCCGGCGCTTCCGCAAGCACGCTCAAAACGCGCCAGACGGCTTTTGAGCCGAGAACAATATCAACCAGCATTTATAAGCCCCTCCATGAGTTTTATGAAAGGCTCCGCTATATTTGCGATAAACCAGAGCGCTTTCTGCGAATAATCCATATTTTTTGATGAAGACTGTTCATAATAATATTGCGCTTTTCCCCTTTCTTTTTTCCCCGTTATGAGAAGATAAGGAACAGAATCGGGCGCTATATCTTTTATTTCGCTTTCCGCATATTCAAGAAGCTTGATAATTTTTTCTTTTTCTTCTTCCTGCCCCAGAACTTTCTTTAATTCATCGATTGTTTGCCTGTGCACTTCCAGCCCGGAAATCTTGATGTTATGTATCTTTCCAAGATACAGCTTCGCTATGTCGTGCATGGCATAATAGCTGCAAATTATAGCCCATCTCGGATGCTCGCGGATTATTTTCTCGGCTAATGCAAAATCGTCTTTGTATGCGAACTCATGAAATGCTATCCATATTTTTCTTTCAACATCCGTTAGTTTTGGCATATTATCACTTTTATGATATTATTTCAGTCTATTTATATATTCTATCACTTCTTTGATTAAATTGCATCACTTTTTTACATCCTCCATATTATCATGCCGGTGTTGTTGTGAATTGTGGCTGTGCCGTTCAGCATCAGGTCACCGTTTATGCTTGCCGTGTTTTACCTGTAAACGATGTTCTTCACTTCCTCCAGGACGAAGTCGGCATTTGAGCGGAGCGTGTACCGGATTTCGTAGTTCTGTCTTACATTTCCAGTATTTTTCTTATCTCTTCGTTAAACCTTTTCGCCCGCTCAAGCGATGTTCCCGCCTTTTCTTTCATCGCCACTTCCCCTATTTCATAAGTGAATTTTGCCCTTTTCCTCTTTTCATGAAAATAGTCTTCTATCAGCCCTCTTGCCTTTTGTTTTCCAAGCGTTTCCATCGACTCTTCTTCGGCTTCCGCAAATTCTTCTATAAGCTTCTTCTCAAGCTTTCCTGTAAGATAAAAATAATAAACAAGAGCGTCAAAAGTTACAGAGTGGATTGATAATTCTGTCTTGATTTTCACCCCTTCTTTCTCAAGCAATGCGCGTGCCATATAAAACATGGAATAATAGCTTGCATTTATTGCCCAAAGGAAACCGTTGAAATCGGAAAAACCCAGATTCTCCTTCAGTTTTTCATTGGTTGATGCCTCGAAAAGAAGCTTTGCGGACTCGAAAGAGTTTTTTGCGTTGCTTAGGAAGAATTGGACAAACCTGCCTTTTTCCTCCTTGATAATCTCCCCTGCCTTGATGCGCATGGCATTTCTTTTCCCCGCTTCCGACAGCTTTTTTTCATCTAGCATTTTTAATCAGCCCGTAATAGTTTTCCGCCCCGAAAATCAGGATATGCTTGTTGATGGTTTCATTCATCACATTTATTTCTTCCCTTTTCGACAGCATTTCACAGGCGCTTTTTTCATCTATGAAAATGCAGTTGAATTTTACCGTAAAATTGGATGATATGCGCTCCAGAATTTTTTCCGATTCTCCGCTGTTGGATATGAACAAGACATCAACATCCGAATCTTTTCTTTCTTTTCCTTCCGCATAAGAGCCGAAAATCAGAAAAATAAAAAAATTCTGCCTCATTTCGTTCATCGCATCCTTTACGAATAATGAGATTACCCTATGTTTCTCGAGGAAATCCTTTGTTCTGAGGAATTCTATGTAAGAAAGCAAAGGATGGTTATTTTTATAATTCAGATATAAAAGTTCATGCTCGTCTTTTAGGATTATTTTATTTTGCAGAAGGTTTGAAACGGATCTGTGTACCAGCGGATATGTTTTTTTGATTGTTTCTGAGACTCTTCTGATGCTGAATCTTCCGGTTATTTGAGAGACAAAAACTTTCATAATTTCTATCTGTGTTTTTGAAATATTCATAATTATCACAATATAACTTTTAAGGTATAATAGTATATCCAAATAGTTATATAAATATTTTACCTGTAAACTATATTTTTTATATCCTCCAGGACGAAATCCGCGTTGCTCCGCAGGATGTACCAGATTTCGTAGTTCGCTCCCGAGTTGCTTTGAACGTAGGCTTTTATCGACGCCTCCCTCAAAAGGTCGCCCGTCTGCACAAGCTGCGTGTATCCCGTGCCGTTCACGCTCAGCAGGCTGTTGTCCACGATGGTGCTTGAATCGGAAGGCGTTATGTTCAGGAAGTTATCTTTCAGCTGAATCAGCTTCACGAGCTGCGAGTTGTTCACGGCGGCGTAGCTTGAGGAGTTGCCAATTTTTTGCACTGCAAAAAGAATCCTGGAATTTTCAAGCACAAGCTCGCTTGTCCCGTCCGAGTTGGCGTCGTATTCGGAAGCTTTCACATCGGTTCCCGCCGTTATCAAAAGGTTTCCTTCCATCTTGCGCGTGCCCGGGTCGATTATTCCTGATATCGAATTGAGCTTGAATTTCACGGAGTCAGTGCTTTTCTCCACAAAATAGTCGCCGCCCGTGCTGCTTATAGAAAACACGCGCTGCGCGCCGTTGCCCTCGAACAGAACCTGCCGCGCCGTCGAATCGATGGACTGCATTATGTTTTTCGCCTCGCTTATCAGCGCCGCCTCCTTCGCCCTGTCAATCGCGGGAAGGCCGATGAAAAGCACGGTTGATATTCCCACTATGATTATGGCCGTGACAAGCACGAACGAAATAAGCGTTGATAAAGCCTTTGTCATAAATCCACCTTTCAGTGTTCTTAACGTTCAGCCGCCCTCTTGGAATATTTGTCCATTTCTTCCTTTAAAACCCTCATCACTTTTTCCCCTTCCGCCCTGCCTCTTACCTCTTTCATTATCTCTCCCATCAGCGCCGATATTTTCTTATCCCTGGCAAGATGCGGATTTTTCGAGAAAATATTTCTTACAATATTCCTAAGCTCCCCGTCGGCAATCCTTCCCGATTCTCCTGCCGTTTCTTCCATCGGAATTCCCTTTGAGGCGGCTTCCAGCATATCGGGAATCGAATCCTTTGTTATGGTTTTGTTTTTTTCCATGTGGAATATTTTTTCAACGTCCGTCTCGGAAATATCTTCCACGGGAATGCCTTTTCTTTTCAGATCCTTCATTACGGACAAAAGAATATTCGCAACAATTGTCGGGTCATATTTTTTGGATTCTGCCGTCAGTTTCTCGAACAGCCCGAGATATTCGCTGCGGAGCATCTGTGCGGCCATCTGCTTCGGCAGGATTTTTTCAAGCTCGCGCAGCTTCTCGTCCGCGGATTTCGGCGGCCTTATTTTTCCGAGAAATTCCTTTGTTATTTTTATCGGCGGCACGTCCGTCTCGGGATACATCCTTCCAGCGCCGGGCAGCGGCCTGAGATACGAGGTTGTCCCGTCCGGATTTGCGGCGCGCGTTTCCTCGGGCACGCCTTTCATCGCCCGCATCGCCCTCTGCATAACCGCCATTGACGCCCTTTCCGCGCCTTTTCCCGCGACAATGAATATCAGGTCATCAGCGCCCGCGGAAAGTTCTTTCCTTAACGCCGCGAAGTCTGGCGCAAGAAAGGGAAACTTTTCCGTCTCGTCTGAGTGGATTATGCCGAGCCCGAACGCGCCCGCATATGACGAGAGTTCCTTCCCGAAAGTCCTTCCTCCGCAATCCTTTTTCATCAGTCCCGCGAAGCCTTTCAGCGCCCCCGCGTAAACAACCCCGCCCTCTTTCAGCGTCTTCTGAATGAAATTTGCGCCCGTGTTTTTCATCAGTCCGGTGGCGTTTTCCAATTTTCCCGCTGCGGATTTTTTGGCGAGCAGCTCGCTTTTTATTTCCAAAAGCGATTGTTGCCGTTTTATCTCGTTTTCTATTATTGTCGTTATGCTGTCAATATCCTGCACGCCTTTTATCTCGACCCTTGCGCCGCCTTTTATCGAGACGTTCAAATCCTGGCGAATGGCACCGATGCCGCGCTGTCTTTTTTCAAACAAGAGCATTCCTATTTTTTCCGCCACCTGCCTTGCGTGTTCGGGATTTTTTATGTCGGGCTCCGTTCCTATCTCTATCAAGGGCACGCCGAGCCTGTCAAGCCTGTACTCGATTCCGTTGCCTGCGATGGGCGTTGCGGAATCCTCCTCAAGCGAGAGGCTTGATATTCTTACTTTTCCGGATTCCGTTTCCATTTTCCCGTTCAGCCCGACGAGCGCGGTGCGCTGGAAACCGGAAACGGCGGAGCCGTCCGCTACAGCTTTTCTCATCACGATAATCTCGTCAGGCACCGCGCAGCCGAACGATTTCGCAACGGAGAGCGATATTTCCAGCGCTTCACGGTTTATTTCGTGCGGCGGCTCGTCGTCCGTCTCAACAAGGCAGGCGGTTTCCCTGTTTATCGCATAAGAAAAAGACCTTCCCCGCAAAAACTCGTGAAGCGCCGCGGGGTCCATTTTTCCGAGCTCTCCCGCGGAGGGCCTTATCTTTCTCTCTATTTTTATCGGCAATTCCGCGCTCCGCCTGTTCGGGCAACTGCAAAAAAGCTTCCTCTCCGTGTTGAGCTGGACGTGTATTTCAAGGCCGCACTTGAAGCCTATATTTTCGTAGAAATCCTGAGAATTCATAAAGAATAATGTGAAAGGGCACTAATAAAATTAACAGTCTGGTAGATTTAGAAAATGGTAGCGGGACTTGGATTTGAACCAAGGACCTTCGGGTTATGAGTTCGGTTGGATTAAAGAATTAAACCAATGCCCGACGGGCACTCCAGGCTGCCCCATCCCGCTATGAGTTTCTTAAAGCTGCAAACAATAATAAGCCCGGAAACTTATATAAAGATAGTGCAAAACGCGAAGGGTAAATTTTATGGCAACAATAATTTAAAAGATTAATATAAACAGAAAGCAATATCTTTCTCATGTTTACCAAAGAAGAAGCCAAGCAGCGAGTAAAGGAACTTGTTGAAGATTTCGAGAAAAAGATGGAATATTACTCGAACCCGAAAACCGATGAAGGCAATATTGAAACCAAACTATTGGAACCGCTGTTCTATGCTCTTGGATGGGCTAAAGATGATTTTGAAAAAAGAGAAAAGATGCAGAGGAAGGAGGGGCGCGGCATATCCGATTATGCTTTCAAGCTCAACACAAGAACCGTATTCTTTCTTGAAGCCAAGAAAGTCAGCATAAATATTGACAATGATAAAGCAACATGGAAACAAGCCATAAGCTATGCGCTTTCAAGGAGCGTGCCTTTTGCAGTATTAAGCAATTTCAAGTCGCTAAAAATATTCTGTGTGGAACAGGAAAGCGCGCTGAATAACCAATTCAGAGACTTAAAATATTCTGAGTTTATCACAAGGTTTGATGATTTGTGGCTATTGTCCCGCGAAAGCTTTGAAAAGAATATGATTCTTGACATGGCAGTCAGGGAACAACGCCTCAAGAAAAGAATATCAATAAATTCTGAACTTCTTGAGGACTTCATGCAGTCAAGAAGACTGTTGGTAGACAATATAGAGAAAAATTACCCCAAGAAATATGAAATAAATGAAAAAGACGAGATTATTCAGAGGCTTTTGGACAGGCTGATTTTCATCAGAAAGGCTGAGGATATCGGAATCAACAGGGATAAAAACAGCAAAGATATAGAGCTGTTGAAAGAAATTGCGGCTTTGCCTGAAAGCAAAATATATACAAAACTGAAAGAAATATTTTCAAGGTATAATGATACCTATAACAGCGGGCTTTTTGCAAAAGGCTTGGACAGCGATGTGGATTCCATAAGCCTTGACGGGCATATAATCAAGAATCTGATAGAGCATCTTTACGAATCAAGAAATAGGGAATATTTTTACAATTTTGACTGGATTGATGCGGATATTTTAGGGCAGGTGTATGAGCAATATTTGGGAAAAATTCTTCAGCAGAAGAAATCTGGAATTTCCAGCTTAAAGGGCGGGCAAGCCCACAAGAAAGAGCAGGGAATATATTATACACCGACATACATTGTGGATTATATTGTAAAAAACACCATTGGCGAGCTTCTTAAAAACAAAAAAGCGGATGTTGAAAAATTGCGGGTTCTTGACCCCGCATGCGGTTCCGGCTCTTTCCTGATAAAAGCCTTTGACCGCATACTTGACGGCTACAAAAACAAGCATGATGTCAACCAAAAGAAACTGGATATGCAGGGGGCATATTCGACAAAAACGGATATCCTGAAAAGAAACATCTTTGGGGTTGATTTGGACAGCAAGGCGGTTGAGATAACAAAGCTCAATCTTCTCCTCAAAGCCGCGGAAGCCGGAAGAAAGCTTCCGTCAGAGATTGATTCCAATATAAGAACGGGAAACTCCCTGATTGATGATCCGGCAGCTGATAAGAACAGGTTTTTCAAATGGGATGAAAAGTTTCCAGACATAATCCAATACGATGAAAAAGGAATCTTGAAAGAAGGCTATGGTTTTGATGTTGTGATTGGCAATCCGCCATATCTTTTGATGCAACCGCAAAACACACCTCAAGAATTATTGGATTATGTTAAAAATAGGTTCGCCGTAGCACAGTATAAAATAGACCTATATCACTTATTCTTTGAAAGAGCAATATCTCTTTTAAAAGAAGGCGGATGCTTCGGATTTATTACGCCCAATACATACCTTATGAATATTTACATAAACAATTTGAGAAAGTATATTTTAGATAATTGTAAAATTCTGCAAATAATTATTATTCCACGAGAAGTTTTTCCAGATGCCAGCGTAGATACTGCGATAACTATCTTGCAGAAAGAAAGCAATAAAAAAAGACGAATGAACAACCCAGTAGAGGTTTTAGAAATAAGTAATTTTATTGAAAGTGCATTTAAGACTGCAACAATCCCGCAAAGCAATTTCTTTGAAGCAGAAAATCATGTTTTTAATGTCAATCTTGCTAAAAAAGATATTGTATTTTTCAAGAAATTCGAACACGATACGTTTACCAAGCTTGGTAATATTGCTCATCCATATTTTGGAATACAAACATTTGATAGGAAGAAATATGTTTCTGAAACAAAAGTCGACAGTAGTTATAAACCGGTTATCGACGGTCAAGATATTTCTCGCTACCGTTTGTCAAACAGGAGAGAATTCGTTAAATTTACCGAAGATGCCATAAAAAGCGGAGGTAAACAAAATGTATATGAGAATGAAAAAATATTTGTTAGGCAAATAGGAAAATATCCCATAGCAACATATGGACCTGCGGGTGTATATTCACTCAATACTGTTTATAACATATTTTCAAAAGATGCGCAATTCAACTTGAAATATATTTTAGCAATACTAAATTCAAAATTAATGGCATATTTTTGGAAACTGAATTTTTCTGATTCTAAAGAACTTTTTCCAAAGATAAAAAGAAATTATTTGGAAGCAATTCCAATTAAAATAATTTCTAAATCGGAACAGCAACCAATAATTACTCTCGTAGATAAAATCATCGCGCTCAATGCCCGCCTCACCGAATTTGGCAGCAAAAAAACAGAACAAAGCTCACAAATTAGCGAAGAAATCACACGCATTGACGCTGAAATTGACGAGTTTGTTTACAAGATTTATGGAATAACGGAAGAGGAAAAGAAAATTATTGAGAATAGTTTGAAATAGGTTCTATTCTAAATACTATTTAAATCTTCCAAAAAATGATAACTTTAAATAATAACACTGTTATATTATAACAGTATTTTGGGGGATTAAATGAGTTATTATTTTCAGAGAGCTGGGAGAAAGCGGACTAAGCAATTAGAAGAAGAATGTTATAATACCTTAGAGAAAGTTAAGGGTGAAATAGAAACATCTCTTGGCTCAACATTACAAACTGTTTGGACAAGTATTGATACTTTTGCGCTTGTTTTTACAGATAACGATGATTACAAAAATAAGAAAAAAATAGTCGGAAAAGGAGCAAAGCAGTTATTTGGTATAATTAAAAACGATTATGATTTTATAGTTCTTTCTAATTCAGGCGATAATTGGAGACCTGTAACTTTGATGGATAAAAAGCGTGTTATGGTTATAAACACAGGTCTCTTCAAAAGATTTCTAGAAATCTTTTCAAACAACGAATCAAAGATAAAACTGTTTTTATGCGAATTGAATGATGATACTAAATTAGTTATAAATAATTGGTGGTTGGGATTAGAAAAGAAATTAGGAACAAAAATTAAAGATGAATCTACAAATATACATGCTTTAGAAGATTCGAATTTACCGTCTTTATCTTCCGAGATAGTGAAACAGGATAAACAACAGCGAATTTTTAACCTTTTATTTTTGGAACAGATGAAGCAGAAGCTATCAAAGTATTACAAGATATTAAGTGATTTTGAGAAAGATGTTAAAGATGAAACTAAGAAGGAGCCTTATTTGAATAAAATCTTAATAGAAAATCCTTGGATTATTGATATAATATATGAGTTTTCTCCAAAACCAAAGCCGCAAGAAACGATAAGTAAAACTGTTGATATACAAATAGTAGATAATCTTTTTGGAATAGATAAGCATATTCTTGTAGAATGTAAGCGTCCCGATGATTCAACGGTGCCTCACCGGAAAGGAGTTAGAAGACCAAAATCAAATGTTATTGGAGCAGTCTCACAATGTATTACAGAGATGGAAAAATTTAGAGATAAAAAAATTAGGACAACAGGAATTGTCATAGCAGGAAGAAGTTCAGATAATGATATTGAGATATTCAATAACTACATTCATAATATCAAAATTATATCATATGAAGAATTGATAGAAAGAGCACGGGCAAGACTAGACTTTTTCGGAGCAAAATTGCCTAATTCTCAATCAAACAAAGATAATATTCCTCAAAAAGAAATCCAAGAATCTACTGAACATAAAATTGATATTCTTCCAGAAACATCAATCTCATAACTTTATTAAAATCTCTCTCATCATATTTCGCAAGAAATCGCCTCGTTCTGCGTGATTGCTCGGCTCGCTCATAATGGTGTTTCTGTTATATTATGCGCTCGTTCCTCGCTGCGCTCCGCGGACAGAAAACCTTATGGCTCGCCTGCGCCTCCGGAAGGAAAAAACGAGGCGATAACATGATGCGAAATGAAAGCGAAAAACCGATATGGAATGTGCACAAAAAGCGAAGCTTTTTGGCATGCCGAAAAACTGAAAGTTTTCCGTGCAAGTTTGAGGAACACTTTTTGGATTGCGAGCTTTTTGAGCGCGAACTTTCCGACCAAGAGATTTGGGAGCGGATTTACGGCAGGAACGCAAAGCCTTTTGATTGGAGAAAATCAAATATTGAGGTAGAAGGCCCGTTAAGAGGTTTTTAATATGGAAGAAGTCCCAATCAATGAGATAGCCGAATGTGTCGGCTTATGGTTAGCGGAAGGCGACAAAACAACCATAAGGGAAGTAACATTAACAAACAATTCAGTCGACATTATTTTGTTTTTCTCCCAAAGGATAATGAGTCTGTATAAAGGCAAAAACAAACCGAGAATATATGCTTATTCTCCATATAAGAAAAAACCATATAGCTCATTTAATGAAATAAAAATAAATTTTTATAATGATTTCAGGGCAAACAAACCTTACTACATTTTCAGATTGGCTGATACAAATTTTGTAAAATATTGGAAAGCAAAAGTAGAAGAAATAAAAAACAACAAAAATCTCTATCCTGATATTCTTCGCGGATTTTTTGCAGGCGAGGGAAACATAAAAGAAGCTTCAAGAAACAGGGTAATAAGAATAGCGCAGAAGCAGCAATTAGAAATTATAGACAGCATTTTAAATCATTACAAAATAAATTTCACATTCTCAAAAAGAGAAAGGTCTTATGTAATAACAAGCAGAATAAATTGGGATAGATTAGCAGAGCTAAAAATAGCTGATTTACATCCTGAAAAGAAAGAGAAATTTTATAATATCTACAAAAAATTCAAAGAATATCATTATCCTCACAATCATATCAAAGACAAGATTCTTGGTTCTTTATACAAACCAAAAACAAGCAGAGAATTAGCTTCTGAATTTGGAAGAACTCAAGCAAGATTGCAAAGAATTCTCTCAAACTTGAAAGAAGAAGGAAAGGTTAGGAATTTCCGAGTAAGAAGCAAAAATTATTGGGTAAATTCTGATTCAAAGTTAATACTAATTTCAGAAAGGAAGAAGTCAATCTTGAATTTATTAAAAAATCCCTTGAGGACTGTTGATATTGCAAACAATCTCAATATTGATGAGAAAAGCATAGCACGAAGATTAGCTGAATTACAAAAATTAGGATTAGTGGAAAGAAATGAATATTTATGGTCTAGAACTGATATTGATAAAGAGGTGAAAGTATTGTGACAACTATCTTAGGAATTGATGAAGCCGGCAATGGGTAAGAGGTTAAACTTCTATCCACCGAAAGAGGAGCTGTCATCGGTCCCCTGGTTCTGGCTGGAGTGATGATTGACGAGAAAGACGAGCAGAAACTCCGCGACATCGGAGTGAAGGACAGCAAAATGCTCACGCCGAAACAGCGCGAGGGAATGTTCGAAAAGATAAAAGCCGTTGCAAAGGACTACGCGATTCTGAAAATATCCGCGAAGGAGATAGACGAAGGACGCGTTATCAAAAACCTGAACAGGCTGGAAGCCGAGAAGATGGCAGAGATAATAAGAATCCTGAAAGCGGACCGCGCCTACGTTGACGCGCCGCAAGTCTCAACCGAGAAGTTCAAGCAATACCTGCTCGCGCTCGCGAAAAATCGCACGGAAATAATCGCGGAAAACTACGCGGACAAGACTTATCCTGTCTGCTCGGCTGCGTCGATTCTCGCAAAAGTGGAGAGGGATAAGGAGATTGAGGAATTAAAAAAAGAAGTCGGCTACGATTTTGGCGTGGGATATCCGCACGACGCGCGAACCATAAGTTTCCTGCACCACCTTCTCGACAAGCACGGCGGCGAGTTTCCGGACTTCGTGAGAAAAAGCTGGATAACGTCAATCGACATCAAGGAAAATCGCGCGCAGAAAAAGCTCGGCGAGTTCAAGGTGAAGGAAGTGGAGGACGATTGAAAATAGCGCGGCAAACAAATGTTTTTCCGTATCTGAAGATTATTAAGGTTCAAAAAGAAAATCTGCCGCGGAAAAATCGCGCGCGAAAAACCTATTTATATCTTTCTCTCAAACTGATTCTTATGACAGATTCAAGCCAGGCAAATAAAAGCGGAATCGGCGCAAAGCCCGATGACGCGGAAAAAGCGGAATCGGAAAAACCGAAAGAAGCAGGCGAGAAGAAAATAAGGGTTAACGAGGAAGTGAAATCCACCTTGTTGTTCGCCGCGACTTCCATTGCCGCAGGCTACGTCAGTTTTGTTCTTACCCCGGCAAAGCCGGCTTTCATCCCCGCGGTTTCGCTTCTGGTCGCGTTCGCAGCAACCGCGGCAATATTTTTCGGGACAAAAATGCTAATCCAGAAGCTCGAAGGCAAGAAAAATATGCAGTGGATTATGGGAAACGGCGGCGCAATCTACCTGTTCCTGTGGTTCGTGACCTGGATAATTTTCTATAATGCGATGTAGATTCTTGGTTAGATAGATGCTTTTAAATTCTTTTAATCAGATTATTCTTTGATGATTATGCTAAATGAAACAGGAAGTTGGAGAAGAACGCATTTCTCAAGCCAAATAACTCCGGATATGGATAATACCGAAGTAGTCTTAAACGGCTTTGTCAGAGACATCAGGGATATGGGCAAATTGAAATTTCTTGTCTTGGCAGATAGAGAAGGCTTTACACAAATCACTATCAAGAAAGACAATGTTAGCAATGATGTTTTTGAAAGCATAGGAAAGCTTACAAACGAATCAACCATTGCAGTCAGGGGTATTGTAAAAGCAAATAAAGCCGCGCCGAGGGGTATTGAAGTCCTTCCAAATAATGTAAAAGTATTTACCATTGCAGATGTCCCGCTTCCAATGCAGATATCCGAGAAAACAAATACCCTGCTTGACACGCGGCTTGACTGGAGATTTTTGGATTTGAGAAAGCACAAGAATGTTCTCATATTCAAGATACAAACCGCCGCGGAAATGGCAATGAGGGAATTTTGGATTAAGCACGGCTTTATAGAAATACACTCGCCTAAATTGCTTGGTTCGCCGAGCGAAAGCGGCGCGGAGCTTTTTTCTGTTCTTTACTTTGACAAGGAAGCTTACTTGGCTCAATCCCCGCAATTTTACAAGCAGATGGCAATGGCTGCCAGTTTTGAAAGAGTTTTTGAAATAGCGCCCGTCTTTAGGGCAAACCCTTCCCATACAACAAGGCATGACACGGAATACACATCGGTTGATATGGAAATGTCATGGATAGATTCTCATGAGGACGTAATGAAGTTTGAGGAGGAATGGATGACTTATGTAATTTCGGAAATAAAAAAGCAGTATGGAAAAGAAATAAAGGAAGTGTTTGGATTTGATTTGGAAGTTCCTAAACTGCCGTTTCCCCGAATGAGCTTGAAAGAAGCAAAAAAGAAAATTGCAGAAACAGGACAGAAAGTTTCATTTGATGACGACCTCAACCCAGAAGAAGAAAAGATTATAGGAAAGATAGTGAAGCAGGAATTCGGGAACGATTTCGTTTTCATAACGGAATTTCCTTGGAAAATCAAGCCGTTCTATCACATGAGGCACGAGAAAAATCCGGAAGTGACGAAAGGTTTTGACTTATTGTTAAACGGATTGGAGATAACAACAGGCTCGCAAAGGGAGCACAGGCATGAAATTTTGGAGAAACAAGCCAAAGAGAAGAAATTAAACAATATAAAATTCTTCCTTGATTTCTTCAATTACGGCGTGCCTCCGCACGGCGGCTTCGGATTTGGCTTGACAAGAATGCTTATGTCTTTGCTTCACATAGGAAATGTCAGGGAAGTTACTTTTGCTTTCAGGGATATGGACAGGCTGTTCCCTTAAACGGCGGTTTTATGAAAATACTGTTTATTCAAACTGGCGGGACGATAGACAAAGATTATCCTAAAACAACAAAAGGCTATGCGTTTGAGATTGCAGAACCTGCCGTAAAAAGGATTCTTCAGAAGATTAATCCCGATTTTGAGTTTGAAATAATTTCAGTCTTAAAGGAGGATAGTTTGGATATTACCGAAGAAGATAGAAATAAATTATGCGAAGCATGTCAAAAAACCAACGCTGACAAAATCATAATTACGCATGGAACAGACACGATGATTGAAACAGCCAAAAAATTAAGTTCCATCAAAAACAAAGTTATCATTCTTACAGGTGCTATGAGACCTGAAAAGTTTTCTGATTCTGATGCTTCTTTTAACGTCGGGGTTGCGGTCGGAGCTATAAATTCTCTTAACAACGGAATATTCATCGCAATGAATGGGAGAATCTATCCTGCTGACAAATGCAAAAGAAATTCAGAAAGCGGGCAGTTTATTGATTTGTAAGTTGATATTTATGTCAGACCAAATAGGCGACTGGAAGCGCAGCCACTACACCGCGGAAGTGCCCGCGAAAGACGGCGAACAGGTTACAGTGATGGGATGGGTTCGCGAAGTGCGCGACATCGGAAAGCTGAAGTTTATCGTGTTGGCTGACCGCGAGGGAACCGTGCAGGTGACCGCGAAGAAGGGCGAGACCGCGGAAACGACAATGAAAAAGATTGACACGCTTACGCGCGAGTCTGTGGTGGCGATAAAGGGGAAAATAAAGGCTAACAAGCAGGCTCCGGGCGGGCGCGAAATCTCGCCGGAGGAAATAAAAATTCTAAGCATGGCTGAGCAGCCGCTGAGCTTGGAAGTAAGTGGAAAGACGCCTGCGCTTCTTGACACAAGGCTTGACGAGCGCGTTCTTGACTTGAGAAAGCCCGAGAATCAGGCGTTGTTCAGGATTGGCGCGAGAATGCTCGCGGGGATGAGGCAGCATCTTGTGGAAAATCATTTTATCGAGACTTACACGCCCTGCCTGATGGGCACGCCGTCCGAAAGCGGCGCGGAACTTTTTGTTGTCCCGTATTTTGACAAGGAAGCTTACTTGCGGCAGGACCCGATGCTTCACCGACAATTATGCGTTCTTGCAGGATTTGACAAGGTTTTCGAAACGGGGCCGAGCTGGCGCGCGGAGCTTTCGCACACTTCGCGCCACATGTGCGAGCACAGGAACTTCGCAGCGGAAATTTCCTTCATAAAGGACGAGCGCGACACGATGAGGCTGGAAGAGCAGGTTATTGTTTCAGGAATAAAGCAGGTCTTGAAAGACTGCAAGCCGCAGCTTGAACTTTTGAAAGTTGAACTGGAAGCGCCGAAAACGCCGTTCCCCGAATTGAAGTTTCCTGACATTTATGACATTCTCGCGCAGTTTGGCAAAAAGCTGAAGATTGGCGAGGACTATGATTCCGAGTCCGAGAAGATTCTGGCGAAGTATGTTAAGGAAAAATACAAGACCGACTTCTTTTTCGTTAACAAGTTCCCGTATTCCGTGAAGCCTTTTTATGTGATGAAGGACGACGAGACCTACGCGCGGAGCGTTGATTTCATTTACAAAGGCTTGGAGATTTCTTCCGGCGGGCAGAGGGAGCACAGGTATGACGTCCTGATAAAGCAGGCGAAGGAAAAGAAAATGAATCTCCAACATTTAGAGTGGTATTTGAAATTCTTCAAGTACGGCGTTCCTCCGCACGGCGGCTTCTCAATCGGACTGGAAAGGATTCTGATGCAGATAGTCGGCTTGGAGAACGTCCGCGAAGCAACTCTGTTCCCGCGGGACACGAAAAGATTGCTGCCGTGAAAAAGAATAAAAAGGATGGATTATCAGTTAATTAAGTTGATTCTTATGGCTTGGAACGTCAATCGCGAAAAATGCATAACTTGCGGGGGCTGCGTGGGCGTGTGCCCGACTGCGGCACTTGAGCTGTCGAACAACCACGGCTTGGAATGCGACGCGAAGCTCTGCAACTTGTGCGGCATCTGCGAAAGGTTCTGCCCTGTCGGCGCGATAAAGGTGGAGAAAAAATAGTTCGGTGTTAATATGCTTGATTCGGAATACGATGTGATTGTTGTCGGCGGCGGGCCGGGCGGCTCCGCAACCGCGAAGCGCTGCGC
>JBAQNA010000052.1:0-20123 GCA_049303335.1 Candidatus Aenigmatarchaeota archaeon
CTAGTGATGTTCAGGCTCGCCCCGTTCCCCGCATCGACATAATCGTTCGTCCCGTCGAATCGCAATCCGTTTCCGAATTTTCCCGATGTCCATCCCGATGTCGCGTTTCCCGAAGTGTTCATGTTAACAAGCGTACCGGCATTTCCGTTTCCGGAATTGTCATAAGCCTTGCCCTCGCTTCCTTCGTCAAAATTCCAGCTTCCTGCCAAGCCGTCAGGATTCGGCTGCACATCAACCAGCGCAAGCGCAACAGCCGCACCGTTGCTAATCTTTAACGAATGCTTTCCGAACGGCACTTGCCACAAGCCTGAAACATTAACAACGCTCGAATTTCCTTCCTGTATCGTGTTTGTGTTCGCGCTCAACACAACATCATCCATCATCACTACAAGCGATTTGTTTTCTATAACCCCTTTCCCGCAATTCCTCAAAACGATTTGATTGCCGATTATGTTGTCAACCTGCATGCACATCGACAACTGCGCCGTCAATTGCGAAGCCTGCGCCGAGCCGGAAGAAGTTGTCTGCGTTGCGAGAGTCGACGAGAAAACATAGAACACGCCGATTAGCGAGACTGTGATCATCAATAACATTATTGTGGCGATGACTGCAGAAATGCCCTTTCGGTTTTGTGTTATCATAATTAAATGTTTAAGAAAGGATTATAAATAAATTTTATAATGGAGAAAAGCAGGAAGCAGAAACGCAGTATGTGTTCAAATCATGCGCCGATTGGAAGAGTTTCCAATCTCAGAAAAACTTATAAGCCTGAAATTCTTATTATAGATGATGATTATGAAGCATTTGCTCTTAATTGCGATAATTCTTTCCGTTTTCGTTTCCGCGAACGCTGCCGCGGCGGACTTTTCCGTGAACGTCACGGAGCCCGACACTCTTTACGCGGGAAACATCACGAACTTCTCAGTGATAATAACGAACACCGGCGCGGACGACTGGTTCTCCGTATCCGCAATAGGCACGTATTCCTCATGGATTTCAATTGGAAAGCAGAGCGTTTTCATACCTTCCGGCTCAAGCGCTTCTTCCGAATTATTGGTCAGCCCGATAGCGGACGCGCTGCAAAACAAATACGAGTATTCCGTCATAGTTTCGAGGGCGAGCGACAGCTCAAAAGTCGAGAAGGAAATTTTCGTGAACGTCCTGCAGTCGAACGCGATAATTGTAACGGATTCTTCCCTGTCTTGCGGCGAATGCAAGCCGGGCGAGACCGTGACAGCTTCCATAACTTTGAGAAACTCCGGCTCAAAACCGCTTGGCAACCTGAAGCTTGTGCTGACTCTTGGCGACAGGACAAAAATCATATCAATATCAAGCCTTGATTTCGGGGTATTGAAGGAGTTCACTTCCGAGTTCATTCTCGATTCCAATGCGGCTCCGGGACAGTATGCAGTCGATGCAAAAGTTATGCAGGACACTTCCGTGCTTGTGCAGAAATCCATGAAGTTTGCAATCCCGTCGCTTCCCGACATAAGGACCGTGAAGAACGTCTCGACCTCCATTTTCGGAAACTATGTCACGCTTGTTTCCACGAATTACGGCAACGCAGCGCAGCCATCGGAAATAAAAACAAATGTTTTGAGCGCGTGGTATTCCGTTTACTCCGGCGCAAAACCCTCCTCAATATCCGGCTCGGAGTACGGCTGGGATGTTTCGCTCGCTCCGAAAGAGTCCGTTACAATGACGTATTCCGAGATTTTCTGGCCGGTGCCTCTCGCTTTTGTCATACTTGTATTCATAGGCGCGTATTATTACGTTGTAATTTCGTCCCTCTCAATAAGGAAAAAGATAATGCACGGGCGCGATGCCAAGGACATGTCCATATCGCTTGACGTGAGGAGCGGACTGCGCCCGATAGAAAACGCGGTGGTAAGGGATACGGTGCCGAAGGAGTTTGAGGTGTCCGAGAAGTTCGAGTCCATAAAGCCGGTTGTAAGAAAAACCCAGTCGGGCACGGAGCTCGTGTGGAGGCTCGGGAAATTAAAATCGATGGAAGAGCGGATACTCCATTACAGGATAAAAGCGGTCTCGCAGTTCGGGACAAAGAGGCTACATCCGGCGGAGCTGAACGGCAAACGCGGCGAAAAGATTGTTTCAAGGCTGTCAAACTATGTCGCGCTTCACGAGGAGCCGAAAGAGCCCGCCAGGTCGATACGGGTAGTTGTCGGGGAATGAAATAGAAACATAGAGAAAATCGCGTAAACAGACGAATAAAGAATTTTTCTTTCAGGAAGGTTAGAAAGATTTATTAAATGCAAAAAATGGCTAAAATTATGAAGAAGATGATTTTTCCCAAAGACTTTTTGAATAAAATTATTTGTGGAGATATGGTAAATATTACAAAGCAGATTCCGGACTCTTCGATTGACTTAGTGATTACCTCTCCCCCTTATAATCTTAAAAATTCTACTGGAAATGGAATGAAGGATGGTCGTGGTGGCAAATGGGAAAATGCTGCTCTTAAGAATGGATATACTCATCATAATGACTGTATGCCTCATGAAGAGTATGTTAAATGGCAACGCGAGTGTCTTACTGAGATGTTGAGGGTCATTAAAGATGACGGGGCAATTTTTTACAATCATAAGTGGCGCGTTCAAGCCGGAATGCTTCAAGATAGAAACGATATAATCTCTGATTTTCCGGTACGGCAAATTATTATTTGGAAGAGAAAGGGGGGACTAAATTTTAATGCAGGTTATTTTTTGCCAACATACGAAGTCTTTTACCTTATAGCAAAACCAAAATTTAAACTTGCACCAAAAGCGAATGCTTTTGGAGATGTTTGGGAATTTACCCAAGAAATGAATAATGAGCATCCTGCTGCTTTTCCTGTAAATTTAATTGACCGCATCATATCTTCTACAAATGGGAAAATTATTCTTGATCCATTTATTGGTTCAGGCACTACGGCTATATCAGCAATTAATTTTAAGAGAGAGTTTATTGGAATTGACATTTCTCCAGAATATTGCGAAATGGCAAGGAAACGTATTAAACAACATCAAGCTCAAGGAAGACTTTGGTGATATCATGACACAGAAACTATTTACTTTCACAAAACAATCATTGATAGATAAACTAAAAGAAATTGTTAAGATGGGGTGGGTTCAAAATGCTCGACGAGGTAATCAGGGTGGCATAGGTAACACACTTGAAGATTTACTTGGTATAAAAGAGAATAATTTGCCTATACCTAATGCTGCTGAGTGGGAATTGAAAGCTCAGCGCCTAAATTCATCGTCCCTTACGACTCTTTTTCATATTGAGCCTTCACCGCGAGCGATCCTCTTTGTGCCTCAAGTACTCTTACCAAAATATGGATGGCCCCATCAAGAAGATGGCAAGAAATATCCAAAAGGAGAAATGAGTTTTAGGCAAACCATACATGGACAATCTAGAAGTGACCGTGGATTTAAGGTAGTGATTGACCGAAAAGAACGCAAGATTCTGATTTCATTTGATGAAAAAAGTGTTGATCCCCGACACAAAGGTTGGCTTAAATCAGTAAATAAACGTGTGGGACTTGATGAACTTAATCCTCAACCTTATTGGGGATTTGATGACTTAGAACATAAAGCCGGAACGAAACTACTCAATACTTTTTATGTTCAGGCAGAAGTAAAGATTGAGAATAAGAAAGAATATTATCATTATACAAAAGTGATGATGCTACAAAAATTTAGCTTTGAAGGATTTTTAAGAGCTCTTGAAGAAGGAAAAATTTTCGTAGATTTTGATGCCCGTACAGGACACAACCACGGAACTAAATTCAGAATGAGACAAGATTGTTTACCGATGCTCTACGAAAAAACAACAATCATCATTTAAATAGAAATAGTATAACTAATTTTTAAAGAGAGTGGTTTTTTATATATTGTTTTTTGCTCTCTAAGATAATTAACCATCAAAAATTCTATATCCTTTCCGGCGAATAAATCTTTATAACCTGCAAACGCCAAAAGACATTGCGAACCAAAAATTCGTTCCGTTTTCTTAATCCGTTTTTCGGACTTTGTCCATCCGCTTTTCGAATTTCAAAAATTTCTGTCTTCCAGACCGCAAGGTCTTTTCCATAGGTTGATTTTCATGACAGCGATGCAGATAGGCTATGCTTTCTCGGTGCCCGCATACCACCCCCTGATTCTCACCTACGCGGTCGGCGTCACGTACGCGCTGTTCAGGTGGAAGGACGAAATCACCTGCGAGCTGCTGAAGATTGCGGCTCCGCTGCAAAACAGGAACAGGTACAACTATTATGACAAGATAATGGTGCAGAATCTGAAGTTCAAGGTTCATATGGTCATGAGTATTTTCCAGAAGAATAAAGTTAAGGAACGGCCGAAAGAAATCCATCTTTTTGTTGAGAGCAGGCTGAACTAAATGAAGAGACTTTAAGGCAGATTAAGAAAAGGATTAGAGAAAATAAAAGGTTAATTCTTAGGAGAAGAACTATAGAACTTTTTGATAGAATACAAATTTAGAAAGGTTTAGGTATAACAGAAATTATTGTTATTAAACCACTTATTATTCCTAATACTATACCAACCTTTCCTAAAACATCCCATAAACCATTGAACGATATTTCTTTATTTTCTATATTAGATTTCGGCAATATGCATCCTGCTGGTATGATTAAGAGTTGAGAGCCTAGTAAAAAGTAAGCTACATATTTCACTATAACCAAATTTAGACTGATTCCTATAATGCTGGATATCAAAGCCAAGAAAAGCAAGTAAATTGAAAATTTCAAACCAGTAATTTTGTTTTCTGTTAAGCTTGCAAGAGTTTCTAGCAAAGGGATGTAACCTATCATTCCAACAAGCGAGAACAAGAAGAAAACAGCTAAAGCGACAATAGAGGTCAAAAATTCAGCACTAGGAAATAGCTGAGTTGTTAATAGAATACTTATTATAAAAGATATTATCAAACCATTAAACCCAATTAATTTATCGGTAATTGTTTGACTTTTAGATAAATTCTTTATTATTCCAAATCCTATGCTAGCTAAATCTATTATACTTCCTTTTTCATAAGGCTTATTTGATTCTTTTTTGCCAACATTTAATATAACATCCCTTTTAGCAGTTATACCTGTAATAATCGGTGAAATTACATCCCCTTCAGTTTTTTCTATGTTTTGTTTTATTGAACTGCTCTTTACGACATTTTTCTTAGTGTTCTTAGGATTGCCAAAATTTTCTATTTGACTGATTGCAGATTTTAACACAGCTCTTGCAGCTGCCAAACCTTCTTTATATGTTTCTAGCTTAAGATAATGTTCAATAGGAAATACATGTGAATAAAACTGAACTTCATCAAATCTGTTATATTGAATTGAATCTTTTTCAAAGACATGAATCAATGTGTCTTCTGTTTCAATTCTCCATTGTTTAAATTCTTCTTCATGTTGTATATTATTGAATATATCCAACGTTTCCAACTCGCTTATCTTATCAATTTTTTTCTTGAATCATGCTTATAGAAGACTTATTATTCATAGTTATCAGAATATTCATATTTCTGAAAAGATTTAAAGATTCTTACACTCAAATTTCAAAGAGATATCTATAACCCCTATTAATGGTGGGCCCGCGGAGATTTGAACTCCGGTCGCTAGCATTTTGTTTGCCTTTTTCCGCAAGCGCTTTTTGCGCAGCAAAAAGGGTTGCCCCAAGCTAGTATCCTGAACCAAGCTAGACTACGAGCCCGTCTTGAACTTATTGATTGCAAGGTATTTATTTGTCAAACGAGGGAACCGAGCAATACCAGGAAAATCCCGAGCACGAAAACAAGGAAGATTTTCAGGTTCTTCTCCCTGTGTATGTGCGGCAATAAACCGGCGGCGCTGACGTAGATGAACGAACCCGCGGAAATCCCGAGTACGACTGATAAGAACAGGCTGCTGACCGAGCCCGCCAGAAGCAGGAAGGCGGCGGCTCCTGCTGGCTTCGCGAGCGCTATTATGCTTGCCAGCGAAAAAACCTTCCTTCTTGAGCTCGAGTATTTGCTCGCAAGAAGCAGCGAACTTGCGGATATTCCGTCGGGTATCGCGTGTATGAGAACCGCAAAAGTTATCACTTCGCCGAGCGCCGCGGAAACGCCGAAACCCGCGGCTATCGCTATTCCGTCAATGAAGCTGTGAAACAGCAGCCCCGCAAACGCGGTCATTGAGACCTTGTGGAGCTTGCAGTCTTCCGTTATTTCAGAGGAGGGCTCTGTGATGACAAACTGCTCCATAAAGTTTATTATGAGAAAGCCCGCGAGAATCCCGAACCCCGCAAACGGCGAAAGCGCGAACGCCTCCGGAAGTATGTCAACGAACGCTATGGACAGGAGTATTCCCGCGGACGCGGCAAGCAGATACGTGAGCCTCCTCGATGTTATATTGAACTTCAGCGGCACTACGCTCGCCAAAAGCGCGGCCAGCGCGGCAACAAGGCTGTAAAGAATGACGGACATGAGAATGATTTTCGGGAAAGGCGTATTTAAGTTTTTGATTCATTGCTGACGGAATCGATTTTCTTTCTCTTCCACTTGCAGATTACACTTCCAACCGCAGGCTTTCAACTTTAGAAAGAAGAGTGTAATATGAAAAAAATTAAAAAAGCAAAAATTACTTTTTATCTTTATACTTTAATTCAAGTGACTCATTAAAATATCCTTTCATGTAATTTGTTGCATCCATTCCGTATCCTGTCAAAATTGATAAGAGACCAGAATTAAACAAGCCGGAGTTGTCAACTCTTGGCAATTCTATAAACATAGATGTCAAATTATAACTAATGGCTCCGACTATTATTGTTCCGCCCAATACTTTAGGTAAACAAGAAATAATGCTTTCGTATTTTTTCATTCTATCTTCTACCATCTTCACCACCAATTTAGTTTTTAATATTATTCTAAGTTTTATGTTATTCTCTGATAGTTGTAAATCTATTTAAACCTATCGGTTGCTGTTATAATTAGCGTTCTTATTTCCAGAAAAAGTTAGCAGGAACGCCTGTCAAATCAGATATATCATCTCTTGAACTTCCCGACCTGCTCGATCAGCTCCACGTTGCCTACGAACAGCGCGCGGCAGCAGTAGTTTTTCACGCCAAGCTCGTCAAGCACCTTCTTCGGGTCCTCGCCCTTGTCAACGCGCGCTTTGTACTGCTCCCAAAGGTGCGCAAGCGGCTTGCCGCATGAAAAGCATCGAATTGGCATCATCATAATTAGAACCTTTTTTTTAGATTATTGCGTTTTCAGCGTTTCTGATTTATTTGTTGTATTATTGTTAATCCGAAAACCGTTTTCAAACTAAAAAATAAAAATCAGTTACGACGGTTTTCTCCCCTTTCAAGCTATCTTTCTGCTTTTTATATCTTTTTCGGATTATTTATCTCTTCGAGCGCTGTTTGTGCCTTCTCGGGCCGTCCTTGCTCCTGCTCGGCTTGTGCGGCTCGTTTCTTCGCGGGTCCGCGACAACCATAGACCTGTCGTACTGCAGGAAAACCGGCATCAGGTTCTTGTCAAATTCCGCGAGCGATTTCGCGATGGCCTGTCTAGCCGCCTCTGCCTGCCCCATTATTCCGCCGCCTTCCATGGTTACGGAAATGTCAACCTGTTTTGCTGCATCCACGGCAAGAATGAGCGGCTCGGATATCATGTCCCTCGCGAGCGCTGGCTCGAATATGCCGAGCGGTATGCTGTTTATGACAATTTTTCCGCTTCCCTTCACCAAGATGGCTCGGGCTTTCGCGACCTTCCTGTTTCCGACCGCGAACACGGGCTTCTCCTTCTTCGCCGCGATTTTTTTCTCGTCGGTTTTTGTTTTTTCAGATTGCTTTTCTTCCGCCATAATTATCACATCAAACGCAGATTTGACTTTTTCCAGATTTGTTTTCATTAAACTTCTTCACCAAATCATTTAAAGGCGCATTAAAATCGGATAAAACAACACCATTTTTAAAATAATTATCAGCTTTTTCTATTTCTTGAGCCGCTTTTCGAAGTGAAACATGTCCTGCTTCTCCGCTTGCGGTTTCTCTGTTATGAGACATAATGCAAGGGTTTTGACCAGGCACTATTATTTTTTGGCTATCCTTCGGCAATTCAGGATTAAACATGACGAAAAATTTTGGGTAACTTTTTATAAGTGTTTCATATTCTCTTTTAAATGTTTCATCTTTTTGTATGGCATTATAGTCTATTCTTCCAATCACAAATTTTGCAGTCTTTCCTTTTTTCAATTCTTCTTTTACCGAATTAACATATTCTGGCATCAAAAACAAATTGTTATTTACTTCGGAAACAAACATAAATAACGCCTTTCACTCGCTGCTGACCAAAAATATCCCGTCCTGGAAAACGCGGCGGTCGCGCGCGGATATCTTTGTGGCGCGCTCTATGTTCGCCGCGGTCTGTCCGACGTCCTCCTTGTTGTATCCCGTTACCGTTATCTCATCGTCCTTTATGACAACTTTCACGTCGCCCGTGATTTCCGCCTTTCTTGAGGACTTCTCCCCGAGGAAGTTCTGCACGATTATTTCCTTTCCCGCGGCTTTTACTGTCATCGGAAAGTGCATAAACACTATCTTGAGCTTGTAGGTATACCCTTTTATCACTCCTGAAATCATGTTGTTTATGTGCGACTCTATGGTTCCTGCTACCGACTTTATTTTTCTTTTTTTGCTGTCGCACGAAACCGTTATCTTGCTTCCGTCTTTTTTAATCTTCACCTCGTTCCTGAAAAGCGGAGACGCAAAATCCTTCTCAACCTTCCCCAGGCTTCCATTGACAGCTACTTTGAACCCATCCACGCTGACGTCAACACCCTGCGGAATTTCTATTGTGCGCTCTGCCATAAAAACCAACTTTTATTTATTCTTGAAAAAAGTTTTCAGCGTATCAGCAGCATATCTGAATTCTTCAATTTTTTCTGTTATTTCTTGCTTGGTCATAAACCTAAAATTCAAACTATTGTAAGTGCTTGCATCTATTTTAACACTCCCAACTTTAATGCATTCTTCAGGAACTTCTGTTTTATTGTGCATGGGGAATGATATACGAAGTAAACTCGTTCGATATTAGTTTCAAGTTTTCCATCATCTTTTGATGCAAATGCATATTTATTTTCATCATCTTTTTTCTTTAAGACAAAAACATCAATAATGTTCTTAGTCATGTCATCATCCTTAATTCAATAAACGTACGCGAGCAATTTTCCCCCGATGTTCTGCTGCTTTGCTTCCGTGTGTACCATTATTCCCTTCGGTGTGGAGACTATAATCAGCCCGACTCCCGCGGCAGGCAAAAACCTGTGCTCCCATTTTTCAAACTCCTCCGCCTTGACCGCAAACCTCGGCCTCACGGAGCCGCAGTCGTTCACCTTTCCGATGAGCTGGATTTCGAACTTGCCGCCCTTTCCATCCTCAATCATCTCGAAGCTGCCCACGTACCCGTTCTTCTGCAATATCAGCAAAAGGTCTTTCTCCATCCTGGATGCTTTTATCGCTACGCTCTTCTTCCCGAACCTTTCGCTGGTCTTTATCGCGGACAGCATGTCGGATATCAAATCGTGTCTCATAATTGGAACCTTTTTTGTGTCGAATTTTTATTAAACCTTTTTTCATCATGAGTATTTCCTGAAGCCGATTTTTTTCGCGACTTCGCGCATGCACTGGCGGCAGTACATCAGGTCGTACTTTCTTATGATCGCTCCGTGCCTCCCGCATCTCCTGCAGGTGTACGCGCCCTTTCCGGTTTTCCTGATTTTTTTAATTGCTTTCATGATAATCAACTTTCATTATTGCTTCAGTCGTTTAAAATAAATCTGTCTTACGTTTCCGGACGCAGTGCTTGTTATTCCTACTCCAAAACCTTCCCAGACTTCTTCGCCAAGTTTATTCAAATCATCATCTACAAAACTTTTATTTTGAAAATCTGTATCCTGATACTTAATACCAGCTTGCAATATCTTATATTCCCATTTTGGTGTTGGCATTTTCATCAGTTTCGCTTTTTATTATTGTTTTTTTACCTTATTCAACCTTCGCTCCGAAGTTTTTTATAGCCCATTCCTTTGCCTCATCTTTTTTTATCCTGTGGCTTTTTCCGACTCCGTGCGGAATCCTTTTTTTCTTCACGCGGTATCCGCGCCTCTCGAGCGTCACGCAAACGTCCATTCCGTATATCCCGATTTCTGGCTCGTACTTAACTCCTGGCAGGTCGATTTGCTCCTTTATTCCAAACGAGAAATTTCCCTGCCTGTCAAAGACCTTCTCCGGCAGTTTTCCGTCTATCGCTTCTAACGCCTTTTTCAGGAAATCCTTCGCGTCCTTCCCGCGGAGAGTTATCATGCACCCGAGCGGCCTGCCTTTCGCGACCCCGAACGTCGACCTGCTGTGCGAGTTTGTTATCACTACCTTTTTTCCTGTTATTTTTTCCAGCAGCTTTTTTGCCTTGTCAAGCTTTTCCCCGCCCGTGCCGCAGCCTATGTTTAACGTGAGCTTCTCCATCCTTATCTCGCGCATGGGGTTTGCATTGTTCATAAAAATCGCTTTTTCTTTTTGTTGGATTTGCCGCTGTAATTTTGTTTTATTCCTGTTCCTTACTCGCTTACCGCGATCGCGGGCTTTTCCTTTCCGATTATCATCACATAGTTCATGGGCGCCTCAAATTCGGAACCTCCCTCTTTTTTCATCCATACTCTTTTTGTCCTGCCTGTTTCTATCTTTTCCAGCTTCGCGACCATGCCAGCGTTTTTTCCCATGATGATGAATCCGGTTTTCCCCTTTTCGAATTTCAAGTGCTCGATTACTTTCTGCTCGGGCAGCCCTATCACAAGGGAATCGCCGGTGTTGTATTTCTCGCTAGATATCAGGTTCCTGCCGTCGTGCAGGTTGTACTGGATTTTCCCGCCGTTCACCGCGGTCTTGCCGTCTATCCTGCACACCTTTATTTTCGACTCCTTCTCGCTGATCTTCAAAAGCCTCAATCCGGTTTTTTCCGGCACAATCCTGAAAAAGGCTGACGCGGAAGGAACGCTTAGCGTGTCAAGCAGGCCTGCGCCGAACTTCTCGTCTTTGCAGACCCTGCCGTCTACGAGCATCTCGCCGCGCTTTATTGCGCCCTTGCCTTCCTTCATGCTGCTGACGAGCATTATTTTGTCTCTCAATGCGACAAGAAGCGGCAGCGAAGCGGATTTTTTGTGCGGACCCCTCGGGCAGACTATGAACTTGCCCTTGCTCTTCCTTTCCTTTGCAATCGGCGCGGACAGTCTTTTTAACCATGCCATAAAATCACTACAATATCATTGAATTTGTTTTGCAGTTTTTTGTGCTCTTATTTGCGCATCTTTCGTTTTTTTTTATGTTTCCGATTTTTTTAATTGACACCATTTTTATGAATCCGAATCACTGTTTTCTTATTTTTTCATTTCAACTCTTGCACCCTTCATCTTCGCCTTTTCCAAAATTCTCTGCCTCATCTTGTCGCTGAAATCCGCTTTCGTTATCAGAAGGTTCGAGGGCTCTAACGGGATTTTTGCCTCGTTCCCTTTCGCCGTCTTTCTGACTATGCCTTCCACGAAAACTTTAGTCTTTTTCAGGTCAACTTCCGCGACCTTTCCGGTCTTTCCGGCGTTCGCGCCGCGCATGATTTTCACTTCGTCACCCTTTCTCACGGGCAGGCTCCTCTTGCCCGTCTGCGCGCGCAGCTCCCTTGAAAGGTGCGCGCCCACAAGCTTCTGTCTCATGTGCAGCGGCGCATTGTAAAGCGCCTTTCTCTGCTTTCGCTTCTTTGACGATTTTGACAGTGGCATAAATATCGACATTACGGATTGAATTGTTTTAACATTCTTTAAATTGATAACTTTTCCGAAACATAATTTTTGAAAGTACCGCATATACTATAGCCATAATCTTTTGAAAAACTTTCTATAGATACTCCGCTGATTGCAAACCCAATTGCAGCTCCAACGTAATCAGATTTTATTAGCCTGTCAATTCCAAATCCAATACTTGCTGCCGCGATTGCGGGTTTTACAACCGGTTTCAAAATTGAATCGTTAAGTGCTTTGTAAAAATCTTTCATCTAATCACCTTTTATCAGTTTTTTTTGTGTTTTCTCAATCAAACTATCGTGCTCGCAATTTTTCCGATTGCGCTGAATCTTTCGACAACCTCTTTTGCAATCGGCCCCTTTATCTCGGTTCCGCGCGGCTCCATTCTCTCGTTTATCAGCACCACCGCGTTGTCCTCGAATTTTACGCGCATTCCGTTCGGCCTCCTGAACTCCTTTCGCTGGCGAACTATCACGCCGGTCACGACTTCGTGCCTGATTTTCACGTCCCCTTTCTTGACGGCGCCTACGATGACCGCGCCGACTCCCGCGCCCGTCCTCCTCCTGCGGACGCTGTGAGTGCTCTTTACAGTGATAAGCTGCACGATCTGCGCGCCGGTGTTGTCCGCGCACTTCAGGAAGCTGCCAGACTCAACACCTTTTGTAACGTTTGCCGAAATTGCTTTCATAATTAGAACCTACGGTTCCGATACTTCCTTCATGTATCGTTTTTATTTTTTGCATTTTCATATGTTCTGTTTTTTTTATTTTACATTTCTGCATTTATTTTTTCAGCGTCTCCAGCTTCTCAATCACGACGAACGATTTCGTCTTCGAGAGCGGCCTGCACTCCGCTATCTTTACGCTGTCGCCGAGCTTTGCTGCGATGCAGTCCGGGTTGTATGCGGCGATTCTCGTGTGCCTTCTTTCATATCTCTCGTATTTGGGAATAAGCCTGTTGTGCCCCCATTCCACGACAACTGTTTTCGCAGCCTTGTCGGAGATGACGTTTCCCGCGAATATCCTTCCCCTTACCGGCAGCGTTCCGTGCCACGGGCAATTCTTGTCCGCGCAGCTCTGTTGCGGAGGCTTCGCCTCAACGCCGATGTTCCTGTGTCCCGTTCCGTTTTTCTTCGCCATGATTACCAACTGCATTTTGGATTGTATTTGAGTTACGACTGTTTTGTTTCTAATTCTTCGTTTCGATTCTTTTTTCCGCATTTTTCGTCATTACCATCTTTTCAGTTTCGTCCTAATTCTGTTTTCGGGGCGCGCAACAAGCAGTTGTCCTGATACTTTCACCTTCTTTCCATCGGGCAGCGCGAAAACGAATTCCGCGCCCGCCTTTGCTATTTTCGCGGCCTTGCCGTTTTTCATTATCGCAATCGTGTTTCTTGTCTCGTCGACAATGATCCCGCTTATGCCTTCCTGTTTCGCGTTTCCGCTTTTCAGGACCGCGCACTCCAGCCCGATAAGCTCGTGCCTCAATACGTTACGCGGAGTTATGGGCATGCGCATCGCTTCTTGTTACCGCGTTATTCAAATTATCACATTTCTATCTGCTCTTCCGAAAACCCGAAATCCGTAAGCAGTTTCCTTATGCTGTACATGTGGTTGCCCTGCAATTCTATCCTCCCGTTCTTGTAGGTTCCGCCACACGCCAGCTTCGTCTTCAGCTTTTTTGTCAGCTCTTTCGGGTTCACGTCCTCGGTCAGCCCCTCGACAATGGTCATCCATTTCCCGAAGGCTTTCTTTTCCGAGTACACGCGTATCTTCGCGGACTCCTTTGCTATGGTTCCGCATACGCAAAGTTCCTTTGGCAACCCGCAATTTTTACATATTTCCGCCAGTTCATTCACCTTGTTTCTTATTTTTAGTTAAATATAATTTTAATCCATTTTTTTCGTTAATATTTTCCCATTTTTTTATTCCAGATATTTTTCATCGGTTGTGCCGTTTCCGATTTTATTCCTTCTTCTTCGCATTCTTTTGCGTCAGCAGCTTTGCGATCGTCTTTCTGACTTCCCTGATTTTTCCGGGATTTGACACGGCTCCGCTCACTGCGACATGCCCCTTTTCTTTCATGAGCTCAAGCCTCAGCTCGCCTATTTTTTTGTCCCTCTCGTTCGCTTCCATCTCACGAATCTGTTTTTTCTTCATTACTGCCATGTTTGTCAACTCATTATCGAATGAACTCGTTTTGCGCTTGATGCATTGTTCCGCTTTCTTATTCCGTTGTTTTGTTTTTCGTTTTAATTTTTCTACTCCGCCTTTTCATCCGCTGGCTCGATTTCAACTTTTATTTCCTCCTTGCCTGCAACAGGCATCGAAGCCAGCAGTCTCCTGCTTGTCTCTATCTCCCTCGGCATTTCAGGAAGTATTTTCACCAATATTCCTATGGTTCCGGCCTTGACCAGCGCGGTCGCGTGCGCCTTCTTGACTTCCGTCTCCGCCTGCTCGCCCGCGTACTTCAGGTATCCCGCGGAAAACTTGTCAATCCTGCTCATGTCCCCGCCGAGTTTGCCGCCGACCCTTATCGCCACTCCCGCGGCACCCCTTCGCATGATGTTCTGTATCATGAAGTTGACAACGCGCCTGTAATTGAGCCCGCGCTCTATCGAGTTTGCTATCTCCTGCGCAACTATGTTCGCGTCAAACTCCGGAATCTCGACTTCCCTTACTTCGAGCTGCGGATTCTGCAGGCCGAATTTCGATTTTACCATTTCAGTTATTGCCTCGATATTTTTCCCACCCTTTCCGATGACCATTCCGGGTCTCTGCGCGAACACGGTGATGTGCGTTGCCACGGGCGTGTGCTGGATATCCGAGTGGCTGTATCCCGCGCGCGCGAATTCCATCGAAAGGAATTCCTCAACTTCCGACTTTTTTATTCCGTCCTTCACGAATTGACGCTCGATTGCCATCATTATCAACCATTATGAAATTATTTTTTCTCCGCAGTCTTTACCGCTTTTTTGGCTTCCGGCATTTTTGCCGTCTCGGTCTTTTTGCTTTGTTTCGATTCAACATTCTTTACGGTTTTTTTCTGCGCCATTTTTGCAGGCTTCAGCACAATCTGGACGTGCGTGGATTTCATGCGCATTCCGAAGGCGCGCTTCCTCCTGCCCCTGAATATCTTCGGCCCCTTGTGCGACGCGGCTATGACCTTCAGGTTCTCGGTGTCCAGCTTTTTTGCGATCGCGTTGTTCTCCGCGGATTTCAGCAGAGCCAGTATGCTTTCCGCGGCGTTCGTGTGGAACTTGTGGTTCACGGACGCTTTTCCGTCGACAACCTTTTCCAAAAACTCTTTGGCCTCCTTGAACGCCATCCCGTTTATCTTCTTTGACACGGCCTGCGCAGCCACCGTGGAAATCTTTTCGGTTGCGTTCGCGCAAGCCATATCCTTTTGAATCGGAATCGTGTATCCTGTCATATTAATCACACAAATTTACTTTAGCGGTACGAACTTGCTTGATTTTGTCGCGCCTATTCCCGGAGCGGAGTGCAGCACGCGCTTCCTTGTCTGCGAAAACTCGCCGAGCCTGTGCCCGACCATCTCGGCCTTTATGTCGACCGTGACCCATTCCTTCCCGTTGTGTATGCCGAACTTCAGCCCGATCATTTCCGGCACGATGATCATGTCGCGCGTCTGCGTCTTGATGAATTTTCCGCGGCTCTTCCTGAACTTCCTGAAAACCTTTTTCTCCTCTTCCGTCATTCCGCGCTTCAGCAGCGCCCTTCTCTGTCTGCTCGGCAGCAGCTTCGCGAACTCCTCGAACGAGAGGTTCTGCAATTCTTCGGCGGTCTTTCCGCGGAACGTGAATACTTTTGCCATGGTTGTCACTTTTTATTTTTACTTCTTTCTCAATCCCGTCCTTCTCGAGCTTATCGCTCCTACTTTCTGTCCGGGTGGCGCCCACCTGCTCACGGTCTTCGGCCAGCCCGGTTTTGTCTTTCCTCCGAATGGGTGGTCCACTGGGTTCATCTTTGACGCGGAGCTGCGCGGCCACAATTTGTTTCTCGCGAGCTTCGCGTGGTAAACCTGTCCGGCTTTCACGAAAAGCTTGTCAACGCGCCCGCCGCCTGCGGGTATCCCGATCATCGCGAGGCAGTTCGGGTTGAATTCCTTAATCTTGCCGGACGACATCTTCACCGTGACTTTTTCCCCTTTTGTTATGACCGTGCCGTAGACTCCGGAGCTTCTGCAGATTTTCGGCCCCGAAAAAGGCAGCAGCTCGATGCTGCATATCGGAACCCCTTCCTGTATTTCCGAAAGCTTCGCGACGTTGTTCCTGCCCGTCGCGCCGAATACTATGATGTCCCCCTTTTTCATTCCTTCGGTCGCGGTCACGTACTTCTCAATCCCGTCCGTGAACTTTAGCCTTGCGAGCGGCGCGCTTTTTCCAGGGTCGTGGACTATTTCCATAACCTCGGCCTTCATCTGACCTTCCGTGAACTTCGGGTAACTCACGCTTCCTACGTACCTGTGCTCCGGTGACCTGTAACGCGGACCGCCCGCGCCGCGCGCCCTTGAAATTATTCGTTTTCCCATTACAATCCCCATTTATTGTGCGATTTCATTTCGGCGTAATAGTATTTGCCTATTTCTTTTGTAATAGGTATTATTGGTTTTGAAAGACCGCTGCGATATTCAATCTTTTGCGTTAATTGTGGCAAACCTTTTTCATCAATATTGATAATCAGTTTAATCGGAATTCCGCATCCATAAAGATTGCCGCTTTCTTCATATGGAGGTTTTCCTGAAACCGCTATTGTTGTTTTTGGATTTGGCTTTTTGCATTTTCCGCATATATCTCTTAGTTCAGTCAAATTTGGTTGATTCTTATATATACAAATTATTTCAAATTTCCTAACATTTCCTCTCATTTTTTTATCAACGACAGGCAATTCCTTTATGTAGCCGTTGTTTTCCATATTTCCACCTTACAGCATTCCCAATCTTGTCGCTATCTCGCCCGCGTTGAAATTCTTGTCGAGCTTCACGAACGCTTTTTTCCTGCCCTTCTGGTCGATAAGCGTTCTCACCTCGTCAACCTTGACCTCGAAAGCCTTTTCCACGGCCCATTTTATGCCGCTCTTGTTCGAGTCGCGGCGCACGATAAACACGAGCTTGTTCTGGCTCTCGACGAAGCTGATTGATTTCTCCGTGAGCAGCGAGTGGCTGATTATGTTCCACACTTCCGCGGGCATAGCCTTTTCCTTTGTGGATTTTTTTTCCTGTTTCTCCGCCTTCGCTTCGGCTTTCTTTTCCTGCGGCTTTTCCGCGCCTTTCGGCTTCACGTCTTTCTTAATTTCCTTTTTCTCCGCGATTTTTTCTTCAGCCATAAATATCACGAAATAACCAAGTTTTGTTTTAGGAATGTAATATTTTGCAATCAATATCGATAGTTACGAATACTTTCTTTTTATCAGCCGTATTTCTCCTCCAGTTTTTTTATCGCGTTCTCGCTCCAAATCACAAGCCTTCCCGCCTGGCATCCGGGCGCGAGCAGTTCCGCGTTCAGCATGCCCGCGGTCGAGACGTCTATTCCGGGGAAGCTTTTTACGATTTTCTTCAGCCTGCTACCTTCCGCGACTACGAGTATCGACTTTCTTTTCTTGTATTTTCTTCCGCGCGCCTTGCCTTTTCCAGCCCTTATCGATTTTATTTTCGCGCGCTCCATTTCGCCTTCAAGCTTGAGCGCGTTCAAAATTTTTTCAAATTCCTTTACTTTTAAAATGTTTTCAATGTCGTTTGATACAATGATAGGCAGTTCAATTTCGAACTTGTGCCCTCGCTTTTCCACCATTTCCTTGACAGCCGAAGCCGCTATCGCAGAGCAAATAGCAATCCTTTTTTCCTTCTCGTTTATTTTCTGCCTCAGTATTTTCCCGACCATCGGCGGGTGAGCCTCGCGGCCTCCGACCGCCTGCGGAACACGGCGCATTCTGTAAGTCTGCCCTGGGGACGATTCGTGGACTCGCGGTCCCCTTGCCATCTCCTTGTTTTTCATCGAGTATTTCGTGTCCTTCACGCCGTGGTAGTGCGCGCTCGTCTGCAATCCGGAAAGGATGCTTGCCCCGAAAGCCTGCCTCCTGTTCGCCTGCATCGAAAGCACGGCGCGCTTTATCAGATCCGGGCGCACGGGCGTTGCGAAAACCTTCGGAAGCTTCGCCTCCCTCACGCGCGTTCCGTTCAGGTCGTAAACTCCGACTGTTTTTTGTGCTGCCATGATTATCAACTACATTTCCAGCGTTTCAATTTTTATTTTTTCATTTTGAATTTCCGCGATTCTTATGATTCGTAACAGTCAGCTCCGTCTTCTTTTTTGCTTACTTCAAATGCGCCAGGGACATTAAACAAAGTATCGCCAAATTTCAAAAACGAATTCTCGTCTTCTGATTCTGTTTTTTTCATCGGGAACATTTCTTTGAGCGGCAGCATTTCAATCAAATTGATTTCTGTGGGATTATCATTAACGTCAGTCTTCATTCCAATTTTTTCCAAATATTCTTTGTATTTGTCACATATTTTTCCTACATACCCTGAATAATGCGTTATCGTGACATCAATATGTTCTATCGTTCTTTTCCATCCTAATTCAAAGCCCGCTATTTTGTATGTTTCTTCTGTCTTCATTCAATCATCAGTTTCTATTTTCTGCATTTCATCCCTGCTTGCTCTCGAGCGAAATGTATTTTATCTCCACCGGATATTTCGAGGCGATCGGGCGCATCGGCATTCGCAGCCTTATCAGCCTTTTGCGCGCGCCGGGCACGCTGCCTTCCACGATTATGCTTTCCGTTTTCACGATTCCGAAATTCGGGAATCCGCCCTTCGGGTTTATCTCCTTCGGCTCGACCATTTTCAAAATCCGCTTGTTTAATTCCGTTCTCGTCTGGAAGCCGAGTTGTCCCGCGGCGGGAACTGTAGGTCTTACTTTTCCCGGCTCCGCGCTTCCCAGCGTGCCGACGTGCCTGTGCATATGCCTCATCTTTCTTCCGTGAAGCCTGATGCCGAACCTTTTCACAGGGCCCTGGAATCCCTTGCCTTTTGTCACGGATGAAACGTCCGCATAATCGCCGGCCTTGAAAACGTCTGAAACTTTGATTTGCTTTCCGAGCAGTTGTTTTGCAAGCTCCGTTTGTTCCTTGATTCCGCCGCCTATCGCGATTTCAAAAACTTCCGGAGTTTTCTTGAAAACCGGATTCGTGTGGCAGAGCAAGTGAACGTGCGATGCGCCGTTCTCGGGAACCGCTTTTTTCTGGCTTTGCTTTATTTCGACTTTCCTTTCCAGTCTTTTGTCCATTTTTTCCGAATAAACGTCTCCCAAAGTTTTAATTCCTTGTACTGTTTTTTTATAAAGCCTGTATCCGAACACATTGAGCGGCGGGCACTCCAGCACGGACACCGCCTTTGTCACGAGCTGGTTTTTCATCCTCGATTTCGGGTTTGTCTCAAGCACCTGAACGTGCGTCATCCCGACCTTGTATGCGGCGAACCCGAGCGGCTTTGCCTCCTTCGATGGCGCGAATTTCGAGGCCGGGTAGCTGCGCGGCGCCCGCTTCTTCGGATAAAACCCGCGTCCTCCCCTTTTCGGTCTCCTCTCTTTCGGCATAAAACATACCTCTTGCAATTAAAATGAATTTTTTTCGGTAAACACTTATCAGCATTAAGCTATTTAAGCGTTTTTTCCTCCCGGCGATTCTTTCGAATGCGCCTTTCTCCGCTAAACTCAGAACACGTTTCGAAAAACCCTTCAGGTTTATTCGACAACCACAGGTTTCGGAAACTCCTTCTCGGAATCCCGTGCAAAAACTTCCCGTTTTTAATGAGGCTGCAAGGTATTTAAAGGTTAGAAAATCGGCGAGAAAGAACATGCAAAAAGTTTGATTGGCGCAGAGGGTGAGAGTTTCATCTCATGCACGAAAAGCTTCGCTTTTCGGCATGCCGCAAACTTAGTTTGCGTGCATTTTGAATTCGCGAGCCTTTTTCTTTCGCGCTTTTTGGAAAAGAATTTTGTTTTTCTTGCACGAAAAACCTTTCAGGTTTTTCGGCATCCCGAAAAGCTTTCGCTTTTCGTGGATTTCCGCAAGCGCTTTTCTTTTTTACAAGTTCGTTACCAAAAAAGAAAAGGGCTTCTCACGGGTCCTTGCGGACACAAGCTGTCTGTAATATTTTTCTAATGCCTTTTTTGGCTTGAGGCTTTTTTCGCGAAAAAAGCCTCAAGCCAAAAAAGGCATTAGAAAAATATTACAGACAGCTTGTGTCCGCAAGG